>DATLQP010000131.1:0-17606 GCA_035535155.1 Propionibacteriaceae bacterium
TCGCCGCGGCGGGCGATACCTATCGGACACGGCTGTTCACTGCGCCCGGGGTGGGTGCCGGCGACGCTGGGCGCCGTAGCCGCGCCCTGACCTCGACCGGGCGAACGGTAGGTGCGACGCCGGCGGGCAGCAGCAACGGTCGGCTGCACCTGACCGAAACCATCCGCGCCGCCGCGCCACACCAGGCCGCCCGGGGGCGCGCCCCGGCAGATCGACTCAGGCTTGCCGTCCCTGACCTGCGGCTCGCAGTGACCGAGGGCCGCGAGTCCAATCTGGTACTGCTGGTTGTCGACGCGTCTGGATCGATGGGCGCCCGCCGACGTATGGCGGCGGTCAAAGCCGCGGCCCTCTCCCTGCTGCTCGATGCGTACCAGCGCCGTGACAAGGTGGGATTGATCATCTTCCGTGGGGCTGAGGGGACGCTTGCGCTGCCGCCGACGTCGTCGGTCGACATTGCCGCGCGACGGTTGGAGGAATTGCCGAGCGGGGGCCGTACGCCGCTGGCGGAGGGCCTGCTCTGTGCGGCTGAAACGCTGCGTCTGGAACGGGTCCGCGATCCGCACCGCCGACCGTTGCTCGTGCTCGTCACCGACGGGCGCGCCACGCACGGACCCGACGCGGTCGCCCGATCGCTGCTGATCGCTGGCCAACTGCGCGGAACCGGCGTGGCGTCGTTGGTGATCGACTGCGAGTCGGGACGGCTGGCGCTCGGCCTGGCCCATACGCTGAGCGTCCACCTTGGCGCGCAATACCTCACCGTTGACGAGGTCGCTGCTGATCAACTGATCCGCGCCGTACGCCAGCGCAGGGCCGCCTGATGCCGGCGGGCGTACCGGAAGCCATTCCGGCGGACGGGCTGACGACCAAGCAGCGGCGGCAGCGGCCGTTGTTGATCATTCACACCGGCGACGGCAAGGGTAAGTCCACTGCGGCGTACGGCCTCGCCCTGCGTGGCTGGAACCAGGGCTGGTCGGTAGGGGTCTTCCAATTCGTCAAGTCCGCCAAGTGGCGGATCGGCGAGCAAACGGCCATGGAGTCACTCGCCGAGCTGCACGATGCGACCGGACGGGGTGGTTCCATCGAGTGGCACAAGATGGGTGCCGGATGGTCGTGGAGCCGCAAGGCCGGAACCGATGATGATCACGCCGCTGCCGCAGCGGAGGGCTGGCAGGAGATCAAGCGCCGGCTCGCGGTTGAGGAACACGCCCTGTACGTGCTGGACGAATTCACCTATCCGATCAACTGGGGCTGGGTGGATCTCGAGGATGTGCTCGACACCTTGTCGCATCGCAGCGGTTACCAGCACGTGGTCATCACTGGTCGCCGGGCTGACCCGAAGTTGATCGAGATGGCTGAGTTGGTCACCGAGATGACCAAGATCAAACATCCCTTCGACGACGGGCAGAAGGGCCAGCGGGGGATCGAGTGGTGATCGATGCCGAGTCAGCGCACTCGGCGACGACACTGCCGCGTCTGGTGATCGCCGCACCTGGTTCGGGACATGGCAAGACCACCGTGGCCACCGGACTGATGGGCGCACTTGGTCTATCAGGACTGAAAGTTGCGGGATTCAAGGTGGGTCCGGACTACATCGACCCGGGCTACCACAGGCTAGCCACCGGTCGGCTCGGACGTAACCTCGATCCCTACCTCTGCGGCGAGAACCAGATAGCGCCGCTACTGCTGCATGGGGCGCACACGCCAGAGCCCGCCGATATTGCGGTCATCGAAGGCGTGATGGGGCTGTTTGACGGGCAGATGGGCACGGACGGATTCGCCTCCACTGCGCACGTCGCTGGCCTGGTCCGAGCCCCGGTGATCTTGGTGCTGGACATCTCTCACACTTCGCGTACCGCGGCTGCCATCGTCCATGGACTCAACACATTCGACCCGAGCGTCCGGTTGAGTGGCGTGATCATCAACAAGGCGGGATCCGAACGACATGCCCAAGAGATCGTCGCGGCCGTGCAGGCGTCGGGCTTCGAGGTGCTCGGGGTGCTGCCGCGCGATGCCGGCATTGAGATCCCGTCCCGGCATCTCGGTTTGGTGCCGGCGGCCGAGCATGAGAAGGCGGCCGAGACGGTTGCCCAGCTCGCCAGACGAATTCGTAATCACGTCTCCCTGACCTCGATCTTGTCCATCGCGGATTCGGCGCCCGCCCTGGAGGCCGAGCCGTGGTCTGCTGCCAACCACGTGCGGCCGCCTTCCAGTGCGCGCCCAGTCGTAGCGATCGCGGCTGGACGAACCTTCACATTTCGCTACGCCGAGACCGACGAGTTGCTCCGAGCTGCCGGCTGTGAACCCGTGATCTTCGACCCAACTGTGGACAAGGAGCTTCCTCCCGGAACGGCGGGGCTCTATCTCGGCGGCGGATTCCCGGAAGTGCACACTGCGGAGTTGGCGGTCAACGAGGCACTGCTCTCAGCCATTCGATCGGCGATTGAGGCTGGCATGCCGACGGTGGCTGAGTGTGCCGGCCTCATTTATCTGTGCCGAAGCCTCGATCGGCGGCCGATGGTCGGGGCGATCGATGCGGAAGCGGTCATGAGTGAGCGGCTGACACTGAGCTACCGCACCATGAGCGCAGATCATGATCAACTTCTGGCTGCCGCTGGGAGCCAGGTCAACGGGCATGAGTTTCATCGCACAGCGGTGCGACCGGACAGCGGCGCAGCCCCTGCGTGGCTGATGGACGGTCAGCCGATCGGCTTCTCCGCCGACCCGGCCGGGATCGGTCGGAAAACTTTGCACGCCAGCTACCTGCACCTCCACTGGGCCGGACATCCGGAGCTCGCCCAACGCTTCGCGAACGCCGTCCATGATCACGCGAGGACTCTGGACCGACCGGTTCACGATCTTGGACACCACGGAGATCGCGATGCCACCGAAGGCCTGATCGACCTGGCTGTCAATGTCCGCCTGCCGGCACCGCCGGACTGGCTCTCGACGATCATCAATCAGACGACGAAGGATCTTGCTGCATATCCCAACACCGACGCCGCCACGAAAGCCATAGCGGCAGCACACGACGTAGCCGTCGATCACGTACTTCCGAGTGCAGGCGGCGCGGAGGCATTCACCCTGCTAGCCCGCGCATTGCGCGCCGCGCGGCCGCTGATCATCCATCCGCAGTTCACCGAACCCGAGGCAGCGCTCATTGCAGCCGGCCACCGGCCCGAACGGCTCATTCTGTCGGCCGCCGCGGACTTTGGGCTCGACAGCGACCAGGTGCCTGCGGAGGCCGATCTTGTCGTGATCGGCAATCCCACGAACCCAACGAGCGTGCTGCATCCAGCAGCGGTGATCGCCGCGCTACGCCGGCCTGGACGTGTCCTCGTCGTCGACGAGGCGTTCATGGACTGCGTGCCGGGTGAAACCGAGACCATGATCGGCAACGAGATGACCGGCTTGCTGGTGCTTCGGTCCTTGACCAAGACCTGGGGGCTCGCCGGGTTGCGCGCCGGCTATGTGATCGGTGACCCGATGTTGATCGCCGCGCTGCAGCGCCAACAGCCGCCGTGGTCAGTCTCCACCCCGGCGCTGGCGGCCACGGCCGCCTGCCTGACATCAGAGGCACGAAGCCTCGCCGCTGAGGCTACTAAGGAGATGTCCGGTCAGCGTGCCTACCTCATGGACCAGTTGATCCCCCTCGGTCTTGAGCCGGCCGGCCGGCCTCAAGCTTCCTTCGTGCTCCTCGACACCAGCGGCGTACGCGGCAATCACGAACCCGGCTGGATCCGGCTCGCCTTACGGGAGCACGGTTTCGCCGTACGCCGCGGCGAGACCTTCCCGGGGCTCGGTCCTGACTGGATCCGCATCGCCGTACGCGAACCCGGGATCACCGACCAACTCGTGGCGGCCCTTCGCCGACTTGTCAGAATCTAGGTGGGCCATAGCCCAGCTAGATTCTGATAAGTCGGCGTGCAGGAGGTGGGTGACTTGGGAAGCGGACACGACCATGAGATGACCGCAACCGGCGCCCACCGAAAGCGGCTCATCATCGTCCTGGTGATCACCTGTGCGGTGTTGATCGCTGAGGTGATTGGTGGCCTGATCGCCGGCTCGCTCGCACTGCTCGCTGACGCCGGACACGTGCTGACTGACATGACGGGTTTAATCTTGGCCCTCATCGCGGCCTCTCTGGCGACCCGCGCCGCCACCGAGAGGCGCACCTTCGGGTTGCAGCGGGCCGAGGTGCTGGCTGCCCTGGGAAATGCCCTGCTGCTGGTCGGGGTGGCGGTCTGGGTGCTGATCATGGCGGTCGACCGGTTGCGCAGCTCCGCCGAGATCGACAGTGGTCTGATGCTAGTGGTGGCGGTCGTCGGTGCGGTCGCCAATGTGGCCGGGCTGCTGGTGCTCCGTCCGGCTCAGTCGAAGAGCCTGAACATGCGTGGTGCCTACCTTGAGGTGTTTGGTGATCTTGTCGGCTCGCTGGCGGTGATCGTCGCCGCCGTGCTGATCTTGATCACTGGCTCGACGATCTTCGATGCGATCGCTTCGCTGGCGATTGTGGTGCTGATCATCCCGCGCGCCTGGTCACTCCTCCGCGAGGTCGTTGACGTGCTGTTGGAGGCGACTCCGCGGGGAGTGGACATCGCTGAGGTGCGAGATCACATCAAGCAGGTACGCGGTGTTGTCGACGTTCATGACCTGCATGCCTGGACGATCACCAGCGGCGTACCCGTGTTGTCGGCGCACGTCATCGTGGACCACGCCTGTATTAGCGAGGGCCGCTCAGGCGAGGTGCTGGACCGGCTCGGCGAATGCCTGGGCGGACACTTCGACGTCTCCCACTGCACCTTTCAGCTCGAGCCGGTGGGCCACCAGGAGCATGAGGCGGCCCACCACGCGTAGCTTGCAGGATTGAGCCCGTCGACGCCCACGATCCGCCCGTCGGCAAGCTCAGGGTGCATACATGGCAAGCTCAGGTGCCATGGCTACGCAGTACTACACAGCGAGCAGCATCGACGGGTTCATCGCCGACTCTGACAACTCGCTCGACTGGCTCTTCCAATTCAGCGAGCAGACCGGGATGGAAGATCACTATCCAAAATTCATCGCGCAGGTCGGGGCAATCGCGATGGGCTCGACGACCTATGAGTGGGTCGCGAATCACACCGGCTTCCTCACTGATCCGAGCAAGTGGGAGTACTCCCTCCCAGCCTGGGTTTTCAGCAGCCGAGAACTGCCTCGGGTCGAAGGCCCAGACATCCGGTTCGTTTCCGGTGAGGTGGCGCCGATTCACGAGGAGATGGTGCGGGCGGCCGGCGGCCGGAACATCTGGCTGGTCGGTGGCGGTGATCTGGTCGGACAGTTCCATGATCAGGGTCTGCTGGATGAGGTGCTGATCAGCTTCGCATCGGTGTTCCTCGGCTCCGGTGCACCCTTGCTACCGCGCAGGATCGTCACCCCGCCGTTGCAGCTCCTCGAGGCCACGGCGTACGGGGCGGACTTCGCCACTTTGCGGTATGCCGTGCGGAAGACCTCGGCGCTATGACGGGCGGTCCGCTTCGCCGACTGCAGGAGCTCGCGGCCTGGTTTCGTTGAAGACAGGGCATGTTCGCGAGCGACGAAGGAGGCGAATCTGCGGGCCGCCCGCCAGAGCGCAATCAACTAGCGGAATCTCAGCAGGCGGAGGCTGTTGGTCACGACGAACAGTGAACTCAGCGCCATCGCCGCCGCGGCGATCATGGGGTTGAGGAAGCCGATTGCGGCGAGCGGCAGGGCGACGACGTTGTAGCCGAACGCCCACCAAAGGTTGCCGTGGATCGTGCGTAGCGTCGCTCGGGACAGCCGGACGGCATCCGCCGCCACCCGCAGGTCGCCACTGATCAGCGTCAGGTCACTGGCATGCATTGCCGCATCTGTGCCGGTGCCGAGTGCGATACCGAGATCAGATTGTGCCAGCGCAGCCGCGTCATTCACGCCGTCACCGACCATGGCCACCTGATGCCCATCCTTTTGCAACCTCATCACCTCGGCGACCTTCTGCTGGGGCAGCACGTTGGCGATCACCTCATCAACGCCGACCTCGGCCGCGACTATTCGAGCCGCTGCTTCATGATCACCGGTTAGCAGCACCGGCCGTAGACCCAGACCACGCAGCCGACGTACCGCCTCGGCAGACGTGGGCTTCAGCACATCGGCAACTGCGATCACACCCCGCGCCTCGCCCGCCCAGCCGACCAGCACCGCCGTACGCCCCTGCGCCTGTTCAGCCGTGTAGGCCTTCCTCAACTCCTCAGCAACGAGCAGTCCTTCGGCCTCCATCCACTCGTGCCGGCCCACCAACACCGAGTTGTCAGAATCTGGTTGGGCTACGGGCCCACCAGATTCTGACAACTCGGCGCGTACGCCGAGGCCGGGACGGTTATGAAGCTTGCTGAGGGTGGCCAGCGAGCCCCGGGCGCGCGCGTACCCGGTGATGGCCCTGGCGATGGGATGCTCCGAGCCTGACTCCGCGGCGCCGGCAGCCATGATCACCTCATCCGCGGTGCTGCCGCCGCCAGCGGTCACTGCCAACACAGCCAGCCGGCCCTCAGTGATCGTTCCGGTCTTGTCCAGCACGATCGTGTCGAGATGCCGGGCGGATTCCAGCACTTCAGGCCCGCTGATCACGATGCCCAGCTGAGCGCCTCGGCCGGTGCCAACCAGCAAGGCCGTCGGGGTAGCGAGTCCGAGCGCGCACGGGCAGGCGATGATCAACACCGCGACAGCCGAGGTAAACGCGAAGGCGACGCCTGAGCCTTGGCCGAGCCAGAAGCCGAGCGTTGCCACCGCCAACGCGATCACGATGGGTACGAACACCTCAGAGACCCGGTCGGCGAGCCGCTGCACCGCTGCCTTCCCGCTCTGTGCCTCCGCTACCATCCGTACGACCTGCGCCAGCTGCGTGTCGGCCCCGACCCGGGTGGCCTCCACCACAAGTCGGCCATGGGTGTTGACGGTTGCTCCGACCACAGCGTCGCCGGGCCCTGCCTCGACCGGCACCGACTCCCCCGTCACGGTTGAAGTGTCCAGCGCACTATGCCCGGACACGATCACGCCGTCTGTTGCCACCCGTTCGCCGGGCCGCACGACAAACCGGTCAGCTACGTGCAGCTGCGAGATATCGACGACCATCTCGCCGTCGGACGTCAGCAGCGTGGCCTGCGACGGTGTCAGGTCCAGCAGCGCCCGGAGCGCTGCACCCGATCGGCGCTTCGCTCGCGCCTCTAAGTAGCGTCCGAGCAGTAGAAAAGTGGTGATTCCGACGGCGGCCTCGAGGTAGAGATTGGCCGTTGGCGCGTGCCTGACCAGCCGTAGCTCGAACGGGTGAGTGAATCCGATCTCGCCCGCGGCCCCGAAGAACAGCGCGTACGCCGACCAGCCGAACGCGGCGAAGGTGCCGAGGGAGATCAAGGTGTCCATGGTGGCATTGCCGTGCTGCAGGTTGAGCAGCGTGGCGCGGTGGAACGGCCAAGCACCCCAGGTGACGACGACGCAGGTCAGAGCGAACGAGATCCACTGCCACCAGGGGAATTGCCAGGCGGGAACCATTGCGGTCATGATCACCGGCACGCTCAGCGCAGCGGTAATGATCAGCCGACGACGCAGTCGACGCAACTCAAGATCGGGGTCACGCGGGCTCTCAGCCGGCAGCGTCGCGTGATAGCCGGTCTTCTCGATGGTCTCGATCAAGGTCTGGGTGGTCGTGCTAGTGCCGGCATGAACCGTCGCCTTCTCCGTCGCATAGTTGACGGTGGCGTTGACACCTTCGAGCCGGTTGAGTTTCTTCTCAATGCGCGCCGCGCAGGATGCGCAGGTCATGCCCTGAACGTCGAGCTCGATCGTCTGAACGGGGACGCGTAGTTCGGTCATCGGGCGGCCTGCACGGTAAACGCGGCCACATATGGCGTGTCGCTGGAGACGCGAAAGAACTCAACGAACATCCGGTAGCTGCCTTTGTCCGGCAAGCTGCCGAAGAAATCCAGCTGTGGCCCGCTGCCTTGGGAATTCGAGTGCAGATGGAGATAGCTGAGGTCGGCCGGCCTGATCACCACACCATGGGCCAGAGCGCCGTGGGCAGGCTGCAGGTCGATCACGGGCTGACCACGATCGGTAACGGTAGCGGCAGTGCTGCTGTCGGCCCTGGTGCTCAGATCGCCGGCAAGTGTGACCGTGACCCCTTTGGCTTGGGCCTGGTTGGCCGGCGGTGGAAGCGGCGTGGGGTGATACCCGCCGCTGACCATGAAATCGGTAGTCAAGGTGATCTCGCGGCCCAATGCCGGTGATTGAAAGTAGGTGATCACGTGCCACGGACCTGGCTTCAGGTTGAGCAACGCCCACCATGAAGTCTGCTCACCCTGCTGTGCGATCAAGTGCTGATAGCCGGTGAGATCACGGCGGAAGGCGATCAGGTGCAGATGCTCGCCCGAGTCCTCATCGAGCCCTGACAACACTTGGCCACCAGGCGCTGTCAAATTGAATTCGACCGGCACGTCCTTGCCTGGCTTCTGGGTCGGCTCCACAGCACTCAGCGCGTAACCGTCGGCGGTGCTAGCCGGCGGGAGCATCTCGGAGTTGTGGATCTGCACCGGCGCCAGCAGGGCCTGAGACTGGCCGCCAGCGACGTAGGAGAGGCCAAAGACCCCAACCAGTAAGGCTAAGAAGGCTACGAGCTTGGCGGGTGGATTCATGATCAGCCGGTGATTGTCGACTTCGGTCTGCGAGACCTATGCGGTAGCGAGGCTGTAACCTGCCTCGTCCACCGCCGTCTCGATGCTCTCGATCGGGATATCGGTGTCGCTGATCACGATCAATTGACCGCTGTCAAGATCAACCTTGACGTCGGTCACTCCACTGACCGCAGATACCTCTTCAGTGACCGAGCTCACACAGTGGTGGCAGTGCATTCCGGAGACGACGTACTGGCTGGTGACGGACATGGGCCTTCTTTCCTTCTTGGCAAGATAGGGAGCAATGAGACGGACTACGACCGAACCAAACGCGCGATCGCGTTGGAGGCTTCCTCGATTTTGATGCCGGCCTCTGCGCCTCCTTCGGCCGCAGCACGGACGACGCAGTGGCTGAGATGTTCATCGAGTAAGCCGAGAGCGACCGACTGGAGCGCGCGGGTCATTGCAGACACCTGGGTGAGGATATCGATGCAGTATTGCTCTTCCTCGATCATCTTCTGCAAACCACGAGCCTGGCCCTCGATGCGACGCAGTCGTCTAAGGTAGTCGTCTTTGCTGGCAATGTAGCCGTGATGGCTGTCGTGATCAGGCATCAGCCTTCCTTGATCTCTCTCAGGTACCCCCTAAGGGTATATTCCACGTCAAGTCGATCATGTCGTAAGGACATGTGACGATGTCTTGTCAAATGTCTCGGGTCAGGCCTCCTGGGTTTTCAACAGCTTGCGGATGAAGCTGTGGGTAATACGTTCCGGTCGGGAAAATCCCAGCTCACCGCCGGGCACCATCCAAGTCGTGAGATTGCCCTTCAGGAACTTTCATCCACGCCGTCTGGACAAGCATTTCTGCTTGTCAGATCCTGTTTGGCGAGTACGGATCAGCGCCGGTCCCCAGGTCGGTACCCAGGGTCTACACAAGCGCACCGCGTGTCCCCCACAGCACATGATTTGTTGTCCACAGGCCCTGTGGACAACTTACTGTTCAGGCCGGCGGCGGCGGCGTACGGTTGCCCGCGTTGACCCACCCAGCGTCACGCAACGCGTACGTGTCAGTGCCTGTCACTAGCCTTCCGAACACGTATTCGATTGGTGTTTTGGGCGGGTGTCCAACGGGCTCGGGGGCAGCGTCCAGCGGATCTGTAAGGAGTAAGGGTGAGTGTTGCCGAGGTGATGCCGCCCTACAGCGACGAGGCTCGCCGCTCGGATCGCACGCAGTCTGATCGCACGCAGTCTGATCGCACGCCGCCGCAGGATATGGAAGCCGAGCAGTGCGTGCTGGGCGCCATGCTGATGAGCAAGGACGCCATCGCCGATGTTGTCGAGGTGCTGCGCGGCGCCGACTTCTACCGTCCCACACACGAGCAGGTCTACAACGCCGTAATCGACCTCTATGGACGCGGTGAGCCGGCTGACGCGGTGACCGTCGCCGACGAGATGGGAAAGCGCGGCGAGCTGCTGCGCATCGGCGGCGCGCCGTACCTGCATACCCTGCTCGCGAGTGTGCCGGTGGCCGCCAATGCTGGTTACTACGCCCAGATCGTCCATGAGAAGGCAATCCTGCGCCGACTCGTCGAGGCCTCGATACGCATCGGGCAGATGTCGTACGCCGCGGAGGGCGATGTCGACAACATCGTCGATCGCGCCCAGGCCGAGGTGTATTCGGTCACCGAGCGACGGGCGGCGGAGGATTACAAGCCGCTGTCGGAGCTGATGCAGCCGACGCTGGATGAGATGGAGGCCATCGAGTCCCGCGGCGCCGGGCTCTCGGGTGTGCCGACCGGGTTCGCCGATCTCGACGAGCTGACGAACGGCTTGCATCCGGGGCAGATGGTGATCATTGCGGCGAGACCTGCGGTCGGGAAGTCAACCCTGGCACTGGATTTTGCGCGTTCCGCATCAATCCGTAACGGACTGACGTCGGTCATGTTCAGCCTTGAGATGAGCCAGATCGAGATCACCATGCGGCTGCTGTCTGCAGAGGCCAGCATCCCGCTGTCGCACATTCGAGGCGGCCGGATGAGTGACCAAGATTGGAATCGAGTCTCGGCGAAGATGGGCCAGGTCTCCGACGCGCCGTTGTTCATCGACGACTCGCCGAACCTGACCATGATGGAAATTCGCGCGAAGGCGCGACGGCTCAAGCAACGGCATGATCTCAAGTTGGTGATCATCGACTACATCCAGCTGATGACCTCGGGCAAGAAGGTCGAGTCCCGGCAGCTCGAAGTCTCCGAATTCTCTCGGCAGCTCAAGCTGCTCGCCAAGGAGCTCGATGTGCCGGTCGTTGCGCTGTCCCAGCTCAACCGCGGCCCGGAGCAGCGCACCGACAAGCGGCCGATGCTTTCTGATCTTCGCGAGAGCGGCAGCCTCGAGCAGGACTCTGATGTAGTGATCTTGCTCAACCGACCTGATCTTTATGATCGGGACTCTGACCGTGCTGGCGAAGCCGACTTCGACGTGGCCAAGCATCGCAACGGCCCAACGAAGCTGATCACCGTGGCATTCCAAGGCCATTACTCGCGCTTCGCCGATATGCAGGTTTAGCGGATACGCCGACGCATAGCGCTCCGCCTCGAACAACTTGGCACGCTCCTCGAGATACTGCGCGAGGTGCTCCTCGGTGTGCGAGTTGATGGCATTCAACGTCTTTCACACTGCTCAGCCACATGAAGTTCGGTTGAGCTTGACTGCGACAGATCTCTGGGAGAGCCGCCCCGCGACGTCCTCCCGAAGTTCAGCTATCGTCCTCCGCGCGCGGAGTACGCGATTTCGTCGGTACCCACATTGCATGATCTGTATCGCGGCGAGTTCCGACGACGAACATCGGTGCCAGACCCAACGAAACTCCGCGAGACGTTTCCACAGGGCCCGGCCGGCGCCTTAGATTTCTCAAGTAAGCGGGCGCGGTGAACGATGGGCGAATTTCGGGACTGGTGAGCGCGATGAACCGAAAGATGGCGTGGCCCGCAGCCAACCTCCGACGCTTGCAGCGGCACGCACTGCTACCGCCGGCGCCGTCGGGAACCGATCCCGCCAAGATTGCCGGTGCCATCTGCGGTGCTCACGCGCAGGTGTTGTCGGCGGCTGAGTTGTCGCTTGCGCTGCGCATTCATGGAGCCACTCGTGCGACTGTCCGGCGCGCATTGTGGGGCGAGCACAGGTTGATCAAGATGCACGGCCCGCGGGGCACCGTGCATCTGCTGGCCACCGAAGATCTTCCGATATGGACGGCTGCGCTCTCGGCTATCCCTGCCCGCTCACCCTTTCCGGACGGCGTACGTCTGTCAGTGGAGCAGGCCGAAGAGATCGTGGCTGCCATCAGTGACGCGCTCGACGAAGGTGAGCTGACCATCGATGAGCTGGACGAGGCCATCGTCGACCGAGTCGGAGCCTGGGCAGGCGATCGGGTGATGCCGGCGTTCCAGGACTTCTGGCCGCGGTGGCGGCAGACCGTCGGAACAGCTAGTCACCGCGGGGTGCTGTGCTTCGGCCCGAACCGCGGACGCCGCGTGACTTATACCAACCCACATCGCTGGCTGCCGGGCTTCACGCCCGCACCACGGGAGGAGGCCGTTGCCAAGGTGATCACGGCATACCTGTACGCGTACGGGCCGGCGACGCCGCAGCAGTTTGCCCAGTGGATTGGTGCTCCACCGACCTGGGCGATCGAGCAGTTCGAGCGGTCTAAGAAGCAGCTGACCGAAGCAGTCTTTGAGGACGCACCGGCCTGGGTAGCGAAGGGCGACACGAAGATGCCGAGTGCCGAGGCGGCGGCGGGCGGTGTCTTGCTGTTGCCCTACTTTGACGCGTACGTCGTCGGCAGCCATCCACGAGACCCGCTGTTTCCCGGAAAGGCGACCCCGCGGGCCCGCGCGCCGTCCGGCCAGGCTGGCAACTTTCCGGTGTTGATCATTGATGGCGTGGTCGCTGGCGTTTGGCACCAACGTCGCTCCGGCCGGTGGATTGACGTAACAGTCGAGCCGCTCACACGGCTCAGCTCTGATCAGCACGACGCTCTGAAAAGCCAGGTCGACCGGGTCAGCGAGATCCTCGAAGGGGAGCCGCGACTTACCCTGGGGACGGTCACCACCGCAGGCCATGCTTGAGCTGTAAATGATCATGAAGGAGTCTGATAACGGAGAGAATGGTGAGAGGCTCTCGCCATGGTGACTGAGGTATTCGCCTATCTCGGCGTCTGCGCCGTGGTGATCTGTACGCCGGGCCCTGATACGGCGCTCACCATCCGCAACTCGATCATCGGCGGACGGCGCGGCGGCGTACGCACGGCTGCCGGAATCGCTTCCGGACAGCTGGTCTGGACAATCGCAGCAAGCATCGGCATCGCTGGCCTGATCCAGGCATCCCAGGCTGCCTTTACAGCGCTCAAGATCGTCGGCGCGGCGTACCTGGTCTTCCTCGGGGTGCAGTCGATTGTGGCCGCCGTGCGCGGCCATCCCGGTCACGAACGTCGCAAGCCCCAACAGCCAGAGCTTGGCGCGTGGCAGGCGGTGCGGCAAGGATTTCTGAGCAATCTCGCCAACCCCAAGATGGCTGCCTTCTTCCTTAGCTTGCTTCCGCAGTTCGTGCCAGCAGCCGCCGGCAGCTTTGCCGCGCTCATTCCACTCGGACTGGTGTTCTGCCTGATGACGTTCGGTTGGCTCTCGCTCTACGCGGCGGCCCTGCACCGGCTCGGGCCGATCATGCACCGGTCGCGGGTACGCCGTGCCCTCGACGCAGGAAGCGGCACAGTCCTGGTCGCTCTTGGAATCCGGGTGGCGACCGAGACGCGTGCCTGAATTCAGGCAGTCACGGCCCCGATTCGGTTATCGCGAAGACCGACGGGTATGTCAGATGAAGGAGTTCCGCTCACGGGGAGCGGTATTTTCAGTCGCGAGGAGGACTGTCATGTCAGGACATGTTGCGACCGCGGAGTGCGAGATCGATGCTCAGCCCGAGGACGTATGGGAGGCGTTGACCACCCCGGCGAAGATCCGGCAGTACATGTTCGGGTCCGAAGTGAGCACCGATTGGAAGCCGGGCAGCCCGATTACCTGGAAGGGTGAGTTCGAGGGCAAGGCGTACGAGGACAAGGGAGAGATCATCTCCTTCGAGCCGGGTCGGCGACTGGAGCTGACTCATTTCAGTCCGCTGACCGGCCAGGAGGATCGGCCGGAAAACTATCACCGAGTGCGCTACGAACTGGAGCCGACCAATGGCGGCACCACGGTACGGCTCACTCAGGACAACAGCAGCAGTGCTGAAGAGGCCGAGCATTCCGGAGCCACCTGGCAGATGATGCTTGACAGCCTCAAGAAGGTTGTCGAACAAGGCTGACCGGGCCCAAGGCTGACCGGCCCCGTTCGTGGGCCTAAGCTGACCGGCCCCGTTCGTGGGCGTGTGCGCGGAAACGGATGGTGTGCCGAACCAGGGCGTCCTGACCACAGTTCACCCCGACGTCACGCGATGTTCATCTTCCCCTGGAAATGTCGTCATGTCCGTAAATCAGAGGCGGTAACTCCTGGAGGCCAGGCGGATCCGTTGCGGCCTCGGGTTGTGAGACCTCGGGGGAGGACGTCTGCGTGTGAGACGGATCATCGGCGTGGCCCTGTCTACCTTGCTCGTGCTAGGAATGCTGGGTGTCGGGGCTTGGCAGCTGCTCGGCGGGCGCTTGCCCAGCCGCGCAGGTGCCGCCTCACCACAAGGCGCCAGCAGCCCCGCAAATCTTGCCGCGGTACGCGCCGTCGTCGGCTCCGAGAAGAAGGCCTTCTTCGCTGATCCGGATGTGAAGGCGATCTTCGCTCGTTCCGGCATCTCAGTTGATGTAGACACCGCAGGATCGCGGGAAATCGCTACCTCAACCGATCTCAAGGCATACGACTTGGCGTTCCCCTCCTCGGCACCAGCAGCAGAGCGAATCAAGCGCAAGACCGAGACTCTCGGGGTCTACTCACCGTTCTACTCGCCGATGGCGATCGTGTCCTTCCAGCCGATCGTCGATCTCCTGGAACGGGTAGGGGTTGCCAAGAAGGCTCCGGCCGGTTACTGGACTTTCGACGTCAACGCCTATCTCAAGCTCGTCGCGAAAGGCACCCGCTGGGACCAGATCCCTGGAAATACCTCCTATCCGGCGACGAAAGCGATCTTGGTGACCACCACAGACGTACGCCGATCGAACTCAGCCGCCATGTATCTCGCGATGGCTAGCTACGCCGCGAACGGGAACCGCATTGTCTCCTCGCATAACGAGACGTCTGCCGTGTTGCCGGCCATGCGCCGTCTCTTCCTTGGGCAAGGCTTCACCGAATCCTCGACGGAAGCTCCCTTCGAGGACTATCTCGCTTTGGGTGAGGGCAAGACGCCGATCCTGCTGACGTACGAGTCGCTGTTTCTCGACCGCCAATTGCGCAAGGACGGGTCGATCAGCAAAGACATGGTGCTGATGTATCCGACGCCAGACGTGCTGTCTAAGCACACCGTTCTCGCTCTCACCAAGCAAGGCGCCAAGGTTGGCGAGCTGCTCAGCCAAGATCCCGATCTGCAACGGCTCGCCGCGCAGTACGGCTTCCGCACAACCAACCCCACGACCTTCCGCGACACCCTGACGAAAGCTCAGGTGGCGTTGCCGCCGGAGCTGATGAACATCGTCGAGCCGCCTAGCTACGAGGTACTCGAGTCCATGATCGCAGCGTTGGAGAAGCAGTATTGATCACCGCACGCATGAGGACTTGTAATCCGCGTCGGGTCGCGGTGGTCATCGCCGCGGCCTGCTTGCTGGCGTTGTTGACTGCTTGCACGCCTCCGCCCGCCGGCGAGAGCTCGCGCGTTGACTCAACGCCTGCGAAGACCACCGCGCCTGGACCGCCGAGCCGGCCGAGTGAACCCGTCACCCTACGGGTGCTCGCCGGCTCGGAGGTCAAGGACATGACGGGCGTCTTGGAGGAGGCCAGCAAGGCGACCAACGTTCGCCTGCGGTTCGACTACACCGGAACGTTGGAGGGATCGAAGGCCGTCGCGGCCGGCAAAGCAGCTGAAAACTACGACCTGATCTGGTTCTCCTCCAACCGCTATCTCTCGCTGATCCCTGACGCCAGCAAGCGCATAGCAGCGTCGACCAAGATCATGGCCTCGCCGGTCGTGCTCGGTGTGAAGCGCCGGGTCGCCCACGAACTCGGCTGGGACAAGAAGACGCCGAGCTGGAGCGGCATCGCACAGGCCGCTGAGGCGAAGAAATTCACTTATGGAATGACCGACCCGTCCGCATCCAACAGCGGCTTCTCTGCGCTGGTCGGGGTAGCGACCGCGCTGTCGGGCGGCGGCGCCGCGCTGGATGCGCAACGCACAACGGCTGTAGCCCAAGATCTGCGCAGGTTCTTCGCCGCACAGACCATGACCTCGGGGTCGTCCGGATGGCTCGCCGATCAGTTCGTCAAGAAGTCAGGCCAGCGAGGCGGCCCGGACGGGATCATCAATTATGAGTCAGTGCTACTCGGCCTCAACGCTTCAGATGCGCTCTCCGAGCCGCTGACGATCGTGACCCCCAAGGACGGAGTGATCACGGCGGACTACCCACTCACCTTGCTCAACGGTGCCGACAATCGCACCAAGGACGCCTACTCACCTCTGACCGACTGGCTGCGGACCCCGGTGGCCCAGAAGATGATCATGGATCAGACCTCGCGTCGCCCAGCCATTCCGAGTGTCAAGCCTGACAGAAGATTCGGCCAGCACATGCTTGTCGAGCTGCCGTTTCCGGCTCAGCGGGCCGTTGCCGATGATCTGATCACCGCATACCTCAACACCATCCGACGTGCCACCCAGACGATCTATGTGCTCGACCTGTCGGGGTCGATGCGGGGCAACCGGATCAGGTCAGTGCGCCGCTCCCTGATCTCGCTGGCGGGCGGGCACGGCAAGATCAGTTCCAGTGGCTTTGCCGTGTTTCGCGAGCGGAGAAAGTGAGTTTAATCGGGTACTCCGACACCGCACGGCTACCCCGGGTGTTTGCTATCCCGGCGGGTGGCTCCCGGCAGGTTCTCAGCGACATTCGGTCCGCCGCACGTGATCTCCAGCCGGGCGGCAACACCGCAACGTACTCCGCGCTCAAGTCGGCGTATCGCCTGGCTGCCAAGCAGACCGCGGACCGTTCTGGCGCACTCAGCACGATCGTCCTGATGACCGATGGCGAGACCAACCGCGGAATCAAAGCAGGCCAGTTCCGCGCGTACTACCGAGATCTTCCGCGGCCGGTCCGTGCGGTCCCGACGTTCACAGTCAAGTTCGGCTCCGCCGACCCCAAGGCATTGGGCTCAGTCGCCGACCTCACCGGAGGAAAGCTCATCGAGGCCAAGAACGATCACCTCGCCGACGCGTTCAAGGAGATCCGTGGCTACCAGTAGCACGCGCATCCTCGACTACCTGGGCTCCAAGCCCAACCTGGCCGGTTGCGGGCTGGCATTGGTGGCTCTCCTTGTGACGACCATGACCGGCCTAGGCGGCGCCCTGTGGCCGATCCTCGTCGTGCTGGTTTATATCATTGGCATGGCTCTCGGGCGGCTGGCCGAGACCCACATGCAGGGCGGAGGGCCACACACTCCAGCGGCGCCGAAACCTCGACGAGCGGCCAAGTAAACACCCTGCGCTGCTGCCGCGGCACATCGGATCGATCAAGCCCTCGCCAAACACGACCAGGTCCGACCTCTGGTGGCGAGCTTCTTCGCCTTCCAGCGATTCGTATCGGGCTCGGCTACCACTGGCTCCACGTGATAGCGCCGCCCGAATTGGGTATGGAATCCAAGCCGAAGATCATGACGAAGGAGTGAGGATGACGAATACCGAGGAGACGACGAAGGTCGCCGAGCTGATGAGGGATATCAAGATCGCCATGCTCACCACCCTGGACGAGCAGGGCAACTTCGTAAGCCGCCCCATGGCT
>DATLQP010000132.1:0-4545 GCA_035535155.1 Propionibacteriaceae bacterium
GGTACGGGATCCTTGCCGCCTTGATCTTGCCCTTCGCGCGGGTGATCCGCTGACCCATAGTGGCCTCCTGCACCAGGAAGGCGCGGGCGATCTCGGATACGGTCAGCCCGCCGACCATGCGCAGCGTCAGCGCGATCCGGGCCTCCATCGCCAGGGCCGGGTGGCAGCAGGTGAAGATCAGCCGAGCCGGTCGTCGTCGATCGCCCTCTCCTCGAAGACGTTGGGCGGCTCAGGCCGGGTGTCGTCGTACAGCATTTGAGCCTCCTTCTGCTTGTCGTCACGACGGGACCCGCGGCGCAGCCGGTCGATGGCGCGCCGGCTAGCGGTAGTTGTGATCCAGGCGCCGGGATTTGGGGGTACGCCGTCGCTGGGCCAGCGCTCGACGGCGACCGCGAACGCCTCCGCCGCCATCTCCTCGGCGATGTCCAGGTCGCCGAAGCGCCTCTCAGCACGGCAACCACCCGGGCCCACTCCTCGCGGTGGACCCGGGTGATCGCCTCGGTGACGAGCGTCACTCGCTCGCGAAGGGACGCACCTCGACCTTGCCCCGGCAGGCCTTCGATCCCTCGGCGGCCAGCGTCAGCGCCACGTCGAGGTCGGGAGCCTCGATGATCCAGAAGCCGCCGAGGTATTCCTTCGATTCCAGGTAAGGGCCGTCGGTCAGAACCGGCTCGGCACCCTGTCCGTCGACGACGGTCGCGGTCGTGGCCGGCCCCAGGCCGTCGGCGAAGACCCAGTAGCCCTCCTCCTGCAGTCGCTGGTTGAAAACGCCCGTGTCTGCGAGCGCCTGCTTCATCGCCTCCTCGGAGGGGTAGTTGCCGTACTCCTTGTACTCAGCCGGCCCGAAGACCGACATCAGGTACCGCGTCATCTCTGTCTCCTCAGATTTTTCGCGGGCCCGTTCGGCCCGCCTCTCACCCCTGCTACGAACGGCTCCCGCCCGATCCGACACCTCTACCGAGGCATCTCCAAGGAAGTTTGCCCCCGCGAAAGGTCCGAGGTGAACTCCTTCAAGATCAACAGGACGCCACGACCACGGCCACTCGGCGGTGAATCGCTGAATCCCGATCCAGGACCACGCCACGAACGCTCCACAACAGCCACCCCCAACCGCAACATCAGATGAATGAATCGTTCATCTGATGAGAGTGGAAGCATCGTGGCAGGTCAGAGCCCTGTTCTGGAAGACTGGTACCGACGGTGACTCTGACCGGCTTCCAGGTCAACGATCGGAGCGCCTAGTCAGGCCCACGTATCACCAGGGTCAGAGTCTTCTCACCCGATGCAATTCGCCATCTATCGCGCGCGATACAGTGCGGAATCGTGAGTACGCCGAGGCTTGCCGATGACACTGCCCAGCTGATGGATTACATCAAGGCTTTGGCGATCGTACGGGGCGAAGTCACGCTGTCCTCAGGACGTACTGCCGACTACTACGTCGACCTGCGCCGGGTCACCCTGGATGGTGCGGCGGCACCGATTGTCGGCCGTGTGATGCGTTCCCTGGTTGCAGATTGGGAGTTCGAGGCGGTCGGCGGCTTGACCCTCGGCGCTGATCCTGTTGCCACAGCGATGCTGCATGCGGCGGCCGCTGCAGGCGACCGGCTCGACGCATTCGTCGTTCGTAAGCAGGGCAAGGCGCACGGACTTCAGCAACGCATTGAAGGCGCACGCGTGACGGGCCGTCGCGTCCTCGCCGTGGAGGACACCAGCACCACGGGCGCATCGGTGTTGGCTGCCGTGGAGGCGCTGCGCGAGGCGGGAGCCCAGGTCATCGGAGTCGCCGTGATCGTGGACCGCAACACCGGCGCCAAGGATGCTGTCGACGCTGTCGGGCTGCCATACCGCGCAGCCATCTCCGCGCGCGACCTGGGCTTGGAGTGAGGCCTCGGGAGCGCGTTTGCCGAGCACACCCGTTAGGGTGAATGTGGGCTCAAGCCTCAAGCTCGGAGATGCTAAGGAGATCTGATGGGTACCGCCATCACCGTGATCATCATCATCTTGGTGATCGTCGTCATTCTCGCGCTCATCGGCATGGGCTCGTACAACGGCTTCGTCAAATCACGCAACCTGATCCAGGAATCCTGGCGGCAGATCGACGTCGAGCTGAACCGCCGGTATGAGCTGATTCCCAACCTGGTCGAGACCGTCCGGGCGTACGCCGCGCACGAGCGCAATACTCTCGAGGACATCACCAGGCTCCGCAGCCAGGCTCAGCAGCTATCCCAGTCCGAGGGAGCATTGCCCAGTCAGCAGCGCGCCGACGTCGAGGCCCAGCTGTCCGGTGCGGTGCGGAACTTGATCGTGAGCGTCGAGGCCTATCCCGATCTCAAGAGCAATCAGAACTTCCTGGAGCTGCAGCGGCAGCTCGCCGAGACCGAAGACCGGATTGCGGCAGGCCGCCGCTTTTACAACGCGAACGTGCGGGTCTACAACACCAAGGTCGAATCGGTGCCGAGCAACATCATCGCCAGCATGTTCAAGTTCGAGAAGGCCACTTACTTCCAGGTCGACGAGCCGGCCGTACGTCAAGCGCCGGACGTGAATTTCGGTGAGATCGCCTACCGCGGCGATGCCGAGCAGCCTCAGCTTCCGCCGCAGCAGGCGGCCCCCCAGCAACCGGCGCAGCTTGATCGGCCCAGCGACTCGCTGCCCAATCCGCAGGAGTACCAGCAGCCGCCGCAGCAGACCGGATATCAGCCACCCCAGCAGGGCAGCTATCAGCCACCCCAGCAGGGCGGCTACATGCCGCCCGAAACCGGGCCACAAAATCCAAACCAGCAGTAGCCATCCGAGGGGTCGTACGTGCCCGCGGAGATGACCTATCAGCAGCTCGGGCCCTCTGGCCTGACCGTCTCCACCATCGGAATCGGCTGTAACAATTTCGGCTCCCGGATGCCCGACGAGGACGTCCCTGCCGTGGTGAACACCGCACTGGACGCCGGTATCACCCTGTTCGACACAGCCGATGTTTACGGCAATACCGGCGGCTCGGAGATCCTGCTCGGCAAGGCCCTCGGCTCCCGACGCGCCGAGGCGATCATCGCGACAAAATTCGGCTCGGACATGCGAGGGACGAACGGGCCGGATTGGGGGGCCCGCGGCTCGCGCCGTTACATCAGAATTGCGGTCGAGAGCAGCCTGCGTCGCATGGGAACCGATTGGATCGACCTCTACCAGCTGCACGAGCCGGACCCCCACACGCCGATCGATGAGACGCTCGCTGCTCTCACCGAGATTGTGTCCGAGGGCAAGGTGCGCTACATCGGCTCGTCAAACTTTGCCGGCTGGCAGGTGGTCGACGCGGACTGGACATCGCGGACCAGCGGCTACGAGGCGTTCATTTCCGCGCAGAACGAGTACTCCTGGCTCAACCGCTCGGTCGAAACCGAGCTGGTGCCTGCGCTGGAGCACACGGGCATGAGCCTGCTGCCGTACTTTCCGCTGGCCTCTGGACTACTGACCGGCAAATACCACCGCGACGAGCCCGCTCCGCCAGGCAGTCGGCTGGGCCGGAATAGGGTGCGGCTCGAGCGGGCGAACTTCGATCTGGTCGAGGCGCTCGCAGCGTACGCGGCCGAGCGAGACCTCTCCCTCCTCGAGGTCGCGATCGGAGGGCTGGCTGCAATGCCGACTGTCGGCTCGGTGATCGCAGGTGCCACGTCGGCCGAGCAGGTCAAGCAGAATGTCGCTGCCGGCACCTGGGTGCCCAGCGGAGATGATCTTGAAACGCTGCTGGAGATCACCAAGCCTGCTCCATAGCACGGCTTCCTGCTCTGTGGCACCACTTCGCGTTGGTTACCTACACTCCGCGTCAGTTGGGACTACCGCGGAGTGTCACCAAAGGCCGCGAGGTGACGTGGCTACGAACAATGCGCCCTGATGCCGCTCATGCGCCCTGATGCCGCTCATGCGCCCTGATACCGCTTATGCGCCCTGAGCCTGTCGAAGGGTGCTGGCTTAAGCGGCGGCCGATTCCTGCTTCCGGCGCCGCCGATGCAGCAGGTACTCCACCCCCATCGGAACCAACGAGGCGGCCACGATCAAGACCAGCACCGAGTCGATGTTGTTCTTGATGAAGGGAATGTTGCCGAGGAAGTACCCCGCGATGGTCACCCCGCACGCCCAGAGCACGCCACCGATTGCGGTGTAGGTGATGAAATGCCGAAAATTCATCTTGCCGACGCCAGCCACCAAGGTGACGAACGTACGGACGATCGGCACGAAGCGCGCCAGGATGAGCGCACGGTTGCCGTAACGCTCCAAAAAGATATGGGTCTTGTCGACGTAGGACTGTTTGAAGATCTTTCCTGACAGCCCGGATCGCGGTTTGAACAGCGGTGGCCCGATTTTGCGGCCGATTGCGTAGCCGCTCACGTTACCCAGCACTGCGGCAATGGTCAGCACGATGCAGACGAACGCCAAGTTGTGAGGAATCACCCCCGTCGCCGTCAGCAGCCCGACCGTAAAGAGCAGCGAATCGCCCGGCAAGATCGCGAAGAGGCCGCACTCGGCAAAGACAATGAACGCCACACCCCAAAGGGC
>DATLQP010000133.1:0-36898 GCA_035535155.1 Propionibacteriaceae bacterium
AGCACAAGGCCACTCAAAAGCTGTTTCTGTAAGGAGGATATGTGTCATCCACGATCACGATCGGCACTGCACCGGACTCGTGGGGAGTCTGGTTTCCCCATGATCCTGAGCAGGTGCCGTCGGAGGTTTTCCTTCGCGAGGTCGCTGAAGCCGGTTATCAGTGGATCGAGCTCGGCCCGTACGGATATCTGCCGACGGATCCGGCGAAGCTGTCCGAGCAGCTCGATGAGTACGGAATGGGTGTGCTGGCAGGCACCGTATTCGAACATCTACACCGGCCCGACTCCTGGGATGCGGTGTGGACCCAGGTCACCGACGTTGCGGCGTTGACCCAAGCACTCGGTGGTAAGCACATCGTGGTGATTCCGGAGGTCTGGCGGCATCACAAAACGGGGGAGCCGGTTGAGAATCGTGAGCTCACCGCAGAGCAATGGAAGCAGAAGACGAGCGGTCTGGATGAGCTCGGCCGCCGGATCCTTGAGGAATACGGCCTTCATGTGCAGTTTCACTCCCACGCCGATAGCCACATCGGCTATCAACCAGATATCGAGCGACTACTGGAGTCGACCAATCCAGAATGGGTGAACCTCTGCTTCGACACCGGACACATCGCCTACTACGGCGGCGACTGCCTGGAGCTCATCGAGAAGTATCCCGATCGCATCGGCTACCTGCACCTCAAGCAGATAAACCCGCAGGTCGTCGAGCAGGTGCTGGACAAGGACCTCTCGTTTCCCGAAGCCGTGCGGATGGGCGCAATGATCGAGCCACCCCTAGGAGTGCCCGACATGCCGCCGCTGCTGGAGGCGATAGCCGGGCTGCGGCGCGACGTCGACGGCATCATCGAGCACGACCTGTACCCGTGCTCACCAGATCTTCCGTTGCCCATCGCCAAGCGGACGATGTCCTATCTCAACTCCTGCAGCGGTGCAGCCATCGAATTTCGGAGACAGCCATGAGCGATGACCTGAGGATCGCCGTTCTCGGCGTGGGCATGATGGGCGCCTTCCACGTCGACGCCCTGAGCAAGCGGGTCCGAGGTGCACGGGTCAGCGTCGTCAACGACTTCCTCGCTGACAAGGCAGCCGAGGTGGCCGAATCGGTCGGAGCCCGTGCAGAGACTGATCCGCTTGCCGCCATCAACGACCCCGACGTGGATGCGGTGCTCATCGCCAGCCCCGGCGCCGCGCACGCGGAACAGCTGGATGCTTGCCTGGCTCGAGGCATCCCCGTGCTGTGTGAGAAGCCCCTCACGACGGATATTGCATCGGCTTACGCAATCGTGCAGAAGGAAAGGGCGATCGGCAAGGAGCTCATCCAGGTCGGCTTCATGCGCCGCTTTGACCCTGAGTACGTCGCACTGCGGCAGTTAATTGCCGACGGCGGCCTCGGCAGGCCGCTGATGGTGCACTGCACTCACCGTAACCCGGCGGTCGGTGATCATTTCAATTCGGAGTTCATGATCAGGGATTCGGTGGTGCACGAGGTCGACTCCGTCCGGTTCCTGCTGGGCGAAGAGATCACTGGTGTCGAGGTGATCAAGGGGGCTGCGACAAGCAATGCCCCGCACGGCACCCATGACCCGATGTTGGTGATCTTCGAGACCGAGTCGGGAGCGATTGTCACCGATGAAATTTTCGTCCGGACCGGCGTGGCGTATGAGGTGCGCACTGAAGTCGTGGGCGAGAGAGGCAGCGCGTTCATCGGCCTGGACCAGAACCTGCAGCTGAAGTCCACCGACGGCCGCTGGGGCGGCAAGCTCACGCCCAGCTTCGTGGAACGCTTCGGGCAGGCGTACGACGTCGAATTGCAGCGGTGGGTGGATGCGGCGAAGGCCGGAACGATAGACGGCCCGAGCGCCTGGGACGGCTATGCGGCCGTTGCAGTCTGCGAGGCCGGCGTGCTGGCCGTACGAAGTGGCGTGAAGATCCATGTTCGTCTCGCAGGCGGCGACGTGGCATCCATCGAGCCTGAAGAGCCGCACGCCGGGATACAGGCGCCGGACCTAGAGGGGGCTTGGCCGTGAAGCTCGCACTCGACCCTCAGATGTTCTATTCGAGCAGCTCGGTCTACGAGTTACCCGACATCGTGGCCAGTCTCGGCTACGACTGGATGGAACTCTCGCCCAAGGCGGACTTCGTGCCGTTCTTCAAGTATCCACGCATCGATGACGCGGGGGTCAAGAGACTGAAGAAGATCGCCGGCGATGCTGATGTGGGCATAGCGTCCGTACTACCGGTGTTGCGCTGGTCCGGTCCGGACGAAGAGCAGCGACAGGCCGCCGTACGCGCCTGGAAGCGGGTCATCCAGATCACCGTCGATCTTGGGGTTGAGGTGATCAACTCTGAATTCAACGGCAGACCTGAGGCGCCCGAGACCGCCGAAGCTCAATTCATGAAGTCGATGGATGAGCTGCTGCCGATCTTCGAGCGCGAGGGTCTGCAGCTGATCATCGAGCCGCACCCCGACGACTTCATCGAGGACGGGCTGGAAGCGGTGAACATGATCCGCGGCTTGAACAGAGACTGGATCGGCTTCCTGTACTGCACGCCGCACGCATTTCATCAAGGCCATGACCCGGCGACAATCATCGAGGCAGCGGGCGAGAAGGTCCGCTACGTCCACCTGGCAGACGCCTGGAATCACCTGACCTCGAACGGCCTGCGCTATATCTCCAATCCGCCCGGGAATCCCACCCGGGTCCACCAGCACATGGAGATGGGCATGGGCGAGGTCGACTATGACGCAGTTTTCGCTGCGCTCGCTGCCGCCGGTTTCGACGGGGTGCTCAGCAGCTGCGTCTTCGGCTGGGAGGAGGACGCCCGAGGCGTATCGGAGCGCCAGCGAGACAAGGCACTCGCACTGATGGACAAGCACTTCGGATCCGAAGCAGTCGGGAAGATCCGGTCGGACAAGATCAGCAACTGATCATGATCATCACCTAGCAGAATCCAGCATCATCAGATAGGAACAGCCATGGCAACGACCCTCCACCACTGGAAGTCCGGCGAGATCTTCGAAGGCACCAGCGGACGCTTCTCCGACGTGACGAATCCGGCCACCGGTGAGGTCACCGCACAGCTCGCGCTCGCTTCGCAAGACGACGTCAACGAGGTTGTCGCCGCGGCATTTGCCGCGTTCCCGAGGTGGCGCGACACCTCCCTGACCAAGCGGACCCAGATCCTCTTTGCCTTCCGCGAGCTGCTGAATGCGCGCAAGAAGGAACTGGCGGCGATCGTCACCTCCGAGCACGGCAAGGTGCTCTCTGACGCGCTCGGCGAAGTCAGCCGCGGCCAGGAGGTTGTCGAGTTCGCGTGCGGTATTCCGCATCTGATGAAGGGCGGCTTCACCGAAAACGCCTCGACCAAGGTCGATGTTCACTCCACGCGGCAGCCTTTGGGTGTCGTGGGCATCATCTCCCCGTTCAACTTCCCGGCAATGGTGCCGATGTGGTTCTTCCCGATCGCGATTGCCGCTGGGAACACCGTCGTGCTCAAACCGAGCGAGAAGGTGCCGACGGCGGCGTTGTGGGTGGCCGAGCTCTGGAAGGAGGCAGGTCTTCCCGACGGTGTGTTCAATGTGCTGAACGGTGACAAGGTGGCCGTTGATGGGCTGCTCACGCACTCGGACGTACAGTCGATCTCCTTCGTCGGATCGACCCCGATCGCCAGATACGTCTACGAGACCGGGACTACCCACGGCAAGCGCGTACAGGCACTCGGCGGTGCCAAGAATCACATGCTGGTGCTGCCGGATGCCGATCTTGATCTTGCCGCCGACCAGGCGGTGAATGCCGGCTACGGCTCGGCAGGGGAGCGTTGCATGGCGATCTCCGCGGTGCTCGCGGTGGGCGGTATCGGTGATGAGCTGGTGGCCAAGATCAAGGAGCGGACGGTCGGGCTGCGAACCGGTGACGGCACCAGGGGCTGCGATATGGGGCCGCTGGTGACCGCCCAGGCCCAGGACCGGGTGTCGGGCTACGTCGACGCCGGCGAGGCTGCCGGAGCGGAGCTGGTCGTGGACGGGCGCAAGCCGAGCGTCGACGCGGATGGCAACGGATTCTTCGTCGGCCCGACGCTGTTCGATCATGTGACGACCGACATGAGCATCTACACCGATGAGATCTTCGGGCCGGTGCTGTCGGTGGTCCGCGTCGACAGCTACGAGGAAGGCGTGAAGCTGATCAACGACAACCCGTACGGAAACGGCACGGCGATCTTCACCAACGACGGGGGCGCCGCCAGGCAGTTCCAGAATGAGGTCAAGGTCGGCATGATCGGCATCAATGTGCCCGTTCCGGTCCCGATGGCGTACTACTCCTTCGGCGGCTGGAAGAACTCCCTGTTCGGTGACACCCATGCCCACGGGGTTGAGGGGCTGCACTTCTTCACCCGCGGCAAGGTGATCACCTCACGTTGGCTGGACCCGAGTCACGGTGGTCTGAACTTGGGTTTTCCGCAGAACATGTGACTGTCCAGGCTGGCCGCTGCGGCCAGGGCAAACCGGAATAGAGCTGGGGTGCCGTCTCAGGACGCTTGAGGCTACGCTGCTGATCAGGCGATACGCCACCTTCTCGACGGAAGGCACAAGCATGGCGAAGTTCGAGCTCTATAAAGCCCCAATGGCGAATACCGCTGGCGGCTGAAGGCCACCAATGGACAAGTAATCGCGACCGGCGGCGAGGGCTACTCCAGTAAGTCGGCCGCTCAAAACGGCATCGCGTCGGTGAAGCGCTCGGCGGCCGACGCTTCCGTCGAAGAGGTCTGAGCGTCTCTTAAGGTCCTCAACACACGTTGATGATCGGAGCTCGCGGCTGGGTGCATCCGCGGCAGCCGTCCCAAGACGGGAAACGTGTGTTGATTGGGCCGCAAGGACCCTTTCTTGCCGTCTTAGGACGGGAAATGTCGTTGGGCCCTGGGGTTGGAGTTCTCGCTGCCGACTCCAAGCGGCATTGGTAGGACCTTGTTGTGGGTAAGTGATCCATGGATACCTATGGGCATGCAACCGCCTGAGGGATCGGGCGCGAATAACCCATCAAGTGCAGTGATCATGTCCTCCCAAGGAGACTCTGATGGCCAAACAGGTGCTTGTCACGGGCGCGTCCGGCTTTGTGGGCTCTCACTTGACCGAAGCGCTCGAGGCCGCGGGTTACTCGGTCTTGGCGATGACGCGACACCCTGACACGTATTCAGGTGCGGGTGAGCCGATCTTCGGCGACGTCTCCGAACCGGACAGTCTCCGTTCGGCACTCGCTGACGCCGACGCCGCGTACTACCTGGTGCACTCGCTGGCACGGCAGGACTTTGTCGAGAAAGACGCTGCGGCTGCCCGGTCGTTCGGAACAGCGGCGGCAGATGCGGGTCTTGAGCGAGTGATCTACCTTGGCGGTTTGGGTCAAGACAACGCGAACCTGTCGGATCATTTGAAGTCAAGGCGAGAGGTAGAGCACCTGCTGGCCAGCGGTGGCGCACCCACCACTGTCTTGCGAGCGGCAATCGTCATCGGACACGGCGGCATTTCCTGGGAGATCACCCGCCAGCTCGTTGCCCACCTACCTGTGATGATCGTTCCCAAATGGGCGACTACCCGCACCCAGCCGATTGCCCTGGCCGACGTCGTTCGTTACCTGGTCGGCGTGCTCGAGCCGGCGGCAGCCAAGGGACGAGTGTTCGAGATCGGTGGACCTGAAGTCCTGACCTACGCCGAAATGATGCGGCGGGTGGCCCAGCTGCGCCATCACCGGCAACTCCCTATGCTTCCCGTGCCGCTCTTGACTCCCCGGCTGTCTTCCTATTGGTTGTCACTGGTCACTGACGTCGACACCGCGACCGCCCGCAATCTTGTCGATTCGATGAGCAACGAGGTGATCGTGACCGACTACGCCATAGCCGAAATCGTTCCGGGAATGCCGATGGGATACGACGACGCGGTTCGTGAGGCATTCCGAGAGCGAGCCGTTGCCCGAGCGAAGTCGTGAGCACCGGCCCGAGGGACATGGTCAGGCGGGCGGTGGACATCGTCCGGCCGGTGTTGATCGACAAGGTGGAACGCGACCACGTGCAGTCCGACTCGGCATTTCTGCGTCGGCGCATAGTCGTCGGCATTACGTTGGCCGTCGGTGCGACGCTGCTGGGTCTTTCATTCTCGGTACGGCAGGGAGATCCGGCCTTCTACCCGCTGACCTTCGGTCTAGCAGCAACCTGGATGCTCGGGAGTCTGCTGTCCGGCCCGCTCCATCTGGGGCACATCCTGCGTGGTGGCACGTTGCGGCGTCCGATCATCACACCCATCGCGTCAGGTCTGCTGCTGGCTGCGCTCTTCATCATCGGCGCCTTCGTCATCCGTACCGTCCCCGCACTCGCCAGCTTGACCGAGGACGTCCTCGGCTACGCCCGACTGGGAAATCTCTGGATCATCCTGGTGATCACACTTGTCAATGGCATCGCTGAGGAGCTCTTTTTTCGTGGCGCGCTCTTCGCCGCTATCGGCGTATGGCACCCGGTGCTGATCTCCACCGTCCTCTATGCGTTGGCAACCATTGCCGGCGGCAATCTGGTGCTGGTGTTCGCGGCAGCCCTCCTCGGCACGGTGGTGGCCCTGGAGCGACGAGCCTCTGGCGGCATACTGGCGCCCATTCTCACCCACATCACGTGGTCGCTCAGCATGCTCCTCCTGCTGCCACCGATCTTTGCCGGCGAACTCTGATCTCGTCATTGTCGAAGCCTGGGGTCGGTCGAAACGAACTGCGAGCGTCGCGATTTTGGGCGAGCAGTTCTCACTTGGGGGCGCCAGCTACCCGCTCCGTGTCGGCGATGCGAGTCAGCTGATCAGGTTCCCCACCCACCACGACGACTGCTGACCCTCCTGTCACCAGCGCCGTCACCACACCGTCACGGCACGTGACCCACGGATCTGTGGCCCGAACCAGCCGGCGCAATGGCGGCCCCTCGACCTCGACAAGATCCGCCTGGCTCAGGCTCCGCACGGGATCGACCCATGCGGTCGCATCAGCCTGGGGTGACGGGCCGGAGAATCGATCCGCGTGCGCGCGCACCTCGACGGCATAGTCGCGTACGCCGCCGGTTAGCGGCTCAGCAAACCCAAACCCGAGTGGATGCAGCGCACATGCGAAGACATCCCGAGCGTGATGTCCCTGCCAGCCCCGACCCGTGACGACAGCAGGGACCCGCAGGTCCTCGCTGAGATCAACGATCAGGCCGAGCTGCCAGCAAGCAAGTTGCCAGACCGCGGTAATCCAGTGGCCCGGTGCCTCGATGGCGAGCGGCATGCTGATCGCGTCGCCCGCGGTGACAGCCACCTCATCCACCAGCAGGTTCGAGGTCTTGTCCACCCAGTTGCTGAGGCTGGTTGCAGAGAGTTCCACGCGCTCGCCGGAGTCGACGTCGTAGTAGGTGAGGAGCGGCGCAGAGCCGTCGATCCTGACGCGCTGGTGCAGTCGCTCCGCGATGAGGGTGCTCATAGCCGCCCAGCGTAAGAGCAACCACATCCACCTGAACGCTGCGCCGTTACCCTGTCCGCATGCGTTACGTGCTGATCATGGCAGGCGGATCGGGAAAGCGCCTTTGGCCGCTGTCCCGGCAAGACATGCCGAAGCAGCTGCTCCGGGTGGTCGGCGGCAAGAGCCTGCTCCGCATCGCGTACGAGCGGCTGGACGGCCTTGTTCCGCCGGACCGGGTGCTGGTCTGCACGGGTGCTGACTACGCCGACATCGTTGCCGGCGAGTTACCAGAGCTGAAGCCGGCCAATATCCTCGGCGAGCCGGAAGGCCGCGATTCGCTGAACGCAGTGGCGTGGCCCGCCGCAGTCCTCGCGGCACGTGATCCTGATGCTGTCGTCGCAGTCGTGACCTCGGACCACATCATGCATCCACTCTCCGCATTCCAGAGCGCGTTGCTCGAGGCATTCGAGGTGGCCGAAAGCGGCGAGGAGACCCTCGTAACATTCGGAGTGGTGCCGACAGCTCCTCACACCGGTTACGGATACCTGCGGCGGGGCGAGATCATCCCGCATCATCCAGACGTTTTCTCAGTCATCGAGTTCAAGGAGAAGCCTGATCGCGCGACCGCCGAGGAGTACCTCGCCTCCGGTGAGTATTGGTGGAACTCGGGCATGTTCGTCTGGCGCGCCCGCGCGTTTCTTGATCAGCTCGAGGTGTTACAGCCGAAGACGCACGCTGCGGTCGTAGAGCTCGCTGCAGCGCCGTACCGACTCTCAGAAATCTATCCGGCGCTGCTCAAGATCAGTGTCGACTATGCCGTGATGGAACCGGTCTCCCGAGGCGAGGGGACCGCTCGGGTCGTCGCTGTTCGGTTGCCGATCACCTGGCACGATGTGGGCGGTTTCGCGGCTCTCAGCGAGCAGCTGCCACGCGACGAGCATGGCAACGCCACCCACGGCGTCTCGGTACTGGTCGATGCGCGGGACAACCTGGTGATCAACAATGCCGAGGACGGCCGAGTGGTTGCAGTCGTTGGACTGACCGACACGGTGATCGTGCAGACGCCGCAGATCACCCTGGTATGCCCCATTACCGAGGCTGAACGGATCAAGGAGCTGGTCGCGGAGGTCACCACACAGCTCGGCGGCGGCTACGCATAACGCGGACTACGCGCCGTTGGGCTCTGGGGAGTTTGCGACCGGATACTTCGCCATGAAGTCCTTGATCGCTGCACCGCTGACATTGGTGCAGGCCTGGCGTACGCCCTGCTGCAGGGCGGGGTTGCTCGGATCATTCGGGTCGGCTGTCCAGCGCGTGATCATGATGCTCTTCCCGGCCGGGAATCCCGCACCATCGGCATCGGACCACGGTGCTGCGATGAACTTGTCCGCCGGATCGTAGTCGTCGCTACCGAAGGTCTTGGCGATGCGCTGCAGGTTCTTGATCTGCTTGCTGGGGGCGTCTGCGCGGTACCAGACAACCGTGTAACCGTGCTCCAGGTTGTGGACCAGCGTCTCCACCGGTGGCCGATCAGCCTCGGCGTAGAAATGCTTGGTGAACGGGGCCGGCGTCGGATAGTGCTTCCCCGAGTCGGGTGGACTCTCGGCGTAGTCGACCTTGGTGCCCTCCGCCACGTGATCTTGGTTGCCGGTGGCTTGATGCGTGCTGACCGGATCGCAGCCCGCGGCGGCAATGCTGCTGCCAAGATCCGCCAACGTCGCGTTCCGGGCGCGATAGTCGTCAACGAAAAGGTAGACGGGGTAGGCCAGCATCCCGATCGCCAGCACCAGGCAGATCACCAGTAGCCGGATGGTACGGGTGCGTTGCTCCTTCTTCCGCGCGGTCTCCAAAGAGGCAAGCTTGTCGCGGCGGCTCTGCGGCGCGGACGCGGCCTTGGTGGAGGACCCGCTGTGTGGCGCGGCCTTGTCGTCGCTCTTGGCTTTCGCCACCTGATGTGCTCCTACCGATCCGTCTCAAGGAGTCGCGAGTCTATCTCGACCTGCTGAGTACCGTCTGTCTGTAAGTCGACAGACATGATCGCACGCAGCAAATCCGCGGCCTCCTCGCTCAGGCTCGCGCCCGCCAGCAGCCGAGGCGTCCGCTCAGCGCCATCGAGCGCCACCAACTCCTCATAGCGATGCAGCTGGCCGGTGGCTGCCAGCGCCGCCGCCAGTACGGCCTCCCGACTGCCGTAGCCGAACATGTCGCTGGCAGGATCTCTCAGCAGTTTCCGCGCAGCAGAATCAGCCTCCGACACCAGGTGGCCGAGTCCGCGTACGACGGCAACCGGACGGCCACGCAGCTTCCCCTTCGCGAGGTCAGCGGCTGCCGCGATCTCGTCGGCGACGGCGATGGCGGTGACCTGCAGTTCGTTCCCGTACGCGTCGCGCGTACCGACGTAGTCTTCGACGGCCCGGACCCCGGAGATGCCGATGGCGTGATCGGTCTGGCCCAGCCGCCACGGTCGCCCGGCAGTGTCGGAGATGATCACTCCCAACTGCAGCCCGGTCGCCGCCGCCAACCGTTCTCGGAGCAAACCTGCGCTCGCGTCCGGATCACTGGGCAACAGCAAGATCGATTCGGGCGAGAGGTTGGAGTTGTCGACGCCGGCCGCGGCGATCGTCAAGCCCGCTCTGGTGCGTACGATGCGGGTCTCGCCCCGGCGGGCAACGGTGCGCTTGGTCTCGGATGTGATCAACTCGGCACGGCGGGTAACCGGTCGGATGCGGCCTTCGGCTTTACTGATGATCTTGGATGTGACAACGAGAATGTCGCCGTCCCGCAGTGGGCCTTCGGGACTGGAGTCGATGGCTCCGAGGAGGATGCCGGCAAGATCAGTACCGGGCTCGACCTCCCCGATTCCATCGGGCGCGAAGATGGTGATCAAGAACGGCAGACCTGCTGAAACGGGTTGTTCTGCTCCGGCTGAGGTGATCATGATGTTGCCGACTTGATCGCGTAGCCGACGAAGCCGGCCGTGTTCGCCGGATCATGCATGATCAGATCGGTGACGACCACCCGCAGACCGCCCTGCTGGACACGATCCGCCGACGCAGCGTCGGCGGTATCCATGGCCCAGGCATCCAGTACGCCGCCGCGAGTCCGGGCGCCATAGTGCAGACCTACTGCGGCAGCATCAACATCAACGCCAATGGCGGGGAGCAGACGATGAGCCATGCCAAGTACTGGCGAACCGCCCAGAATGCCGGCGAATCCGATCACCGGAGCGGCCGCACCGCGTAGCACGTCACGAATGCCTGGCACAGCAAGGATCGGACCGATGGACACCACCGGGTTGCTGGGCGCCATCAAGATCACATCGGCCTGCTCGAATGCTTTGAGCACGCCGGGAGCCGGCCGGGCGTGCTCTAGGCCGACGACGGTGGCGGCGAGCGCCTCGGGCTGCGCATGAAGCCGTACCCAATACTCCTGAAAGTGCACCGCTCGGCGTTGCCCTGGCGTCTCAGGATCGGCGATGGTGATATGCGTCTCGACCCGATCATCGGTCATCGGGAGCAACCTGAGTCGCTTGTCGTCAGCCAGCCAACGGGTACACAGCGCCGCGGTCACCTCCGAGAGTGGATAGCCGGCATTCAGCATCTGAGTCCGCACCAGATGGGTCCCGATGTCGCGATCTCCCAGTGAGAACCAGGTCGGTTCGATGCCGTACGCGGCAAACTCCTCCATGACGCGCCAACTCTCGTCATGGCGACCCCAGCCGCGTACCTGATCAGCGCCACCTCCCAGGTTGTACATGATCGTGTCGAGGTCCGGGCAGATGCGTAGCCCGTGCAGGGTGATGTCGTCAGCGGTGTTAGCGATCACGGTGAGTTGTGCGGTTGGGTAGGCGCGGCGCACTCCGAGGGTGAACTTAGAGCCGCCGACGCCACCGGCCAAGATCACGATCTGCACCCGCCCAGTGTTCCATCCAGATGCGTTCGGCCTGGATGAGCATCCGCAGTCTCACTCCACTTGGCAGGCCAGCGTGGCGTTCCTGCGAGGGCAGTTCTGCCACGCAGCCCCTCGGCAGCGCCAGTGTCGATACGCTGAAAGGCGTGGAAAAATTGATGCGGCTCCGCGAGCCGGCGGCGTGGGTAGCCTTGGGAGCCTTGGCCCTCAATCTTGTGCTAGCACTGGTGGCGCTGGCAACCTTCGGTGGCTCACTCGCGAATGTTGGATGGGTGTTGAGCGCCCGAGTCGCAAACCCGGTGCCCTTACTTGTTCTTTCGGTCTTGGTGAGCTTCTGCGTGCTGCGAGACCGGACGCCCCATGCGCGCCGACTCACCCTCACCAGCCTGGTCGTGGGGATCATCTCGGTGCTCCTCGGCCTGACCTTCGTTTTGCTGGGACTAGGGGCAACCGCACCGATTCTCGCGGTATTTGCCGCCCTCGTGCCGCAGGTGCTCTCCGTCATCGCGGTTGGATTGCTGATCAAGCTCATGCAGCTGCAAGCTGTCCCGCGCCGGCTGCCTGCTGGCATTGGCCTGGTCCCGCACCCTTCGGACGCCCTTCCGGCACCGCCAGCACCACCCGTGGCGCCGGACCCCAGGCTGCAGCCGACCTGGCACCCCGACAGCGCTGCTGGTGCCGCGTGGCGTACCGCGGGCGATGCGGCAGCCGGGGCTCCAGCAGCTGGCTGGGGGACCGACCCATCAACGGGCTGGCAACCGATCCCAACCCAACCGAACGAGCCGCAGCCACCCGGCACGCAGTCAGACTGGCCCCAGCCAAACCGGCCCCAACAAAACGGGCCTCAAGCCAATGGCCCGCAATTCAAAGGGCCCCAGCCAAACGGACCCCAGCCAGATCGTCTGGGACCACAGAGCCGGATCACAGACAGTAGGATGATCGGCGCGACGCTGCCGACACGTGAACCGCAGCTGCCCTACGATCCATGGGCTGACCAGGGACAACGCAATTCGCAGCCGCCGGTGCTCGACTGGTGGGGCCGTCCGCAGTCGTAATTGGACCACCTGGCGCCGGAACTTCACCCAATATCAGGAAATCACTTGACTTCTGGGTATTGACAGGCATGTAATTTCACCAATGTCATTTGCAGATTTCTGCTGATCCGTCGGAGCCGTACTCAACTGAGTTGCTGCAGAGCCAGGGGGACCTAGTAGCAGCGGGTGACATGGACATACGGCGAGGTTGCATACAACAGGGCTATGCGGCACAGCCAGAGCACTGGTAGGGCTTCGGGAGCCGTACCGGGTTAGGGGTTATCCATCATGCGGGTCGAGGAGGCACAACCACACATGTACGAGCTGAGGGGCACCGACGAGGGGGGTGCACTGAGCTGGCAAGAGCGCGCACTGTGCGCACAAACCGACCCAGAGGCGTTTTTTCCTGAGAAAGGCGGTTCCACGCGCGAGGCCAAGAAAGTCTGCTTGACCTGTGACGTGCGTGGCGAGTGTCTCGAATACGCCCTGGCCAACGATGAACGCTTTGGTATCTGGGGTGGATTGAGCGAACGAGAGCGTCGAAAGCTCAAGAAACGAGCTGTGTAACCGAGACGGACTGTCGATCTCTCAGTCGCTCGCGTAAAGTAAGGGGCCGCCCAACCGGGCAGCCCCTTTTACGTTTGTTGCGGGGCCCGATTGGTAATCGGGGGTTTCACAGGATCTGATGGATAGCCACATCACCCTGACCGGTTCTTATGAGGACCGACCAGGAGGCTCTGGCACCTGGCATGGGCTCACGCCGGTCAGTGTCGAGGACTTCAGCCTCGACGAGAGTCCGTGGGCCTGGGCGGATTACGCCGACGACGACACCGAACGGGTGGACATCTCGGCGGCACAGGTCACCGCTGTTCTGGTCACCCTCGATGCGGCACGTTGGCTGCCGGCCACGCTGGAGGCGCTGGCCCAACTCGATACCCCGCCCACCCGGTTGATCGCCATTGACAACGCAAGCACCGACGCGACCCCGACGCTGCTGGACGACGCGTACCGGCGTGGCCTGCTCGACGCGCTGTACCAAGGAGATCGATCGCTCGGATTCGGCGCCGCAGTCAAGGCGGCACTGGAATCTGATACCGCCAATCTCCAAGACGACGCCGACACGATCGGGTTCCGCGCTGTCTCGATCCACGACACGCGCTGGCTGTGGCTGCTGCACGACGATGCCGTGCCGGCGCCCGATGCGCTGTATCAACTACTTGCTCACGTGTCGATCGACCCGAGCATCGATCTCACCGGACCCAAACTGCTGCTTCCACGGCGTCGCCATGGCGGCCAGCCGATCAGCGAGGTTGGCGTAAGCATTTCTGGCACCGGCCGCCGCGAGCTCGAGATCGATGTGGATGAGATCGACCAGGGGCAGCGAGACGAGCCTCAGGAACGGCTCGGCGTATCAACCTGCGGCATGCTGGTGCGGGCCTCTGTCTGGGAGCAGCTCGATGGCCTTGACCCGGCGCTGCCCGTCTTCCGCGACGGTGTTGAATTCGGCTGGCGCGCGCACCTGAACGGCTACAGCGTGGTCACCACGCCAAGCGCCCAAATCACCCATCGTCAGGTGGGTCGGGCCGGGCTACGTCCCCACGGACTCACCGGTCGGAGGCCGGGCAAGGTCGACCGGCTGCTCGGCATGTTGGTTGTTGCTGGTCACGCTCCGCGCAAGAGGTTGCCGTTGGTGTGGCTCCGCTTGGTCTGGAGCTGCCTGGTGCGCGCTGTCGGTTACCTGATCGGCAAGGTCCCGAGCCGCGCGCTGGATGAGATGCTCGCTCTGGGCACGTTCCTTGCGCATCCCCGCCAGCTCGCTGCCTTGCGCAAGCGGACTGCCGCCATCGATCCCGTGCCTGGCACCCGCGAGGTCGTTGAGTCGCTGCGCCCCCGATGGTGGAGCGGCCTTCAGGTAGGAGTCGATGCACTGACCGGTGCCGCGTCGGAGCGCTACCGATCGCTGGCCGGCGATACCGATGTCGTCACCCTTGATGAGCTGACCGGGGACGACTTCAGTTCGGCAACCGATGAGCGGCCCAAGAGCGCGTGGCTAAGCCCCGTTGCCCTAGCGATGGTCGTAGCGGTTGTCGCAAGCCTGGTTGCGGCGCGAAGCCTGTTCGGCCGCGGCTTCCTTGCGGGTCCCGCTCTGCTTCCCGCGCACGAGAGTGTGCTGAGCTTGTGGCGAACCGTCGTTGCCGCGATTCCCGGCGCCCCGCTCCAAATCACCCCGCCGTGGGAGGCGCTCACCGCACTCGGTTCCACCCTGACGTTCGGCCAGCCCGAGTGGTTCAGCACGCTGCTGCTTTGCGGAGTCGTGCCCCTGTCGCTGTTGGCCGCCTACCCGTTGGCCCGGCGGGTGATCAACGACCGCAGGGTGCGGCTGTGGACCTGCGCCACGTACGCGCTGCTGCCGGTACTCCTCGGCGGCACGAACCAGGGCCGGCTCGCCCTCAGCATGGTGGCCATCGGCCTGCCACTCCTTGCCATGGCGGCTCGTGCCCTGGTGCTCCGCCGGACGCGAACTCCGGAGGCCTGGCGGGGTGGCTGGGGCGTGGGAGTGGTGCTGGTCGCGTTGTTAGCCTTCGAGCCGTCCATGATCATTCTCGTGGTGCTCTTCGCGATCCTCGGCGCTGTCATGTTGCGGCGCACCCCGCGCAAGATCGGACGAATCGGCATCGCGCTGGGAGTACCGCTGATTGTTCTGCTGCCCTGGCTGCCGAGCTTGATCGATGCGCCGGGACGGCTGTTCGTCGGACCTGACTCGGCACTCGACGGAGCGGCGCCGGCACCTCAGGTGTGGCAGCTGCTGCTCGGTCGAGAGGTCGGTCCTGGCCTACCGCCGCTGTGGGTCGGTGCCGTGATCTTCGGGGTGATCTGGCTTGTCGCCATCATCGGACTAGCACGGCGTCCAGCTCGACGCGCGGTGCTGGCGGCCTGGGTGGCAGCGTTGGCGGCGCTTGCGATGGCGGTCGTACTCTCCAAACTGGTGGTTTCGGTCCCCCCGGTGGGCACCGAGGTGCGGCCCTGGGTCGGCAGCTACCTGCTGCTCGGGTTCGGGGCGCTCGTTATCGGAGCTGGCATCGGACTCGACGGGCTGTCGCTCGACATGAAGGAGCGCAGCTTCAGCTGGCTGCAGCCCGCCTCCGTGCTGGCCGCCATTGCCGTATGCCTGGTGAGCCTCGGCGGCGCGGTCTGGTGGGTTTTCGCTGGTGCACACAACCCCATCGAACGAACCCGGCTCAACGCCATTCCGCCGTATGTGATGAACGCGATGAAGTCAGACACCCGTCCGCGGTTGCTCGCCATCGATCTTTCGAAGGGCTCCGCAGGCTACGCGGTGCTGGCGGACGATTACCTCCGATTGGGCGACGCCGATCGGGGTTTCACCTTCGGTGGATCGGCCGCCGCGCACGAGCAGGTCAATGATCTTGCCGTACGCCTCGTTGCCGGGACCGCGGACTCCGACATCTATCCGCAGCTGGCCGGCCTCGGCATCGGCTATGTCTGGGTCACGGGTGCCAGCCAGGATGTTCAGGCCCGGATCGACAACACTCCGGGTCTGGGAACAGCCAGCGGAAACGAGCGGGGCACCGTCTGGAAGCTGGAACCGGCCGTAGCCCGCGCGATACTGGTCGACCAGTCGGCGCTGCCCGTTGGCCGGTCACCAGCATCGGTACCTGCAGGCGCTGAGCAGCGAGAGCTTCGGATCGGTGAAGCTGCCGACGTACGGTGGCGAGCGAATCTCGATGGCCGACCGCTGGCGCGCGCTGCCGATGGCTGGCAGCAGGTGTTCCTGACGCCGTCCCGCGGTGGCACCGTGACCTACGTCCTTCCTTCGGTCATGCCATGGCTACTGCTGGCCCAAGGCCTGGTGCTGCTCGTGGCCGGCGTACTCGCCGCGCCTGCCATCCGCAGGCCAGAGGTGCGTGATCCAGCCAAGACGGCGCGACGTGCCGCGACACTGTCGGAGCTTGCCTGATGTCTGATCTTCGGCTGCGTGGACTGACGCTTACTGCCCGCCGGGCCGCAGCGCTTGGCGGCGCCTGTGCTGCAGTGCTGCTGATCCTCGGCGGCGGCACCTTGCTGCGCGCGGAGGCGCCAGCATCACAGGCGACTCGCAACCCGCTCGTCGGCCGGACCACCATGATCTGCACGACTTCCACCGCGCCGAGTGGCGAAGCAGTAGGGAAGACTGAGATTTCGGCAGTCGCGATGCGGGAGGCGTCCGATCGATCAGGCTTGTTGAGCGCATCCACGCTGGCTGGGAAATCGGTGGAGCTCAAGATCACCCAACCAGGCAAGGGCGACCGGCTCTCCGGGGTGCCGGCGCCAATCGTGATAGCGGCCGATGGAGCCATGGCGAGCGCGAGTAGTGCGGTGATCGTCGGCGACGCCACCGACGGTACGGAGGCCGGACTGAAGGCAGCGCCGTGCCTGGCACCAGCCACCTCACACTGGTTCTCTGGTCTTGGCGCCACCGATGAAGACAGTACGGACTTGATCTTGAGTAACCCCGATGATGCCCAGGCCCAAGTTGATCTTCGGTACTACGGACGCAGCGGTCGAGTTGCGGTACCAGGCAGTCCCGGATTCGTGATCAGAGGGCACGAGTCTCGTACGGTTTCCCTGACCAAGCTGCAGGGCGAGAGCCCGCTCAGCGTTGCGGTGCAGGCGAGTCAGGGCCGAGTCACGGCGGTGGCCAAGCGGACCCAAACGAATCAGATCAAGCCGGCCGGAGTCGACTGGCAGGTCCCGTCCGCGTCGCCGAGCAAGGTTGTCCTCATTCCCGGCGTACCCGAAGGTGCGGGCCGTCGACAGCTCGTCGTCACCAATCCGAATAACACTCGGGCGACGGTGGCCCTGCAAGTCCTGGGATTCCAGGGGCCGTACACACCGAGTGGGGCCCCGTCGGTCGATGTGCCGCCGGAGAGCACGGCAACCGTGAACCTCGAGCCCGGTCTGGCCGGGGAGGCGGCCGGTATCAAGCTCACCAGCGATGTGCCAGTGACCGGGGCCGTGATCTCCACCAGCCGGCGTGCCAGGGCGGGAACCGATCTGGCCGTTCAATCCGCTGCCGCTCCCTTGCTCGGAAGCGGGGTCAGCGCCCTTGCCACCAGCAACCTCGCCGATAGCGAGTTGATCATTAGCAATGGCGGAGACTCCGACGCTCAGGTCTCCTTCGAGGTGCTCAGCTACGACGGTGTGACGCTGCGGACAGCTGACGCGGTGCTGGCGGCGAATAGCACCGCGACCAGGCGGCTGAACTCACCGGCGCCGTCGTACCTGGTCGTCAAGGTGCCCGACGATTCCGCTGTTGTAGCGGGCGTCGTGCTTACCCAACGGGATCGAGACGTCGCCGGGCTGGCTACCGTTCCACTGAGTTCGCCCGACCTCGCGAGTCGGGCCCCGGCGACGAGAATTGATTTCTCGGCAGGCCGGTAATCACTGAAAACGCATCACAGTTGAGCCGCAGATGGTCGATTTCAGCCACTTTTCGGTTACTGGCGATGCGTTTTCAGGGCTGAGGATCCCCAACCGGTACTGCTGGTCGGGCCCGTCATCCACAAGTCGGGCGCGGACCGCACGATTAATCACTCGATCCGCATCCTCTCAGCATGAGAGCACGGGCTGAGGTGGATTTGCTGCTGAGGGCTGGCGGGGGTCTGGTGGTCCGGCGTGATCATCCGCAGCTGGGTGCCTCGTTCGACTCGTTGATTCGAGAAGGACGGCTGGCTACGGTGCTGCCAGGCGTCTACGCCACGCCTGAGATCGCCCGGACTTGGCAAACTCGGGCTCGAGCGCTTGCGCTTCGCCACCGTGATGCGGTGCTGCTTGGTGGTGCTGCCGCGCGCATCTCCTTCTGGCCAGATGCGCCTCTGGTCCATATCGAGGCCGCGGTTCGTCGTGCGCTCAAGCCACAGCCTGGTTTCAGCTTTAGTCGCCGTCACATCCCTGAGGAGCTGGTTGCCCGTCGAGGCCGCCTGCGTTACACAGCTCCTGCACTCACCGCGATCGACCTTGCGACTTTTGCGTGCAGCGATGCCATCGATATTGCACTGCGGGTCAGAGCTGCCACCCTGGCCGGCATGTACGAGGCATTGCGAATCACTCCGCATCGGACCGGCAATCGGGAGAGGCTCAGGCTTCTGATCGACTCACGAAGCGAACCGTGGTCCGCCGCCGAACGCCTGAGTCATCGATTGCTGCGTGCGGCAGGCATCAGGGGCTGGAAGACCAATCTGCCGGTCCACCACGGTGATCAAGTCTGCTACATCGATATTGCGTTCAAGCAGCGGAGGTTGGCGATCGAAATTGACGGACGGTTGCACGAGACGAGTGAGGATCTGTTCGAGTCCGATCGGTGGCGGCAGAACGTGCTCGTGGCCGACGGCTGGCGAGTCCTACGTTTCACCTGGGCAATGCTGCGCGACCATCCAGAGGTCTTCGTTGCTGCCGTTATCGAGGCGCTCCGCTGAAAACGCATCCCGGTTGTGCCCGAGACCTCTTTTCTGTCATTTGGCAGCTCGTGAGTGATGTAAAATCAGGGGCGGCCTAGTCGTCCTCGGCGCCCGCGCCGTCGGGGTCGATCTCCTCGACGCTGCGTCCCGTGAGCGCAGCGAGCTGTTCCACGATGGTGCGGTAGACGAGGATGCGCAGGCCTCGACGACTGACTGCCCGATGCTCAAGCGGGCGGCGATAGACCACGACCTGGCTGGGTTGATTGGCCGTGCCCTCGAGGGCGGCGGCCAGCGGCACCTGATCGCCAGACCAGGCCATGTCGAAATGTGGCACGTCCTCAATGCCGAACGTGATCCCGACCAGCGCGTCTGGACACTGCAGTCCCACCCGATCCACCGCGTCGTGGACAGCCTCGGTGAAGAAGTCCGCTTTGCTTGCCGGGTGTGGCGGATGAACTCGATGCGTGGTGAGTGAGTTCGGCAATGAGAGGGGCCCGCGAAGGCCGCGGCCGTGCCGGTCACGGCGCTGACTGGTCACCTGAGCACTGTAGCGATGTCTGACTGCTCCGCTCGCTAGCGCTCACTCCGCGCGGATCGCGCTGGGCAGCCGCCTACTTCGTCGTCACTCGGCCACGAAGAACGTGTCCCCTCGCTCCTCCTCAGCGCGGCGGCGCGCGATCCGGACACGGCGGAGCGTCCCACGCTCACAGTGCGCCGCGGGGTACCGTCAGGCAGGTGAGGTCACGGCGATGTTCGCGAGCTGGATGCCCGAATCCGGGCACCTCGACGCTCACCTACGCTTACCGAGATTCCACCGCGGTCCTCGGCCCGCTGGCCAGCCAGGTGGAACCGCACTGCTACGACCTCTGTCAGTCGCATGCGCAGAACCTTTCGGCGCCACGCGGTTGGGAAGTGATCAGACTCACAGTCGAGGCTGAGCCGAAGCCGAGCACCGACGACCTGCTGGCTCTCGCCGACGCCGTGCGCGATGCTGGCCTGTCATACGATCCGCCGACCGGATCGATCCTCGAGCCGCCCACCATGCGTCACGGTCTGGTCGAACTGGCGCGTCGCGGACATCTCACAGTTCTCGCCGATCCTGGAGCTGCAGACGCAGGTCGCCGGGCACCGACCTGACGGTCTAGGATCCTCATTCAATGATCAAACGGGGGATCTTCAAAGCTAACGACATTCGCGGAATCACCGAGGGCGCTGCCCCGGAGTGGGACGCTGCTGGGGCGTACGCCATCGGTGCCGCGGCGGTTGATGTGCTCAACCTCGACAGTGGCGCCGGCGCGCTCGTTGTTGGCCGCGACATGCGGGTCAGCGGACCGCAGATGGTAGGTGCGTTCATCGATGGCGTGCTGAGCCGCGGCGTCGACGTGATCGACATCGGGCTGTCGAGTACTGATCAATTGTGGTTTGCCTCCGGCCGGCTCGATCTTCCTGGTGCGATGTTCACGGCCAGCCACAATCCCGCGGATTACAACGGGATCAAGTTCTGCTTGGCAGGCGCCAAGCCGATCACATCAGCCAATCTCGCCGACATTGCCGAACTCGCGAGCGGACCGGAACCAACCCCAGCTGATCAACCAGGAATCTACACAGAGCGGGACGTCCTACCCGCGTACGCGGACCACCTGCACTCCCTTGTCGACTTGACGGGCATCCGGCCGCTCCGGGTCGTCATCGACGCCGGCAACGGCATGGCTGGTTACACCTCACCAGCGGTCCTCAGCCGTCATGATCTTGAGTTGATCGGCCTGTTCACCGAGCTTGATGGCAGCTTCCCCAACCATCCGCCGAATCCGCTGGAGCCGGAGAATCTGCTTGATGCCCAGGCCGCCGTCCGAGACCGCGCAGCCGATCTTGCTCTGGTCTTCGACGGCGATGCGGATCGTTGTTTCATCATCGATGAGCGCGGCACAGTGGTCAGCCCGTCGGTCGTGACGGCGATGATCGCCACTCAGGAGCTGGCCCGGGAACCAGGTGCCACCGTCGTCTGTAACAAGATCACCTCCAGGGTCGTACCCGAGGTCGTCCAAGCTGCGGGTGGCACGATCGTCATTACCAGAGTTGGCCACACCTTCGTCAAGGCCGCCATGGCCGAACACGAAGCGATCTTCGGCGGCGAACACTCCGCGCACTACTATTTCCGCGACTTCTGGGGAGCTGACACCGGCATGCTTGCTGCGCTGCACGTGCTCGCCGCTGTCGGCCATGCCGACCGGCCGCTGTCGGAGCTGGTGGCTCGTTTCGACCGCTACGCCGCCTCAGGAGAGATCAACAGCCGGGTGCAGGACCAGCAAATGATCATGGACCAGGTCGCGGCAGCCTTTGCCGGTCGCGGTGAGCAAGATCGAATCGACGGGCTGACGATCTCTGCCCCGGACTGGTGGGTCAACGTACGACCGAGCAACACAGAGCCGCTGCTCAGGCTCAATGTCGAAGCCGCCACCATCGAAACGATGGAGGCTTTGCGCGACGAAACGCTAGGTTTGATCCGCGCCTAACGAGGAGGAAGAAAGCATGGCAGTCGAACTAGCGCCGGAGCTCCTGGAAATTCTGGCCTGTCCCAACTGTCATGGAGCGCTCGCTGTTGATCATGAACGCGACGAGCTGGTCTGTCTGGCGGCCGATTGTGGCTTGGCCTACCCGGTACGGCAGCAGATTCCGGTGCTGCTGATCGACGAGGCTCGCCGTCCCGACTCTCGCGCTGGTCGGCTGGGCACCGCACCCGGCCGCTGATGTCGATATTCAACGACTCCTGGCTGGAGGACCAAAAGGCGCTGGCCGGGGCTGACGTCATTCTGCGCCGATTAGCCGAAGCCGGAGCGCGGGTGCGGCGGGAGACGGCTGATTCGGCGGAGCCGATCAATCAACTGCGAGGCCTGCCGCGGCCGCGCGCAGTCATAGCAGCGGGTACAGAGGCGAGATTTATCCGGGCAATGCTCGAGCCGGTGTGCCCGGTTCCCTTCGTGGCCTGGCCAACCCATGGTCTGCCGGGATGGGTCGGAGCGCTCGACCTCGTAGTCGTGATGGCCAGCGAACGCGCACCGGCTGGCTTAATCGCGACGGTGCATGAGGCCGTACGCCGAGGCAGCCAGCTGTTGATCGCGTGTCCGCGGCCGTCCATGATCGCCGAACACGCAGCCTCCCGATCAACCATCATGCTGCCCACCGCCACCGCCGATCCGCTCGCCGCGGCGATTGTGGTTTTGGACGGCTTGCACAAGATGCAGCTCGGCCCCGAGGTCCATCCGGCACTGGTCGCCGACGCGATGGACTTGGTGGCCGAGGATTGCTCGCCATTTGCCGATCTGGCGGAGAATCCGGCCAAGGATCTAGCCATGGGTTTGGCAGACGCCCAGCCGCTGGTCTGGGGCGGCTCTGTGCTCGCTGCGCGTGCCAGCCGTCGCATCGCCGAAGCGTTGCGCGCGGCCAGCGGCCGGGCCGCCCTCGCAGCCGATGCGGAGGCGCTGTTGCCGATCCTGGAATCCACCGCACCACGGGATCCTTTTGCTGACCCGTTCGAGGATCAGATATCGGTTGACCGGCGACCGACTCTGGTGCTGCTGGACGATGGCAACACCGAGAGCCTGATTCGTTCCGATCATCAGCGCCTCGCCGCAGCGGCGGAACGCAACGACATACGCGTCTGCCCGATCGCACACTGGTCCGGCTCGGACGTCGAGCGGTACGCGACCCTGCTGCAGACCGGAATGTTCACTGCCGTCTACCTGGCCATTGGTCTGGGCCGCAGCCTTGATCGGTGAATCGGTCGCCCCAAGACCCGCTTGACTTCGTACGTCGCTGGGCGGAAGCGGACGCAGCGGCGCTCGCGATGTGGACGCAGCGGATTGAAGCGACGGCGGATTTTTCGGGAATGACTCTGGGGAGCTTGATGAGCAGGCTCTGGCAGGATGTGCCCTGTGAGCGCCGAGGGTGGGACAAGGGCAGTCATCGCGGCATTGCTCGCCAATGCGTTCATCGCGTTGACCAAGTTCGCGGCGTGGGCACTGACCGGAGCCTCATCCATGCTGGCGGAGGCAATCCACTCGGTTGCAGACTCGGGCAACCAGGTGCTGTTACTGGTTGGTGGCAGGCGTTCGAAGCGAGGCGCCACTGCGCAGCATCCTTTCGGCTACGGGCGGGAGCGCTACGTCTTCGGCTTCATCGTCTCCGTTGTACTGTTCAGCGTCGGCGGCCTGTTCGCCCTGTACGAGGCGTATCACAAGTGGCACGAGATCGCGGAAGGACATCCGAACGAGCTGCTGGAGAGCAGATGGTGGTGGGTTCCACTAGTGATCTTGGTGGCTGCGATAGTGGCCGAGAGCTTCTCCTTTCGGACTGCGATTAAGGAGTCCAACAAGACCCGCGGCACGCAGCGCTGGAGCAAATACATTCGCGCAGCCAAGGCGCCGGAACTGCCGGTGATCTTGCTCGAGGACTTTGCCGCGCTGGTGGGTCTGATCTTCGCGCTGTTCGGTGTCGGCATGACGCTACTGACCCAGAACGGCATCTTCGACGTGATTGGCACGGCCATGATCGGTTTGCTGCTGGTCGCAGTCGCAATCGTGCTCGCTATCGAGACCAAGAGCCTGTTGCTCGGTGAGGCGGCGAGCCCGGAGGTCGTTGCGCGGATCGAGCAGGCGCTGACCAGCACGCCGGGCATCGAGCGGATCATTCACATGAAGACGCTGCATCTCGGTCCGGAGGAGGTCCTGGTCGCGGCCAAGATCGCGGTGGTGCCGTGCGAGACGGCACTGGAGGTAACCGAGACGATCGATCGGGCCGAGAGCAACATTCGCGAGACCGAGCCTACGGTCACGGCGCTCTACCTGGAGCCAGATATCTACGACCCGAACTACGTTCCGGCCGCCCGGCCAGATCCGCCAGCCGCGTCCCATTGATTCAGAGCTGGATCCGCCTACGTCGTTTAGTCAGCTTCGGAATCGTTCTCCGGTTGTCACATCGCTCCCCTAGGCTTCCAGCTATGGATTTCCGCGTTGCCGACCTGGACCTCGCCGACTTTGGCCGCAAGGAGATCAGCCTCGCTGAGCACGAAATGCCGGGACTGATGGCCATGCGTGCGCAGTACGGCGACGCCAAGCCGCTAGCTGGTGCCAAGATCGCCGGATCCTTGCACATGACGGTGCAGACCGCGGTGCTGATCGAGACGCTCGTCGCCTTGGGCGCCGACGTGCGGTGGGCCAGCTGCAATATCTTTTCCACCCAGGACCACGCAGCGGCCGCCGCGGTGGTCGGACCAGACGGCACACCTGACGACCCGAAGGGCGTATCCGTCTTCGCCTGGAAGGGCGAGACTTTAGAGGAGTACTGGTGGTGCACGAACCAGATCCTCAGCTGGCCCGACGACGAGCTAGCCAACATGATCCTCGATGACGGCGGTGACGCCACGATGCTCGTGCACAAGGGAGCCGAGGCGCAAAAGGCCGGCGAGGTGCCAGAGCTAGGAGAGGAGGACTCTGCGGAGTGGCGAGTGTTTCTCGACCTGTTACGCCGCACGCTGGCCGAGGGGCGGTCCTGGATCGAGGTCGCCAATGCCATCAAGGGCGTGACGGAGGAGACCACCACCGGCGTCCATCGGCTGTACGAGATGATGCGGGCCGGCACATTGTTGTTCCCCGCGATCAATGTCAACGACTCGGTCACCAAGTCGAAGTTCGACAACAAGTACGGCGTTCGCCATTCACTTCTCGATGGACTCAACCGCGCCACCGACGTGCTCATCGGCGGCAAGCTCGCGGTTGTCTGTGGCTATGGCGACGTCGGCAAGGGTTGTGCGGAATCGCTTCGTGGCCAAGGCGCCCGGGTGATTATCACCGAAGTTGACCCGATCTGCGCTCTCCAGGCCGCGATGGACGGCTTCCAGGTCGCCAGGATCGAGGAGGTCCTTGATGTCGCCGACATCTACGTCACCGCGACCGGCTGCCGCGACGTGATCACTGCCGACCACATGCGGCGGATGAAGCACCAGGCGATCGTGTGCAACATCGGGCACTTCGACAACGAGATCGACATTGCGGGTCTGGCAGCCCTGCCGACTGCTACCAAGATCAACGTCAAGCCACAGGTGGATGAGTGGGAGTTCGCCGAGGACGGCGCCGAACCGCACAGCATCATCGTGCTCAGTGAAGGCCGTCTGATGAATCTGGGCAACGCGACCGGCCATCCCAGCTTCGTGATGAGCAACTCCTTCACCAATCAGGTGCTTGCTCAGATTGAGCTGTTCACCAGACCCGAGAAGTATCCGCTCGGGGTGTACACGCTGCCAAAGCACCTCGACGAGGCCGTCGCCCGGTTGCATCTGGACGCGCTCGGCGTCCATTTAACCGAGCTCACGCCCAAACAGGCGGCCTACTTGGGCATAGACGTGAGCGGGCCGTACAAGTCTGATCACTACCGGTACTAGATGAAGATCGCGCTCGAGCACCGCACGACCTACCGGTTCGGCCGGCCGATCGCTATCGGACCGCACGTCATTCGGCTGCGTCCTGCGCCTCACGCGCGTACGCCCATCGAGGCCTATTCGCTCACCATCTCCCCTGCCGATCACTTTCTCAACTGGCAGCAGGACCCGTTCGGGAATTATCTGGCGCGCGCGGTCTTCCCTAGCAAGGCCAGCGAGCTGGAGATCACCGTCGGCTTGGTAGCCGACCTGCGAGCGATCAATCCGTTCGACTTCTTCATCGAGGAGTACGCGGAGACCTACCCGTTTCGCTATCCCGACGACCTCGCCGCTGACCTCAAGCCGTACCTGGATACGCCAGTCGCGGCACAGGGGCCGGTCTTCGATCAGTGGATTGCAGGTAGTGCCATCCCCAAGCCCGACGGGCAATCGACGGTTCAGTTTCTTGGCGCCATGAATGCCGCCGTCAACCACGACGTCGCCTATTCGGTTCGGATGGAAGCAGGTGTTCAGGCGCCGGACGAGACGCTTACCCGGCAGATCGGCTCCTGCCGCGACTCGGCGTGGCTGTTGGTGACCGCGCTACGACGATGCGGTCTGGCGGCTCGATTCGTTTCCGGCTACCTCGTCCAGCTCGCCGCAGATCAACCGAGTCTGGATGGCCCGAGCGGCCCGACCGAGGATTTCACCGACCTGCATGCCTGGGCGGAGGTCTATATCCCCGGCGCTGGCTGGGTCGGGCTCGATCCCACCTCTGCTTTGTTCGCCGACGAGGGCCACATTCCTTTGGCTGCAACGCCGCAGCCGGCCTCCGCGGCTGCAATCACAGGAGCGACCGAGCCCTCCGAAGCCATCATGGAGTTCTCCAACAGGGTCTGGCGTGTCCAGGAGGCTCCGCGCACATCGCTGCCGTACACGGCCGCTGCGGTCGATCACATTCAGCGGGTCGGTGAGGAAGTTGATCAGCGACTGCAGGCAGCCGGTCTTGAGCTCACCATGGGCGGTGAGCCGACGTTTGTCTCTGCCGAGGACATGACATCGGCTCAATGGACGGTCGCTGCGGATGGGCCTGAGAAGCGCGAGCTGGCTAACCGGCTCGCAGCAGCCCTGGCCGACCGCTACGCCAAGGGCGGGCTCGTGCAGCGCGGAGAGGGCAAGTGGTATCCCGGCGAGCCACTGCCTCGCTGGCAGATCGGCCTGATTTGGCGCAGCGATGGCGAGCCGTTGTGGAGCGATCCGGCGTTGCTCGCCGATCCATTCGACGCCGCTAAAGCTGATCCGGACGCGGCCGCCTCGGCCGAGCAGCTGGCCCGAGCTATAACCGCAGATTTCGAGCTGCCTGAGGAGCAGCTGGTGCCAGCCTTCGAAGATCCGTTGGCACGGCTGGAGGCAGAGATGAGCCAGCCGATTGGCCCGCGGCCGACCTTCGATCCGGATCTGGCCGATTCGCAGCTGGCCGATTCGCAGCTGGCTGATCCACAACTGATCAGTCGGCTGGATGGCGCAGAAATGGCAGCGGCAGCCTGGGTACTGCCGCTGACTCCTTCGTGGTTCGGCGAAGGCTGGGCTAGTCCGGCCTGGAAGACCCGACGTGGTCGGCTGGTTCTGGTTCCGGGCGGCTCACCGGCGGGATCACGCCTCCCGCTTGACGCGCTGTCCTGGGTAGACCCCTCCTTCGCCGGCGAAGAGTCCTACCTGAGAGCCGGGCCGCCGCTCGCCCAGGAGGGCGATGATCCGCGAGCCGTCGTCGTCGATCCGAGAGAGGCCGCGGCACGTACGGCGTTGGTCATCCAGGCTCGAGACGGATTCGTGCATGTCTTCCTGCCGCCGCTGGAGAAGCTGGAGAAATTCATCGAGCTGGTCCGGCTCATCGATCGGGCGGTGACGCTGACGCGCACCGCTGTGATCTTGGAAGGGTATGGACCGCCTCCGGATCCTCGGATCAAGACGTTGTCGATCACACCCGATCCCGGAGTGATCGAGGTGAACGTCCATCCGACCTCGAGCTGGGCCGAGCTATCCGAACTGACCAATACCTTGTACCGGATCGCCCGCGAACACCGGCTCTGCGCCGAGACGTTCGCTCTGGACGGGCGGCACAGCGGCACCGGCGGCGGAAACCACCTCACGCTCGGTGGCCCCGAACCCATCCGATCACCGTTGATCTTGCGGCCCGATCTCCTGGTCAGCCTGATCACCTACTGGCAGCACCATCCCTCGTTGTCCTATCTCTTCTCCGGACGCTTCGTGGGCCCGACCAGCCAGGCGCCTCGGGTCGACGAGGGCCGGCCGGAGACGCTGTACGAACTCGAGACTGCCTTCGCCGAGCTCGAGGAGCTGGCAGACACCGAACACCGGCCGTGGGCGATTGACCGCGCTCTGCGGCACCTGCTGACCGACATCACCGGCAACACCCACCGCGCTGAGTTCTGCGTCGACAAGCTGTACAGCCCGGACTCGTTGCGCGGCAGACTCGGCCTGCTGGAACTGCGCGGCTTCGAGATGCCGCCTCATCCGGACATGGCGCTGGTCCAGGCTTTGCTGGTTCGGGCACTGATCGCCCGGTTCGCCGAGGATCGATACTCAGCACCCTTGATCCGCTGGGGCACCGGGTTGCACGAGCGATTCGTGCTGCCGCATTTCGTCCTCGCCGATGCTGCCGACGTCGTCGCCGATCTACGCGCACACGGCGTCGAGTTCGATCTTTCCTGGTTGCTGCCGTTCGTAGAGTTCCGATTCCCTCGCGTCGGGATAACCAAGGTCAGCGGCGTTGAGCTGGAGCTGCGCAGCGCTATCGAGCCATGGCATGTCCTGGGAGAGGAGGCAACCGCTGGCGGCACCGCGCGGTACGTCGATTCCTCGACCGAGCGGCTGCAGGTGGCCGCAAAAGACTTCATGCCCGAACGGCATCTGCTGACCTGCAATGGGCGACCGGTTCCACTCAAGGCGACGGGAACGCCGGGCTGCTACGTTGCCGGCGTTCGCTACAAGGCGTGGAAACCCTGGTCTGCGCTGCACCCAACGCTTGAGGTGGATTCGCCCTTGGCATTCGATCTGATCGATCGAGTGAGCCGCCTCTCGCTCGGCGGCGCTACCTATCACGTGGTCCACCCCGGCGGTCGCGCGTACGACCATCCGCCGGTCAATGCGTTGGAGGCCGAGGCGCGGCGGCATATGCGGTTCGAGGCGATGGGTCACACCACGGGCATGATCGACATTGAGGCGCTGGATGCTCAGCTGATGGGGCGAGCAGCCGGCGACGATGAGCATCCAATGACCCTCGACCTACGCCGTCGGGTGCCACGCGGCTGGGGACAGGCCGAGTCTCGGCCTTGGGGTGATCCGTGACCGTCCTCAGTCGCTATCTGGCAGCGGCCAGCGAGTCCATCCCGCCGGATCAAGGGCCGATCTTCGACGAGTTTGCAGCCGCGGACGGCACCGTACGCAACGGGTGGTCCGCGCTGCTGACCGGCCTCGATGAGTTCGCCGAGGCCGACTTGTTGCGCGCGCAGCGCGAGGTGGCACGGCTGTTGGAGGACGACAATGTCACCTATACGCCCAGTCCTGCGTCAACCATTTCCATCGCCGATGAAGCGAGCGGGCATGGGCCGCCGAGTGCAGCGACGGCGGCTGGCCTGGCGGAGTCGCAGCCGTGGCGCCTGGATCCGCTGCCACTCATCCTCGACGATCGCGAGTGGGCCGGGCTCGAGGCCGGCCTCGTGCAGCGGGCTGAGTTGCTGGATGCGATTCTGGCCGACCTCTACGGCGCCCGCTGGTTGCTGTCGCGGCAACACCTGCCGTCGGCGGCCATTTTTGATCATGACGAATACCTCAGGCCACTGGTCGGCAGCCACGCGCTAGCCGGCCAACGGCTTTTCCTGGTGGCGGCTGATCTTGGGAGGGACAGCAGCGGCCGGTGGAAGGTGATTTCCGATCGAACCCAGGCGCCCTCCGGCGCGGGTTACGCCATGCAGAACCGTCGCGTGGTGTCACGGATATTGCCTGAGATCTATCACCGAGCCAATTTGCATCGGCTCACCCCCTTCTTCCAGGCGATGCGGCTGGCCCTTGTCGATGCGGCGCCGGGCGCGGTCGAGGATCCGCGGGTTGTCGTGCTGAGTCCGGGCACGCTCTCAGAAACTGCCTTTGACCAGGCGTTTATGGCCTCGCTGCTGGGCTTCCCGCTGCTCGAAGGCAGCGACCTGACGGTCCGTGACGGACGAGTCTGGATGCGGGTGCTCGGCAAGCTGGAACAGGTCGACGTCATTCTGCGCCGGGTCGATTCCTCGTGGATGGACTCTCTCGAGCTGCGGCCCGATTCGCGGCTCGGTGTCACCGGACTGCTGGAATGCGTCCGCCAAGGCTCCGTCAGCGTGCTGAACAACCTCGGCTCCGGGGTCCTCGAGAATCCGGCGCTGATGCCGTTCCTTCCCGAGTTGTGCGAACGACTGCTCGGCCAGGCACTCCGGTTGCCCTCGGTCGACACGTGGTGGTGTGGCGATCAGGCGGCATTGAGTCACGTACTGAGCAATCTGGACTCACTGGTCATTCGGCCCATCAGCCGAGGCCATGGTCGCAGTGTGCGAGGAGCGGCGTTGACGAGGCACCAGCGCGAACTGCTTGCGGACAAGATCAAAGGGGCCCCGCATCGCTTTGTCGGGCAGGAAGTGCTGCATTTGTCGTCGGCGCCGACCAGTGATGAAGATCGGCTGGTTCGACGCAATGTGGTGCTGCGCTCCTTCGCGGTACGCAGCGGTGAGTCGTACGCCCCGATGCTGGGCGGCCTGGGCCGCATCACGGACGACACCTCGGATGGCCGCGGCGTACTCGTCACCGATCCGAACGGCCAACTTGCCAAAGATGTCTGGGTAGTCGGCAGCGAGGCTGTCGCCGCGCCGCGGATTGTCGTTCGCGTGCGGGCCGGAGAGGAGGCTGGCTTCGTGCCCGCACTGTCGGCGTCGATCGCGATGGTGCCTCGGGTGCTGAATGACCTCTATTGGTTCGGCCGGTACGCCGAACGGGCCGAAGACCTGCTTAGGGTGCTGCTTGCGACGCGTACGGTCGCGATTGAGGGCGACCTCGACGTGACGCACGGCCGGGCCCTGAAAGTGATGTTGCAGGCTGTCACCCACGTAAGCACGACGTACCCCGGCTTCGTCACTCCGCAGGTCGAGATGATGTCGGAGTTCCGCTCAATGCTGCTCGATCGACACCGGACCGGCACCGCCGCTCAGTCTCTGGGCGCGCTATCGATGGCGGCCCAAGGCGTACGCGATCAGCTTTCTGAAGACGTCTGGATGGTGCTGGCCGACATCGAGCGAGCACTGGCTGCACTCGCGGCCAATCCCCAAGATCAGGGCCTTCAGTTGACCGACGTCAGCGAGCGAGTGCTGTCCGGGTTGCTCGCTTTGGCCGGAATCGCGACCGAGAACATGGTGCGCGACCCAGGGTGGTATCTGCTCGACGCTGGGCGCGGGCTGGAGCGGGCATTGCAGATCCTGGCGCTGCTGCGCGTCACGATCTGCCAGGAGCGCGCACCTGAGGCTGACCGGGTGGTGCTCGAGGCGGTTCTCGCTGCCGCCGAATCGATCGTCACCTACCGTCGCCGGTCTCGTCCGCGGGCCAGCGTGGATGCGTTGCTGGAGTTGTTGATCATCGATCCGTTCAATCCGCGCTCGGTCGCCTACCAGCTCCAGCGGATCAGGACCGATCTGCGCGCCCTTCCTAACACCTCGCCTGCGGCACGACCGCTGCGGCTGCTCGACAGTCTCGCCGAACGGGTACGCACCAGCGATCCGGTTGCGTTGGCAGAGTCTACGGACGGTCGCCGGTCCGACCTCCACGATCTTCTCTCCGCGCTGCAACAGCAGCTGCGCAGCTTGTCAGACGCGATCCGTGATCAATACTTGCAGCAGCCGCCGACCCAGCGGCCGCTGTTCCGTCCGGATGCGTTGGGTAGCACGGCATGACGACCTATCGCATCGAACACCGGACGACCTACACCTACGATTCCGATGTCACAGGAAGCTACGGCCAAGTCCATCTTCGACCACGTGATCTTGGCTGGCAGACCTGCGTCGCCCACGAGATAAGGATCGAGCCTGAGCCAGCGGATCTGTTCGCGCATGTCGATCTTTACGGCAACACCAAGTCTTACTTCCACATCGTGCAGCCGCATACGCGGCTCGTCGTAACCTCCACCAGCGTGGTCAAAGTTGAGGTGAACACGTTGCAGCCCGGCGTGTTGGATACGCCATGGGAGCAGGCCGTGCCTGGCTCCGACGACGATCACGCGGTATCGCAGCCCGACGCCTGGGAAGCCACCGACTTCACCTTCCCATCGCGTTACGTCGAGATTCCCTCGCCGATTCGGGAGTATGCCCGTCCCTCGTTTACTGCCGGGCGGCCGATCGGCGAGGCGGTGGTGGAGCTCATGCATCGCATACATCGCGACTTCACCTATCAATCGGGATCGACCAGCTTGAGCACCAAGGTCTCCGATCTCCTGGAGAAGCGGACCGGCGTCTGCCAGGACTTCGCCCATTTCATGGTGGCGAACCTCCGCTCGCTCGGCCTGGCCGGACGCTATGTGAGTGGCTACTTGGCCACCCGACCGGCACCTGGCAAGCCCCGGCAGGTCGAGGATGCTGCCAGCCATGCCTGGGTTGGTTGCTGGATCCCCGGCGGCGGCTGGCTCTATCTCGACCCGACCAACAACCGCCTCATCGACGACTCGCACACGACTGTTGCATGGGGCCGCGACTACGGCGACGTCCCTCCAGTGAAGGGTGTCATCTTCACTGAGGCCAAGAAATCCACAATGGAGGTCTCGGTCGACATGGCCGAGGCGTAGTAACTAGAGGTCGTAGGAGGGCTGGTATTTCGGCTGATAGAGCTGGACCTCCCCAGCAGCGGGAATACGCAAATTGATCATGAGGCCGTAGCCGTAGTCAACGGGCTCACCATTGAATTCCGCACCCCTGGCACTCAGCTCATCCATGGTTGCGGCGAGGTCGTCGCAGATCAGCGAGATCTCATGGTGCACCCCCACGCTCGTTGTTTGACCTTCATATGTCCAGCTACTGGGGTGTACGCCAAGCTCGCTGGGTCCGGATCTGAAGATCAACCAGCCAGGTCCACTCTCGGCATTCTCCAAGAATGGCCAGCCCAGCACGTCCCGCAAGAAGGCTCGAGTCGTCGGCGGGTCCTCAGAATAGAGCAGGGCGTGCAGCGCAGTGATCATTTGATGAGGCTAGACCCTCGCGGTAACGGGGAGCCCGTCGACTGGCACAGTGAACTCTCGTGCGCGCATTTCACTGCGAAGTCTGCGGAGCGGAGCTCTTCTTCGAGAACTCGGTCTGTGTCAGATGCGGCTCGGCGGTCGGATACTCGCGGGACCAGGGCACGATGGTGGCCGTCACCGCCGACCGCCCGATCTGCGCGAACCTGAATCGCTGCGGATGCAACTGGATCGCAGATCCCGCTTCTCCATTCGGGTTGTGCTTCAGCTGCAGGTTGACCCGAACGCGGCCAGCGGATGCGGACGCGGTAGGGCTTGCGCAGTACTGGGTGGCCGAAGCCGCGAAGCGCCGGCTGATCTTCGGACTCGACGAGCTCGAGCTGCCGATCATGATCAGCGACGGCTCGGTCGGACTGGCGTTCGACCTGCTCTCCAGCAGTCAAAGCAAGATCATGACCGGGCACCAGGACGGGATCATCACCCTCGACCTGGCGGAGAGCAACGATGCCCATCGTGAGGCGCTGCGGGAGAGCATGGACGAGCCGTACCGAACGGTCCTCGGGCACTTCCGGCATGAGATCGGCCATTATTACTGCCAATTACTGGCTCTGACTCCACATCGTCGGGACGAATTCCGGACGCTGTTCGGCGACGAGAGCGCCTCGTATGAGGAGGCGTTGCAGCGCCACTACATGACTGGGGCAGCTCGGGACTGGCAGGACAACTTCATCAGCGCGTACGCCACCATGCACCCACTCGAGGATTTTGCGGAGGTGTTCGGCCACTTCCTGCACATCGCGGACACGCTGCAAACGGCGGGGGAGCTCGGGCTCTTGCCTCGACCGGAGCAGCACAGCAGTAACGCGTTCTCGACATCGGGGAGTTCGCGAAAGCTGCGGGCAAGCCTGCTGGAGAGACCCATGGCGCAGGTGGTCGCGGAAACCTGGCTGCCACTGTCCAAGGGCCTGAACCAGATCAACCGAAGTATGGGTAAACCCGATCTCTACCCCTTCGTCCTGGGGCAGCCGGTGATCGTGAAACTGGCGTTTGTCGCCGATCTGGTCGCTAGCGCCGAGCCGCTCGCTGTATAGCCATCAACATCAGCCTGCACGCTGCGAGCGTCGGCAATCGCGCGCACGACGACGTCGGATTCCAAGCGCGCGATACTCGAGCAGCAAGCCAAGAATCAGCCGCGAGCCACCACGAATCTGTCCAACTCGGCGCGCGCTTTGCCGAGCTCCTTCCACGGCCCTGGCACGTTCACAACAGCGAGCCCGCTGGTGGGGAACTTACTGTCCAGCTGAGCCCAGTCCGAAGATTGGGTGCGGACACAGAGGTACTCGACGAGGTCAGGGATGCCCGGAGCATGCCCGAGCACCAGCATGGTGTTGATCTCCCCGGGCGCATTGCGAATCAATTTCACCAGCTCGGGCACCCAGGCTTGGTAGATCTCGCGCCGATATTGCACCTCGCCGGCTGTGGCTCCGCCCGCCATCGCGTACTCCCAGGTCTGCCTCGTGCGCGTTGCCGTCGAGCAGTACACCAGGTCCGGACGCAGGGAGCGTTCGCCGAGGAACCTGCCGATGGCTTCAGCGTCGCGGCGCCCCCGCGCCGACAGCGGCCTCTCATGATCATCAACGTCGAGATCCCACGAGGACTTGCCGTGTCGGACGAGCACCAGCGTTCGCCGGTTGTTGGCCTCCGAGTCCATGGCGTCAGACTAGAGGTACGCGCAGTCGAGCGGCAGTGGGTAGCCCGAGACCCGCCGTGTTGTCAACTGAGCTCTGGCAACTCGGCGCGGGGAGTCAGTCCTCGTCGCCTCCGGCGTCCAGCGATTCCCAGATCTCCTGGCATTCGGGGCACACCGGGAACCTCTCGGGGTCCCGGCTCGGCACCCAGACCTTGCCGCACAGCGCGACCACCGGCGTACCCAGCACCATGGCCTCGGTCAGCTTGTCCTTCGGCACGTAGTGGGAGAAGCGTTCGTGATCGCCTTCCTCAACGCGATAGTCCGGCCGCTCCTGGGTACGCTCGTCGACGATCGTTTGGGCACCAGGACTCTGTTGCTGACTCACGTTGGCCAGTCTAGACATGGGTATGAGCCAGGCACCGCACAAGCGGGAATGGACCTCGAGTCGGCTTGAAGTGATGAACTGGTGGGGATGACGACGCAGGAGACGGCAGGCGCGGCAGAGGTTGCTGCTCCCAAGGTCTCTCAGCGTGCCTTGACCATCGGGTTGTGCGCCATCGTGGTGGCGATCGCATTCGAGACGATTGCCGTTGCGACGGCGATGCCGGTGGCCGCTCGGGATCTCGATGGGCTGAAGTATTACGCCTGGGCGTTCTCGGGGTTCTTGATCGGGATGCTTTTCGCCACCGTGCTCACGGGCCGGCTCAGCGATCGGATCGGTCCCGCCAAGCCGCTGCTGGTTGGCCTGGTGATCTTCCTTGTCGGCCTGGTGATTGCCGGCTCAGCTCGCTCCATGGCTCAACTGGTCGCGGGCCGGGTGGTGCAGGGTCTGGGCAGCGGCGCGATGAATGTCGCTATCTACGTCTGTGTCGCCGTGGCTTTCAGCCCTCGGCAGCGTCCGAAGATGTTCACCTACATCTCCACCGCATGGGTATTGCCTTCATTCGTCGGCCCGCCGGTATCGGCGTGGCTGACCCAGGATTTGAGCTGGCATTGGGTGTTCTTCGCCGTAATCCCACTGGTGATCTTCGGCGGCGCGATGGCGTTCCCAAGCCTGCTGCGGATGATGCGCTCCCGTCAGCCGAACGATTCCGACAGCAGGAAACCTGCGCCATTGTGGGCTGCTGGGCTCATTGCGGTGGCTGCCGCCGCACTTCAACTGGCGGGTCAGCGGCTGGACTGGCTGGCGGTCGTTCTGGCGGTCGGAGGTGTGGTCGGCCTCCTGGTAGCGCTGCCGCCACTTATGCCACCGGGGTTCTTGAGGTTTCGGCGCGGCCTGCCCCAGGTGATTCAAACAAGGGGCTTCCTGGCCGGCGCATTCTTCGGGGCTGAAGCTTTTGTGCCGTTGATGCTGGTCGAGCAGCGAGCCGTTCCGCTGTTGCAAGCTGGGGTGGTACTCACCGTCGGCTCCATCGGCTGGACCGTCGGTTCGTGGCTACAAGCCCGACCTTGGCTCCGCCTGCGGCGGGACCGGCTGATCACGCTGGGTTGCTTGTCGGTTGCGACCGGGGGAGCGCTGGTAGGCGTGATCGCCTTGTTTCCGGCGCTTCCCTATGTTTTGGTCGCCGTGGCCTGGATCTTCTCTGGTCTTGGCATGGGACTTGCAACTTCAAGCACGTCATTGGCCGTGATGAGCCTTTCGGGCGCAGCCGAGCAAGGCCGGAACGCCTCCTCGCTCAATGTGGCCGACGCCCTGGGTTCAGGCATCTTCGTCGGCATTGCCGGCAGTATCTTTGCCGCACTGCGAGCGAGTGGAAACCTGGCGTTGACTTTCGGCGTCGTCCAGCTGTCGATGGCCGCTGTCGGGCTGTTGGCAGTTCTCACATCGCGGCGCATCGGCACTGTGCGCAACGAGTTCTCGCCCACGGTGAAGTAGCCGTTCTTTGTCACGATTCAGCGGAGCAGCAGGATCGTGACGAACATCGAGATCGCGAAGAGGGCAAGCGCGGACACGGCCAGCAAGATGTAGTAAGCCACCGGCCGGGAAGGAACGGCAACGTCCGGCGGCGAGGTCGTCAGCTGCCTCACGGCGTCGTGATCACCCGAGCCGAGATAGCTACCGGCAAATGGTTGCGAAGCGGGTTGGTAGGCAGGAGCCGAAGGGTAGGGACTCGGCGGCTCGAATCCCGACAATGTGGCGGTGTGCGGCGACGATGAGGAATATGGTCCCGGCACCGGCGGTAGATCCGGCGTGGTGATCTCGCTGGCGGTCGGCGATTGTCGCCGTGATGACGGCGAAGTCGGCGGAGTGATCACACTCCCGTCAGGCGCCCGGCTCCGTGCCCCAGTTGGTTCCATTTCGCCGGCAATCGTCTGCAGTGCCTCGGCGAGTAGCAACGCCGTCGGTGGACGGCGATTCCGGTCGGCAGCCAGCCCAGAGATCATGACCGCATCGAGGGTTGCCGGTGCGCCGACATGTCTGGCAATTGCCTCCGGAGGTTGAGAGATGTCCCGCGCCAAGATGTCGGCGATGCTGCGCACCAGGAAGGGAGGATGGCCGGTCAACATGGCGTACGTGACCGCAGTCAGGGAGTAGATGTCGACCCGCTTGTCGAGCGGGGTTACGCCCATGGCCTGTTCAGGCGCCATATAGGAGGGCGTGCCGGCCGTCATCGTTGCACCGACCGCATCCACCATCGACTTGGCGACGCCGAGGTCTGCGATGAGTACCTGGG
>DATLQP010000134.1:0-12820 GCA_035535155.1 Propionibacteriaceae bacterium
CGCACCCGCCGGCTACTCCACAGTCCAGCCGTGGCTCATCACCCGTGACACAGGTGGGCTCCTCAACTTCATCACCACGGTTTTCGAAGGCGACGAGCTGGCCCGGGTGGCGACCGAGGACGGTGGTATCGGCCACGCCGAGATCCGGGTCGGCGACGCAATCCTCCTCGCATTCGACGCCCAGCCCGACTGGCCCGACACACCGAGCTTCCTGCGCGTGTACGTGGACGACGCCGCTGCCACCGTCAGCCGCGCAGTCGCAGCAGGCGGGCGCATCGTCACACCCCTCGACGACAGCGCTTGGGGTGACCGCGGCGGCCGGATTCGCGATCCACTCGGCAATATCTGGTGGGTCGTTCAGCACGTGGAGGACGTTCCTAGTGAGGTGATGGCAACCCGGCTGCAGGACCCGCGCTACGGCGAGGCGATGCAACGCGCCCAAGCGACCCTGGACGCGGAGATGGGCACCGGCGGCAACAACTGGTCAAGCCCGGCTGTTCTCTGAAAAATCTGCGGATTTCGGCAGGGTGATGTCGGATTCGGCGAGTCGGGATCGTCGCGTGGGTGTCTCTATCAACTTTTAAAGGGAGCCCACCATGACTAACACAATCGCCATATCCGATCCCGCCGCCACAAGCTGGAAGGGCACGTTCGCCGCATGGCTCACCGCCCTTGCGGTGTGGCAGTCCTGACCTGTTCGATGCCCGGCACAATCAACCAACAGCAAAGACTCAGGAGACCCTCGATGAAGTACATGATGTTTGTTGCCACCGACCAGGAGCCCGACGCGGGAAGCGAATCACCGGAGGACCTAACGACATGGTTCGCCGACGTCAACCGCCGGGGCAAGTACGTGACCGGTGACCGGTTGCGTCCCGTTGAGGACGCGACGACCGTACGCGTACGGGCCGGCGCGTTGTTGATCACTGACGGCCCGTTCACCGAGGCCCACGAATGGATCGCCGGCTTCGACATTCTCGATTGCGAGGATCTCGACGAGGCGATCGAGATCGCATCCAAGCACCCGATGGCCCGCTTCGGCCGGCTCGAGCTTCGGCCGTTCTGGCCGATCGAGGGCTGAGCGATCGACTGCAACGGCGAGGCTGCGCAGGCCGTTGCGGCCGCCATCGCTGCCGAGCGGCTGCGCATCCTCGCCGGTCTGATCCGCACCACACGCGACTGGGAGCTCGCCGAGGACAGCTTGGAGGACGCGATCGAGCGCGCCCTGCAGCGCTGGCCCGAAGAGGGGATTCCCGACAACCCTTCCGCTTGGCTGACGACGACCGCGTACCGACGGGCGCTCGATGTTCTTCGCCGCCGCCGCGTCGAGACGCAGAAATTGCGGGAGGTGGCGGCTATGGCTAGCGCCGAGCGATCCGCAGGCAGTGAGCTCGACCCGTACGCCGAGGTGTACGGGGACGACCAGCTACGGCTCGTGTTCACGTGCTGCCACCCGGCCCTGCCGCTAGCCGGCCGAGTAGCGCTCACCCTGAAGACTGTCGCGGGTCTGTCCACGGTCCAGATCGCCAGGTCCTTTCTCGTCAGCGAGGCGACCATGGGGCAGCGGCTGCTGCGTACTCGAAACAAGATCGCCCACACGGGCATCCGCCTCCAGATTCCCGAGCCGCATCGGCTGTCCGACCGGACGGCCGGCGTTCTGGCTGTGATCTATCTGATCTTCACCGAGGGCTACGCGGCTCCGGAGAGCGAAGATGCCGTGGACCTGGCCGCGGAAGCCATCAGGTTGGCGGAATTGCTCACTCGGCTTCTCCCACAGGAGGCTGAAGCGCACGGTCTACTCGCCCTGTTGCGGCTCCAGCACGCCCGGAGGTCCGCGCGAACCAACCAGGTGGGCGATCTGATACCCATGGAAGAACAAGATCGGAGCCGTTGGGACCAGGACATGATCGCCGCCGGCCTCTCCGCCTTGGACACTGCGCGCGCTATCGGTGATCAGCCGGGACTGTACCTTTTACAAGCCGAGATCGCCGCCATCCACGTCGCCGCTCCAGCCGCGGCCGCAACGGACTGGACCGCGGTCATCGCCGGTTACGACGCCCTTTTGGATCTGCACCCTTCGCCGGTGATCGCCTTGAATCGGGCAGTGGCGGTGGGACTCCGGGATGGGCCAGAGGCGGGCTTGGACCTGCTGGACCAGCTCGATCATGATCCTCACCTCAGCAGCTATCACTTGCTGCCGGCGGCGCAGGCCGATCTGCTCCGCCGCGCCGACCGTCGTGAGGAAGCAGCTACCGCCTATCGAAAAGCGCTGACGCTGGTAGAAACCGCCGGCGAACGCCGATTCCTGCAGCGCCGACTGCACGAAGTGCTCACCGGGCCCGACGTCTCATAGCCAGCCTTCAACCCGAACCAAGGGCATTCAGCTATCTTCTAGTTGACAACATACTGTCGAATATGACAGTATGTTGTCTATGAGCACAGCTACAGCCCACCTCGCCATTTACGACACGCTCGCCGACTGGGAGGTCGGCTACCTCCTCGTCGAGCTGCGAACTGGCCGATTCACTGGTGCGCCATGGGACATCGTGACGGTGGCTGAATCAAAGGACCCAATCACGACCATGGGCGGCGTACGCATCCTGCCGGACATGCTGCTCGAGGACTTGGATCACGCCTCAAGCAGCTTGCTCATCCTGCCGGGCGCCGACATGTGGGACGCGGGCGGCGGACAGTCGTTCGCAGCAGCGGCTGCACGCTTCCTGGACGCCCGCGTTCCGGTGGCAGCCATCTGTGGTGCGACCGCGGGCCTTGCCCGAGCCGGTCTGCTGGACAGGCGCCGTCACACGAGCGCGGCAGCCGAATACTTGCTCGCTACTGGTTACGCGGGCGGCGAGTACTTCGTCGATGAGCGCGCCGTCGCAGACGCTGGCCTGATCACCGCAGGGCCACAATCTCCAGTGCAATTTGCCCGAGCGACACTGAGACAGCTCGGACTGGCGTCCGACAGCACGCTCGAGGCGTACGAGGCCGTCTTCCATCGGGGCGATCCGTCCGGCTTTCCAGTGCTCATGCAGGCACAGCCCGCCGCATGAGCACCAGCCACGACCTACGCGACGGCCGAGTGCCGGCGCGCGAGGCGTGGCCGGAGCCGGTGGCCAACACCGAGGCCGGCGCTGCACTGACTGAGGTCATTCTGGCGACCTTCCGCCTCAACGCCCGGTTCCTGGAGGCTGCTCAAGATCTCGCTGCTCATGGCAACGTGACCGCCGCCTGGTGGCAGGTGCTGGGCGGCATCCTGGACCAGCCGCGGAGCGTGGCTGCGATCGGCCGCCGCATGGGCATGACTCGGCAGGGCGTGCAACGCGTCGCCGACCTGCTGGTCGAACGCGGTCTCGCGGACTACCGCCACAATCCTGATCATCGGCGCGCCAAGCTGCTCGCGTGTACGGAGGCCGGCTACTGGGCCATTCGCCAGATTTCGCTCGTCGCGCATCCCTGGGGGAATCGGATTGGCGGCCAAGTGGGTGTCGACGAACTGCGAAATACGCTTACGACGATGCGCCAGCTCATTGCCATCATCGAAGCCAGCCACCCAGCGGCCGAGGAGTAGCCGGCGAGCGGGCTACATCCACGCTCTGCAACCATCCATACATGACTGACCCCAGCCCGGCGACGCCGAAACTACGTCAAGTTGTACTGGATTGTGAAGATGCCCGACAGCTGGCCGAGTTCTATCGACAGCTGCTCGGCTACTCCTACCGCCCAGGTGACGAGCCTCCCGCCCCCGGAACACCACCCGACACGAAGGGTCAGGACTGGCTAGTGCTCCGCGACCCCGAAGGAGGCCAGGCGCTGGCATTTCAGCAGGTAGCGCAGTTGCCGGAGCCAACCTGGCCAGAGGGCCCGCGACCACAGATGCTGCACCTCGACACGACTGTGCCGACGATCATCGATCTGCAGGTGCAGCATCAGCGAGCGCTTGCGCTCGGCGCCCGCCTGCTGCTCGACCGATCCGATGATCCGGACGAGCCACTTTTCGTGTACGCCGACCCGGCCGGGCACCCGTTCTGCATCTTCGTGGGCTCATAGCTGACCAGGATCGCCAGCGAGCGACTAGAACACGGCGTGTGTTGTGGCTAGGCAGGACAGCCGTGCGTAGCGTGGACCCAGCTCACCTGCGAGGAGAAGCCATCCATGTCCAGCTTCCTGACGTTCCTGCAGAATTTCGGCCTGCTCATTGCCCGGCTGGGACTTGGCGGCATCCTGCTGCTGCACGGTTGGATCCGCTGGAATGACGGGGTTCAGAAGCAGATCGACTACCTGACGCAGTTCCGGACCCCGTACGCCGAGGTTGCGGCATGGGGAGCGATCATTTTCGAGCTGGTTGGCGGCGCGCTGCTGATCGTCGGCGCGCTCACCCGGATCGTCGGCCTCGGCGTACTCATCGAGCAGATCTTGATCATCTGCTACACCAACTGGTACAAGTGGCCGCCGACACTGCTGAACGCCGATGGCAGCTACAAAGGCGGCTACGAATACAACGTGGCGATCGGCCTGCTCGGCCTGCTGCTGTTCGCGATGGGTGGAGGCGCTGTCGCGATCGACCGCTTGTTCCGGCGTAAGAAGCCGATCGCCGATGAAGACGCCGATTACACCGACCATTACGCCGCCCGCGCAGCGACATGATCACCCGCAATATGCTGTGACGTCTCGCCTTTCAAAGCCGCGTTACTTACCTGCAATTCGCGGCAAAGGCTCCTAACGCGAAGTGTTGGAAACTGCCGCGAAGTGCGCTGAAGTAACGCGAAGTGTTCAGGACGAGCCCCTAGCGAACGCGCGAAGTACGCGGTCGCGGATGACCCCCCGGCGATAGAGGTCAGCCCAGATCCAACGCACAACCTGCCAGCCCAGATCACGTATGGCATCCTCGCGGAGCTTCTCGGCATAGATCGCATCCTCCAGCGACTGTCCCGGCTTGCGCAGTTCCCGTACTTGATCTTCCCGTCGAATTCCCCGATGGTTCGCCGTTCCTTCCAGTAGAAGTCGACCCGGGCGATGAAGCGGCCGTTCTCGTCATAGATATCCTGCTGCAGCTCCGGCGCCGGCAATCCGTCCTCATGCAGGCGTACCCGGCTCACCGACTCACCGGGACTTTCACTACGCGGATCGAACAGCGCCACAGCACGCCTCGCCTGCCGGATTCCGGGCCACCGTGCCATCCCAGCAAGGCAATCCTCGAGATGCACTGCGCGTACCAGTCCAAAGGCTAATGATCGGTCACCCGCAGCCACCGCCTGCTCGATGGGCACCGTGCGACCAAGATCGAGGACGGTACGAGCCAGCGAAGTCACCGGTACGCCATCGATCGTCGTGACATGATCATCAGGCAACGGCGCGGTGTGGACCTGCACGATGGAGCGTCGATTGCCGCCGCTGCTCCTATTCCGCGTCAGATGCACCCGATCGATCGCCTCTGGCCAAGTCGGCAGCCTATGTAACACCGCCGCCGATGCATGGCTGATCACCGCTCCGTCGTGCAGCTGCGGCGCTGTCGCAAGGATTAGTTCGCGATGCGCCTCAGCGCAGGTGCGCTCCGCAGGTCGCTCGCGTACGTAGGCGCCGCGCCGTACCGGGATCAGATCGCCGTCGCGTCTCATCCTTGCCAGGTCGCGCTCGTCATAACCCTGGCTACGGAGCGTCCTGGCCAGCACGATGTCGTCCATGCGTCACAGCTCAACGCAGCGCGCTGCTCCGCGGGAACCTAGTGTCGCCAAATCTGTGGATAACATTCTCGGGTTCGTCGGAGCCCACATCTCGTTCCCGTTGTCCTACTGCGCGTTATTTCCAGGCACTTCGCGGTAGTTCCAAGTAACGCGGAGTGCAGGTAACTGCCGCGAAGTGGAGTGAACTAACGCGATGTAGGCCACGCATAGCAGCGCCCTCGAAGATTCACAGGGAAGCCACAGCAACCGCATAGGGCGGTACCGAGATCTGGTGTCACGCTTGTCGCATGATTCGCACCGATGGAAGCACAGCACCCCTTACCCGACCTGACGGCTCACCGATCCGCATCCTCGCCGTTGACGACGAGTCCAGCCTGACCGAACTGCTCTCGATGGCGATGCGCTACGAGGGGTGGCGCGTCTCCACGGCAGCCTCGGGCGGGCAGGCCGTCAAGGTGGCTCGCGAGACCAGGCCGGACGCCATCGTGTTGGACATGATGCTGCCGGATTTCGACGGGCTCGAGGTGATGCGCCGGATCCGCGCCGAGGATCCTGACGTGCCGGTGATCTTCCTCACCGCGAAGGACTCCGTCGAAGATCGCATCGGTGGTCTCACCGCTGGTGGCGACGACTACGTCACCAAGCCGTTCAGCCTCGAGGAAGTCATCGCCCGGCTACGCGCGCTGCTCCGTCGCAGCGGCGCCGCACTGGCCAGGAGCGACTCGACCTTGGTGGTCGGCGATCTCACGCTCGACGAGGACAGCCACGAAGTACGCCGCAGCGGTGTGGAGATCCAGCTCACCGCGACCGAGTTCGAACTGCTCCGCTACCTGATGCGCAACCCGCGGCGAGTACTCAGCAAGGCTCAGATCTTGGATCGCGTCTGGAACTACGACTTCGGTGGCCAGGCCAATGTCGTCGAGCTCTACATCTCCTATCTCCGCAAAAAGATTGATGCCAACCGTCCGCCGATGATTCACACCTTGCGCGGCGCCGGATACGTGCTGCGTCCAGCCGCCGCATGACTCAGAGCGGCCAGCCGGCCCCCGCTGCACTCTCAGCTGCCGGCCCACCGCGTAGGCCCGAACCGTTGCCGCGGTCAGCCACGTTTGGCCGCGACACTCTTGGGCGCCAACTTGTCGTCAGAGTCACGGCGCTGGTTGCATTGGCAGCGCTGCTGATCACCACGGCTACTGCCCTGGCTGCTCAACAGCTGTTGATGTCGCAGCTTGATCGCCAGCTGGACACGGTCACGGCGCGGGTACGCGATCCTGGCGCCGCATGGCCGGGAAGCGGCCCCGACAGCGGGCTGCTCCGCCCTGGTCAGCCAATCGGCACCCTGGCAGTGCTCTACGACACTGACGGCACGCCGCAATCGGGCGGACGGCTCACCGAGCGTGGTGCCGCCGGGCAACGTGGAGCGGCGGTCACCGACCTCCCCGATGCCGCTGTCGTCAGACTCGCCGACGTGCCAACCGACAGCACCAAAAGCTCCATAGTGCTGAGCGGGCTCGGGCGCTATCGAGTCGTCGGCTTCCGGATTCTCTCCGACGGCACGAATCTCGGCTCCCTGGTAGTCGGCGTACCGCTACATGAAGTCGACGAAACGATCTTGAAACTGGTGGGCTTGGCGGCGCTGTTCTCGTTGCTCGCCATTGCAGGGACCATCTTCGCCTCCCGCTCCCTCGTTGTCCGCAGCCTCCGTCCGCTGAACCGGGTCGCTGCCACCGCCCAACAGGTGTCCCAGCTGCGGCTGGATCGTGGGGAGGTGGCTCTTGCCGTCCGGGTTCCACCCGCGGACGCCAATCCTGCCTCGGAGGTCGGACGGGTCGGACAGGCCATCAACCACATGCTCAACAACGTCGAGGAGGCGCTCGCCGCCCGGCAGGCATCAGAGACCAAAGTGCGACAGTTCGTCGCTGACGCGTCGCATGAGCTGCGCAACCCGCTCGCCGCTATCCGTGGATACGCCGAGCTGACCAGGCGCGACCGTGAGCAACTGCCGACCGAGGCCGGCTACGCGATGTCGCGGGTGGAATCGGAGGCGGAGCGGATGTCTCATCTCGTCGAGGACATGCTGCTGCTGGCGAGGTTGGATGCTGGACCTGATCTTGATCTGCAGCCGTGCGACCTGAGTGAGATCGTGATCAACGCGGTCAGCGATGCCCGCGCGGCCGGCCCTGACCATGCTTGGCTGCTGAGCCTGCCGCACTACCCGGTGATCGCCTACGGTGATCAGCATCGGCTGCAGCAGGTGATGGCCAACCTCTTGGCGAACGCGCGTACCCACACCCCGCCCGGAACACAGGTGCGTACCGAGGTCTCGGTCAGTGAAGCACACGCGGTGGTCACCGTGACCGACAACGGACCCGGCATCCCGCCCGAGGTGTCCAATCGCGTCTTCGAGCGGTTCGCTCGCGGTGACGCAAGCCGGACCCGTACGCCGGACGCAAGGACCGGTGGCAGCACCGGGCTCGGGCTAGCCATCGTTGCTGCGGTTGTGGAGGCCCATCACGGCAGCGTCACCGTCGCCAGCCAGCCCGGTCGCACCCAATTTACGATGCACCTGCCGCTGGCCCGGCTGCTGCCGGCACCACAACCAGGGCCGGGCCCAGACATGCGGGCGCCGTTTGTGAGCTAGACCTCGACCGGTGCTCCGCGGGACCGGCGCAGCATCGCAATCCCTGTCGTCACGAGCCAGACCTGGGCGATCAGTGAGCCCAGTAGCCCGTAAAGCAGGAAGCCAGGGAACAAGCTGGGGATGAGGAACAGCCCGCCAGCAGCAAGCGATATTAGGCCACCGATCACAACCCCAGCGCAGCCGAGCCATGTCGGGTAAACATCAAGCACCATTGCGATCCCGAGCAGCAGTAACGGAATGCCGATCATCAAGGCTATTGCGACGAGTGAGGGGCCATGGGTGACGGCCGCCACGGCGCGGGCGGCGCGTACCTGTTCGACTTGTTGGCCTGGGTCGGCATTCGCTGCGGCCTTAGCGAGCTCCGCAAGGGCCAGGCCTTCGCTAGTGCTCTCAACTCCGAAGATGGCCAATCCGACTGTTGCGCTCAGCACGGCCGCCTGCGCGATCAGCCACGACGCTGGACCGCTCAATGACCTCGCCAGCGCGAGCAGGCCTATCAGCACAACCAAGGCGGCCAGCACAGCGAGCAGGTGCACCGCCGGGTAGATCGGCCGGTTGTGGACGAAGTTCAAAGCCGCTGCGGCATCCGCCGCGGGAGTGTCTCCGTGAAGCACCCGCAATATTGCGAACATCACTGCACCGACAATGAGGCAAACCCCGCCAGACTTGAGATTGAGGGCATCGCTCATCGGAGCCCCGGCTCGTGGATCGTCGCGATCCGCGAACCGGGCGCGAGCCTTACTAGCGGCCACGCAGAAAACCCACCTGATACGGCCGTAGCTCGGGCTTGGCGAAGCCACGCCGCGCCACCGGATCCTCGGCGATGATGCGGCGTGCCGTTTCCTCGTCGGGCGCCTCGAAGATCCCGATCCCGGTGTTGATCTCGCCACCCGTAGGACCCGCCAAGATCAGCACGCCGTCAGCCATCAAGCGCGCGAGCCACTCGGCGTGTTCGGCAAACGCGGCCCGCTCCTCATCGGTCATCGTTGCCGCGAAGTCATCCCGCGGCGGATGAAGGAAGTAGATCCATTCGGTCACTGGCTAAGGATCGTGGGCAGCACGATCGCAGTCAACCAATCGGCTGCCCATAGCTCAGCCGCGCTTCTTCCGAGGCTTCGACGGCAGCGGCTGGGCACCAGGAGTCCAGTTCAGAATGCTGGACCGCTCCAGAAACTCGTCAGAGGTGATGTCTCCCTGGGCGAAGCGTTCGGCGAGAATGCGCTTGGCGTCCTCCTCCGGGGAGCGTCCGCGGCCGAGATTCCCTAGCGGCAACTTGCCGGTGCGCCATAGATAGAGCCCGGTAAGAGCGAGCGCCAAGATGACGAGCAGGACAAAGAAGCTGCTGAGGAAGGGCAGCATCGATAGCGAGCCCTCCTCCCATCCGTGCGGGCCGTGCGGGACGCGTGGTTCCATGAGGTCAAACCTTTCAATCGATGTCGCTACTAATGGGGTCTTGGGGCAGCCGCGTTGTCGTTCCGTCGGCCCAGACCACGAGCGCACTGCGGATCGGCCGGGTCTGGAGCCACTTGGCGGCATCGCGGCCGTGCACGTACGCCGTCGTGGCGTCGATGTCGGCCCACGTCAACGATGAGGCGATCACGGTGGCGGAGGCGACACCCTTGGGTTCTCGACCTGTTCGGGGGTCGACGAGATGCGCGCCACGGTGCGCGGTACCGGAGGTCGCCACCGCCCCCGAGCGGATCGGCAGCACGGCGATCAGGGTGTGCGGGTCAAGCGGATGCTCGATACCGATCCGCCAGGCGGTGCGACTCGGGTCTGCGGTGTGGCAAACCATGTCGCCGCCTGCAGACAGGCAAAAGTCGGTGTCGTCCAGGGCAGCCAGGGTCTGGGATGCGCGCTGTGTCGCCCAGCCCTTCCCGACTCCGCTGGGATCGAGCCGGCGCCGACCGTCGTCGGTCGGAAGCTTGATCGAGAATGCGCCACCCGAGATCCGCTCGGCTTCGTCACCGAGCGCCAGCACCTCGGCGACCTCAGGTGGGCACTCCTCGACCGAGAGCTCGCCGCGATCGAGGCGGTTGACGATCGAGTCCGTTCGGTAGGTGCTGAAGATCTCATCGGCGCGCCGGAGCTGAGTGATCACCGCCTGCCAGGCCTCGTCACCCGCAACCGTGGCGGCGTGGCGACCGCGCAGGGCGAGACTGATCGGCATCCCCATCACGTGCTCGACGCGTCGCTCGATCCGGCCGTCAGCTCGTCGGGGCAGCACTGTGCTGCTCATCTGCCGGCCTCGTCGAGGGCGGCCTGCAGAGATCGCAGGTAGCCCTCGCTGGTGACCGTCGCACCACTGACCATGTCAATTTCGGCGCTCTGTGCGCTCACCGTTTCGTTGATCAAGATTGGCAGAGCCTGGTCGTTGATCTCCGCGTCCCTTCGGTTGCCATTGGGCTGCTGCAAGATCAAGACCTTGGTGATCTTTCCGCTCCGCACGGTGATTTGTACCTGGACCGGTCCCCAGCGGGTCTGGGCGACCGAGCCCTGGTAGGTCGTGATCTTGGTCGAGGGGGAGGCGGTGGGGTTGCTGGCCGCGGTACTCGTCGGGCTGCTGGCGCTACTCGGGGCCGCTGCTGAGGAGGTCCTGTTGGTCGAGGTGTGGTAGCCGAACAGCAGTACAACGATGGTGATCGTCGAGGCGAGCCAGATGACCATTCGTCTCATCGGCTCACCATCCGAAGCTTTCGCTGTGAATGCGGCCAATCGGCACACCTGCAGCAAGGGCAAGGCGCTCGACGCCGTCCGTCCAGGCGCTGGGGCCGCACAGGAACACATCGCGTTCGGCGAGGTCGGGGACCCAGCGCCGCAGGGCGATCAGCTCCGGCAGCCCGCTAGCCGCCGGCCCGAGGACCGAGGATGGCGCACGCCGTGGGCCGGGCAGGTGCACGACCTGCAAGCCCTTCTCAGCAGCGAGGATCTGCAGCTCTCGGGCAAACAATGGCTCGGCCGTATAGCGCTGCAGCATGATCACCTCACCCGGGGCGTACTCCAGCCCCTCTGCCAGCGCCCGCAATGGGGTGATGCCGACCCCGGCACCGGCGAGCACCACCTTCCGTTGAGTGCGGGCCCGGCCGCTGAGCCTTCCGTACGGGCCCTCGAACAGCACCCGGGTGCCGGGCCGTAGATACGCCAGCCGCGCGCTGCCCTCGCCGAGCGCCTTTGCCGTGATCCGCAGTGTGTGCTCATTGGGCGCGATCGACAGCGAGTACGGGTTGGCACGTGTCCATCCCGGTCGGCTGAGGAAGCGGACGTTGATGAATTGACCCGCCCGCAGCGGAAGTCGATCCAATCGCCTCCCGCTGAGGTAGACAGATATCACGTCGGATGACTCCCGAACCGCCCCGACGACCTTGAGCCGGTAGCGTGCGCTGCGCCATAGCGGCAGCGCGATCCGCCATCCCACTACGGCTGTAGCGGCGGCTCCCCAGAGCGTCCACCAGTAGCCGGTCGCGGCTGGCGACTGCAGAAACTCCTGTCCGGTCCACAGCTGGTGAGGTAGGACAAGCCCGACGCCGAGGTAACCGTAGAGGTGCAGCAGGTGCCATGACTCATACCGCAGCCGACGCCTAGCCGCCTTGACGCTGGTGACGACGACCATGATCAAACACACCGTACCGGCGACCGCCAGCAAGATTCCGCCGTACGCGGTGATCAACTCCCACGTCGTCGGCAGCACGGCCGACCATCGCGCGGAGGCGTAGCCGGCAATGATCATCACAATGTGAGTGATCAACAAGTAGAAAGACACCAGGCCGACCAGTCGATGGATGCGCGCCAGCCGGTCCCGCCCGAACGCGTGTTCCAGCGGTGGCAGTCGTGACATCAGCAGCACCTGGATCAACAGCAGATCGGCTGCCCACAGGCCAGTCAGTCGGCCCACCGAAGTGAGTCCGCTCACCTCGTGAGCAAGATCAGTTACACCGCCGTCCGCAACCCACCAATAGCTGACCAGCAAGAGGCCGAGCCAGAGCCCGATCCCAGCTCCGAGTCGAACCAGCCGATCGAGCTTGGCAGCGGAGCTGAGCGGAAGGACAGGTGGCGCCCACGGGGCACCAGCCGGGGCAGTAGCCAGCGCCGTCACTGAGACTCCTTCCTCGCGTAGGACATGACCCGTACTCCTGGTCGGCGGAGCTTCATCGTCAAGAACTCGACTGAGGCTCAGCCATGCTGAACCTGTCAGCAGGCTGTGAAGCCATGCTGCGCCCCCTACCGCACTGTGACGGACAGCCGCTTCGCCGCGGCTGCCCGTCAGACTGCAAATTGTGTAGCGGCTGCTTACTGACCCGTCTCCTCGGCGTTGTCGGCCAAGATCAAATACAACGACCGCCGCGCCTGCACCAATACCTCCACCGCGGCCTCGAGTTGTGTCGGATTGCCGCCGACCTCGATTTGGCGTACGGCCGCATGCAGCTGGTGCATCGGGTCTCTCAGGTCGGGGCGATTGGGCGCATCGGCGAAGTCGGCGAACGGGTCACCCAGCCGA
>DATLQP010000135.1:0-10459 GCA_035535155.1 Propionibacteriaceae bacterium
CAGCATCAGGGTCTCGGCGAGGCATGCCGCGGCAAAGTCACCGAGATGTAGTGACTCGTTGCTGCCGTGGGCGCGGGAGTCAGGATCCGCGACCGCGGTGACCAAGATCGTCGCGTCCGGAAACGCCTCAGTGAATTCCGCGACCATCGGGATGGTCCCACCCTGTCCGATGAAGACCGGCTCGACCCCCCAGGCCTGGGTGAAGGCGGTACGCGCTGCCTCGGCGTATGGACCGCCGAAGTCGATCACCGAGGACTCGCCGACCTCAGCTCCTGAGATCGTCACCTGAGCGCCCCAGGGTGCATGATCATTAACATGACTGATCAGCGCAGCTAGCGCCTTGTTCGCGTCGTCCCCGGGAGCAAGCCGAGCGCTGATCTTGGCGCGGGCAACCGGCATCAAGGTGTTGGAGGCGTCGTCGACCCGAGTCGCATCAAGGGCGATCACGGAGAGCGACGGCTTGCACCAGATGCGCTCGACCAGCGATCCGCTGCCGATCCAGTCGACGCCATCGAGAATTCCGGATTCCTCCCGCAGCCGCGCAGGCGGATACTCCAACGCCGGTGCTGGAACGGTCCCGAGCCCGGCGACCGCCACGTTGCCCTGATCGTCATGCAGCGTCGCCAGCAGACGGCACAGCGTGGTCAGCGCGTCCGGCACAACTCCGCCGTACGCCCCCGAATGCAGGCCATGGTCCAACGTGCGAACCTCAACCGTGCATCCGGCCAGTCCCCGCAGCGAGGTCGTGAAGGCCGGTTGCCCGACGGCCCAGTTGACGGAGTCGGTGATCACAAAGACATCGGCTGCGAACTCGTCATGGTGCCGGTCGAGCAGCTCCGCAAGTGTTGGCGAGCCGATCTCCTCCTCGCCCTCGACGAATACAGTGACACCTATCGGCGGCCGTCCGCCGAACGCCCGCAGCGCAGCGAGGTGAACCGCGAACCCGCCCTTGTCGTCAGCCACACCACGGCCGTAGAGCCGCCCATCATGTTCAGTTGCCACGAAGGACGGTGTACGCCAGCCGGCTGGATCTCCCTCAGGTTGGACATCGTGATGGGCATAGAGGCAAACGGTCGGCATGCCCTCGGGCGCGGGGAACCGGCCGAGAACGGCCGGCGCACCGTCATTTGCGCGGATCACCCGGACATCTGGGCAGTCCAGATCCGCCAGGAGTTGCACGACACGCTGCGCACTGCGCTCCACGTTTGCGGCCCTCGACGGGTCGGCGCTCACCGACTCAATCTCGACGAGCGCTTTCAGATCGGCGAGAACGCCGGGAAGCTGGGCTTGGACCTGGTCACGAAGAGACACTGGATTGATTGATCTTCTGGGTTAGTGAGCCATAGCGGCCGGTAGGGTGCCCTGCCACGCTTCCCGGATACGCGCCAGTGGCAGCGTGAACTGGCCCACCACCTCAAGCGACGCGTCTTCCTCAGGCGTGACCACACCAAGCTTGGTGACCTTGACACCGTTCATCCGGCACAGCGAGGTGAGCTCGCGGTCTGTCCCCTGCTTTACCGAGACGAGCGCGCGGCTCGGGCTCTCGGAGAACAACCAGACGAACGGATCGGCCTTGGCCGGCAGTTTGATGCGCGCGCCCATCCCATGTCGTAGGGCCGACTCGACCACCGCCTGGGCCAGGCCACCGTCGGCGAGATCATGAGCGCTGGCCAGTAGGGCGCGACGGCTCCCCCTGATCAGAACTTCGGCCAGCGCCTTTTCTTTAGCAAGATCAACTGCGGGCGGTCGGCCGCCGAGATGATCATGGATGATGTCCGCCCATGCCGAACCTGCCAGTTCGTCCCCGGTCTCACCGAGCAGATAGATCACCTCTCCGGCAGTTTTGAACCCGCCGGGATTGCGCCGTGTCACGTCGTCGATCACACCCAGCACACCGACGACCGGCGTCGGCAAGATCGGCGTCCTGCCGGTCTGGTTGTAGAAGCTGACGTTCCCGCCGGTGACCGGCGTTCCCAATGTCTGGCAGCCGTCCACCAGCCCGCGTATGGCCTCACTGAACTGCCACATGATCGCCGGATCCTCGGGCGAGCCGAAGTTGAGGCAGTCAGTGATCGCCAGCGGCTCCGCTCCCGTGGTCGCGACGTTGCGGTACGCCTCAGCCAGCGCCAATTGCGCGCCAACGTAGGGATCCAGTAGCGCAAAGCGAGCATTGCAATCGGTGGCGAGCGCGATGCCGAGGCCGGAGTCTTCGTCGATGCGCAGCATTCCAGCGTCGTCCGGCTGAGCGAGCACGGAATTGCCGCGCACGTAGCGGTCGTACTGGTCGGTGACCCATGACTTGTCGCAGAGATTTGGGTGGGCAACCATCCGAAGCATGGTGTCGGCCAGCTCGTCACCGTTAGCCGGTCGAGGCAGGTGATCAACTCCGTTGGCTTGGACCTGATCTTGCCAGTCCGGTCGTTCGTAGGGGCGTTCGTAAACCGGACCCTCGTGCGCCACCGTACGCGGTGGCACGTCGACCACCGTCTCGCCCTGCCAATCGATTACCAGACGGTCTCCCGTGGTTACCTCACCGACAACGGTTGCAAGCACATCCCACTTGCGACAGATCGCCAGAAAGGCAGCCACATGATCAGGCTCGACGACGGCCATCATGCGTTCCTGGGACTCGCTCATCAAGATCTCTTCGGGGCTCAGCGTCGGATCGCGCAGCGGCACCAGATCAAGATCGATATGCATGCCGCCGTCGCCGGCACTGGCCAGCTCCGAGGTGGCGCACGACAGGCCCGCGCCGCCGAGATCTTGGATGCCGGTGACCAACCCGGCGGCGAAGAGCTCCAGGGTGCACTCGATGAGCAGCTTCTCCATGAAGGGATCGCCGACCTGAACGCTGGGCCGTTTGGTTGGTCTCGTCGGGGTGTCCTGGAATGTCTCCGAGGCGAGCACGCTGACCCCGCCGATGCCGTCTGCACCGGTCGATGCCCCGTACAAAATCACCTTATTGCCCGCCCCCGTCGCCTTCGCGAGGTGCAAGTCCTCATGGCGCAGCACGCCGACACACAGCGCGTTGACCAGTGGGTTGCCGAGATAGGTGCGGTCGAAGGACACCTCACCGCCGATGTTGGGTAGGCCCAGGCAGTTGCCGTAGCCGCCGACTCCGGCAACAACACCGGGCAGCACCCGCCCAGTGTCAGGCTCCTCGAGAGACCCGAAGCGCAGCGAATCCATCACGCCGATGGGGCGAGCTCCCATCGCCAAAATGTCGCGGACGATACCGCCGACGCCGGTCGCCGCGCCCTGGTACGGCTCGACATAGCTGGGATGGTTATGCGACTCGATCTTGAACGTGACGGCATAGCCCTGCCCGACATCGACTACGCCGGCGTTCTCGCCGATGCCGGCCAGCAGCTTGCCGATGGGCGTCTCCGCCGGTAGATACCCGAATTGGCGGAGATGCACTTTGGAGGACTTGTAGGAGCAGTGTTCAGACCACATCACGGAATACATGGCGAGCTCCGACGAGGTCGGCCGGCGGCCCAGGATCTCCTTGATCCGGGCATATTCGGCGTCCTTCAGTCCCAGCTCAGCCCACGGTTGCGGCTGATCGGGCGTGTGGGTCGCGTTGTCGACAGTGTCTGCCACGGCCGCAACGCTACCGGTGCCCGGCCCTGAGGGCGCTGAGCGTCCAATCGTTGCGTTCGGCCCAGTCGAAGAAGAACCAGCCCATGATGACGGTGATCTGGGCCGTCACCGTGAGCCAGACGAAGATCCCGCCGTCGTTCAGCACGGTGCCCACGATGGCGACAATAAGGGTGGCGATCAAGGCACTCCGTGCGGTGCTGAAATCGGACGAGATTCGTGGGACCACGTAGACGAAGATCACAATCCACAACACAACACCGATCAGCAGCGAACCGATGCCGACGATGGAGGCAATCGTCTCGGCAGATGCGACCGCCTTGCGGCTGATCACGTCCAGCGCGTCACCGTCGAGGATGCGCTGCACGAAATTGCCCAGGTGGGTACGCCGATCGGGCCCGCGCAGCCAATCGAGAACCGAGATCAGAGCGACCGCCAAGACCGCAGAACCGCCAATCGCGAGCAGCTTGGGCCAGGTCATCCGGACGCCTGACAGGGCAAGCATCAGCCACAGCACCGCGGGTGTCAGCGCAATGACCCCACCGAAGTCGCTCCCCATCGATGGCCAGCCTTCACAGATCACAATGCCGAAGCCGACAGCACCGACTGCCGCAAGAGCCGCGCCGCGCCGGCCGGCAGCCAGGCAACGATGCGCGATGTAGCCGGCCAGCAGCAGTCCTGCACTGGCGTACGCGGCGAAGGTCACGTTGCCGAAGCCGTACCAGCGCAGGCCGAAGATCGGCCGCGAATTGAGCATCGAACCCGGCTGCATGACCGCACCGAGGGCAGCGTCGAACGTAAACGCCGCTACGCTGATTCCCGCCGCGGCAATGATGGCGGGGACCCGGGCGCGGCGGCCGACCAGGAGCGCCAGCGGCGTCAAGATCACCATCCACGCGGCCACCAGCAGACTGAGGAACAGTCCTGGCGAGCGGCTGTCCTGCCATGGCACCGCGCCGGTGAGCATCATGGCGGCAGCCAGCACACCGCCCAGCGTCAAGATCAATTTGGGCAACCCGAACTTGCCCCGCAGCACCCCGATCACCATGATCATGAACAGCACGGCACCGGCCAGGCCGAGTGCCAGGTAGCCGATCGGCGCAGCGTCGGAGAGTGCGGCGACGGATCTGATCTTGGCGTCGATCCGCTCGACAGTGAGGCCGGTGTCATAGACCGCGAACGGCGAACCGTCGACAGGGGTGGACGACGTAGGACCGCCGAACTCGATCAAGGTTCGCGTGAGGTCAGTCAGCGTGACGATGCCCTCGCGCCGGGTGCTTGCTGAGGTAAGCCAGCCAGGCAGGGTGGTGCCGAGCCGGTAGACCACCTGCAGGCTCGGATCATCGGAGCCCGCATTCGGGCCGACGCCGGTCGTGATCAGCGTGGTGTCTTTGCGGTTGGCCAGCTCGGTGATGATCTGATCGGAGAGCGGCCCAGCATCCACGATCGTGATGGGGCACGCTGTCTGTATGCCTCCCGTGACGAATTGCTGCGGCGACTGATAGGAGGCAACGGTCCCATCCGACTTGGCCGCCGCGAGGGCGGCGCCTGGGCCGACCGCCGCAACACATCCCTTGACCGAACCAGTGAGCGTGCCGAGCTGCGCGTCACCACGCCGAGCTGCGGCTGCGGCCTGTCGCGCGGACCAGTCGGTCACCTTGCCGCCTTGCACCTCCGGCGTGCAGAGACCTCCAACCGCTGCGCGACGGCCGGCCCCTAGCGTTGTCCAGCCGGCCGCGGCGCAATCGCCGACATAGCGCGGACGGATGGACATGGTGCCAGCCTGGGCATCGCCGAGATGAGCACCCAACACTGCACGATCTGTCTGCGTCAATTCCGCGCGACCAGTCACACCGACAACGACGACTCGGTCGGTGAAGATCGCCGACTCCTCCGGCTGCTCGGCCAGCGCATGTATGCCGCGAAGCCCGACAAACAACACGCCCAGCACCAGGAGCAAAAGGACCCAACCGCGCCGACCACGAAGCGCGCCCCGTTTGGTCGGCTCATCCGGTAGGCGGCCACCGACAGGGTGACGCCGTGGGGAATGTCGGACGCCGGATGCATGTGGTCCGGACGTGACTTTCGGCGACACTAGACCTTGGCGGCGAGGAAGTTGAACACGCTACTGAAGAAGGCGCGGCCGTCTTGGGTCGGACCGGTCAGCGGGTCGATGTTGTGCTCCGGGTGCGGCATCAGACCGAGGACATTCCCACGCTCATTACAGATCCCGGCAATGTCGTGGAACGAGCCGTTGGGATTGCCGTTGAGATACCGGAAGACCACCCGGCCCTCACCCTCCAGGCGCCGCAAGGTGTCCTCGTCGGCTACGTAGCCGCCTTCTCCGTTCTTGAGCACGAGCGTAACCGTCTGGCCGACAGTGAACTCCGATGTCCAAGTGGTATCGACCGACTCGACCTGAAGATCTTGGTCCTTGCAGACGAACACCCGGACATCGTTGCGGATCAGCGCGCCCGGCAACAGCTGTGCTTCGCAGAGAATCTGAAACCCGTTGCAGATGCCCAGCACCGGCATCCCTGCTTCGGCCGCCTTGATCACTTCGGCCATCACCGGCGCGAACCGGGAGATCGCTCCGCAGCGTAGGTAGTCCCCGTAGGAGAACCCGCCAGGCAAGATCACCGCGTCCACGCCGTCGACGTTGTCGTCGCCGTGCCACAGCGACACCGGCTCGCCGCCACACTTTCGGATGGCGCGGAGTGCGTCCTGATCGTCGAGCGAGCCTGGAAAAGTGACGACTCCGATCTTCGGACTCATCAACCCGCCCGTGCGGCCAGCTCGGCCTCTTCTGCTGATTGGGCTTCGCTGCCGTCGGCTTTGCTGTTCTCGGCTTTGTTGTTCTCGGCTTTGTTGTTCTCGGCTTTGTTGTTCTCGGCTTGGTTGTTCCCGGCTTGGCTGTTCTGGGCCTCGTCAACTGCGCCAGCTGATTCTGGCGTGGGCTCGACGCGAACGTCGAAAGTCTCGATGACGGTGTTGGCGAGCAGCGTCTCGGCCGCCCGCCGCACCTCGGCCAGTCGCTCCTCGGTGACTTCGCCGTCGAATTCGAGTTCGAACCGCTTGCCCTGGCGTACGGACATGCCGGCAAAGCCCAGCCGGGCCAGCGCCCCGGTCACAGCTTTTCCCTGCGGATCCAGGATCTCCGGCTTCGGCATCACGTCGACAACCACTCGAGCCATGCCGCGGAGTCTAACCCGGCTCCCCCAAGCGATTGGCTAGATCAGGCAACGTCGCGGCGTACGGCCGACAGCATGCCGACAAGTGCGGGCAGCAGGCACCATGCCGCCAGGATCAGACCGGCGAGCCACCACGGCGTCGGATGCTGTGCCGCGAAGAGCACCGGCGAGGTGATCTGCAGCATGGCGTTGGTCGCCCCGGTAGGCATCAAATTGAGCAGCTGATCCCATCTCTTGATGAAAAACACCACCGAGACGATCGGCTCCACCAGGAAACCGAGCATGATGCCGACCAGCAGCGCCACCAGCATGTTCTTGATCAAGATGCCGATGCCCATGCCGATCATGGTCCATAACGCAATCGAGCACACGCCAAGAATGATCGACCGCCAGGTCGCCGGCTGCTCAAGCAACAGGGAGCCGTTATTGGCCAGCACGAAGGGAATCGCTACCAGTATGCCGGCCGCAACGCTGACGATCCCGTAGATCATCCCGAAGATCAACAAAGCACCCGCTTTGCCGAGCAGCATGCGGACCCGTCGCGGCGTGGCCAGATAGCTGGCGGCAAGTGTGCCGTACCGGTATTCGCTGCCGATGACCACGATTCCGACGACCATGGCCAGGATCCGGGACAAGACATATCCACCGTTGTAGATGCTGCGGATGATCCCTGGGTCGGTAAACGGAGAACTCCCAGCGCCTTGCTTGCCTTGCAACCACGCGACGGTCGCTGGCAGCGCCGCGTAGCCAGCACTGAGCACGAAAATGCAGATCAGCGCGATCCACCACAACTTGGTGGTGGTGATCCTGCGCATCTCCGCACGCAGTACACCACTCATCTGGAGCCCTCAAGCATGGAGAAGAACTCCTGCTCGAGATCGCGCCTTTCGGTGACCAGTTCATCGACCACAATGCCGGAGCCAAACAGGACGGAGCCAACCTGGCCCACGTCGTGGCTGTGGATGCGCAGATAAGCGCCGTGCTCGTCGGCGGCGGTTTGGACATCGGCACCAACAGCAGCGAGTGCCTGCATGGCGGTTCTCATGTCGGAGACCCGGGCCCGCGTCGTGCCCTCGCCGAGCTTGAGTTCCGACATCGGCATCTGGGCCAGCAGCCGGCCTCTGTTGATCACGACGATATCGTCCGCGGTGGCCTCGATCTCGTGCAGCAGATGGGAGGAGATCAACACGGCGCGACCAGTTGAGGCGAAGTCGCGCAGCACCGTACGGAGCCAGCGGATCCCCTCGGGATCGAGGCCGTTCGCCGGCTCGTCCAAGATCAAGTAGTCGGGGCTGCCGAGCATCGCCGCAGCCAGCGCGAGTCGCTGTCGCATACCCGTTGAGTACTCGCCGACCGACTGGCGGGCGACCTCGCCCAGCCCGACTTCGCCGAGCAACTCGTCGACCCGGCGATCATTGGCACCTGCGGTGGAGGCGAGCACGCGAAGGTGATTGCGACCACTCCGCGCAGGGTGGAAGCTCGCATCGAGTACGCATCCCACGATTTGCTGAGGATGGGGCAGTTCGGCGTAGGCGCGGTCGCCAAACGTTGCGTTACCGGTCGTCGGGGTGGCCAGGCCGACCAAAATTCGCATGGTGGTGGTCTTTCCGGCGCCGTTCGGACCGAGGAAGCCGGTCACGCGTCCGGGCTCGACAACGAAACTCAGATTGTGTACGGCGAGGGTGCCGTTGTAACTCTTGATCAATCTGTTGACGATGATCGGCGGCACATCATGATCAACAGTCCATCGGGAGCGCCTGGTGCTGCGTACGGCGGCGGGAGCGGTATTGCGGCGGGCCGTCGGTTGGGAACGCTGCAATACCGCGGGAGCACTCGGCTGAGCGACACGCGGAGGTGGTGGCACGTAGCCACGTTGTGCCGGCGGCCTGGGCGCGGGCTGCGGTGTCGGCTGGGGTGCCGGCTCCGATGTCCGCGGTGCCGTCGGAACCGGCTGCGGCGCAACCGGCGGCAGTGGCCGTGACGCCGGGGTCGGTGTCGATGCGGGTTGCGGCAGAGGGCGGGTTGACCGCGGCGGAGGGGGTGCGGTGGATATGGGCGATGGCGGAGGAACAGCTGACGGGGTGGCCGGTGTCGGAGGAACAGCTGACGGGGCGGCCGGTGTCGGCGGTTTCGGCGGTGTGGGCGCCTGGGGTCGTACCGGAACCGAGGCTTGGGCCGTTGTCTGGTAGGTCCTGACCGGTGCCCGCTCGGCCACCGGCTCAGGACTCGGCGACGGCACGCTGCGCCTCGGCTTCGGGTCTGCTAACTGCGGGGATGCTGCGATGGACGCGGGTGAGTCGGGCTGCGGAGCCGGCTGGCTGAATCCGCTCGGCAAAGGATCCATGGCGCGCCTGCCGATCCCTGCCTCGGGTGCGGCCGGTGTCTTCTCGTCGGGGTCGGCAGTTCTGGATTCGGCGGCCACCGCCCGACGCGGTCGAGGCGTACGGTCAGGAAATCCGACATGATCAGATTCGGTACCCGGCTGGGAAGTCACAGCCGGCTCTGGTGCTCGTGCGGCACGTGCGGGACGCGGGTCGAACTCGTCACCATGATCAGCCGGAGTAAACCCGCGCGATCGTCTGGCCACGTACGACTCAACGTCGTCGGGCTCCTCTAGAAGCGCTCGTCGCGGCCGATCTACCGACACAGTCTCTCAGTCAACACCGTTTCAGCTCCCGCGTCGCGATGTGTCGCAGATCAACCGTGTTTCAAAACGGCAACATCCTCAGGGAAGCCACGTTTTGAGCCCTGAGCACGACCCTTGTTGTGCCAGCAAACCGGGCGTTGATCGCGCATTGATAGCGCAGAGTAGGAGTAGCCACAACCTCCACAGTGTCCAGGAAGGACAACGCGACATGCAGCTCTACCGCCCTTATGACGACCGGATGATCGCGGGCGTGTGCTCGGGAATCGCCCGTCGCTTCAATCTCGATCCCACTATTGTTCGAATCGTTTTCGTGGCCAGCCTTTTTCTGCCGGGCCCGCAGATCTTGATCTACCTCATCGCCTGGCTTCTGATGCCGAACGAGTCCACCAGCGTCGCCTGAAATCCCCCACATCGAAGGCCCCTCAGTCACTGACTGAGGGGTCTTCGGCATGTCTCTACCGGTATGTCTGCCATCCGCTCATGGGGCGCCGTACAGGGTGCGCACGATGTCCTCGATCGCCGGCTCTTCGAGGGTCAGGTCGACTACCTCGGCCATCGCGCTTACCTGCGCCAAAACCTCGGCCGCCGTTGCCTGCTGCGGGCTGAACGCGAGCCGCTGCCGCTGGCCGTTGAGCTCGCTGCCTATGTGAGTCGCCGTTGGCACTCGAAGGTTGGCAGTCGGCTCCGGCAGGTCAACGACGAGCACCCGCTGCAGCGCAACCCGCGCCGCGAGGCTGGGCAGCGTGCCGTTGAAGACCAGGCGGCCGCGGTCGACGACGAGTACCCGCTCGCAGAGCCGCTCGATGTCACCCATGTCGTGGGTCGTCAGCAGCAGCGTGGTGCCGAACTCCGCACGCTCAGCGAGCAGGAAGTGCCGGAGCCGCTCCTTGCTGATCATGTCCAACCCGATCGTCGGCTCGTCGAGGACGAGGAGCCGCGGCCGGTGAACCAAAGCGGCTGCCACCTCGCCTCGCATCCGCTCGCCCAGCGAGAGCTGGCGTACCGGAACATCCAACAACTC
>DATLQP010000136.1:0-3318 GCA_035535155.1 Propionibacteriaceae bacterium
GCCGAGCTGACCCAGTCCCTGACCGACGCCGAGTTGGTCGATCGCTACGTGATCATGGTCCACCCGGTGCTGGTCGGACCCGGGCTGCGGCTCTTTCCCGCCTCCGGCACGTACCGGCGGTTGGCGCTGGTGGACAGCACAATGACGACGACGGGCGTGATGATCGGCATCTACGAGCCGGCCGAGCCTGCTGCCTAGCCCGGGACCGCCCCCCGATGGTGGCGCCAGGTATGTCGTGACGGCGACACTGCCATGGGACCGGGTCCGCGTGACGATCCGCGTAAGTACTCGTCGACGACCAGGAGCTGGCGCGCGAGGGGATCGAGGTGCTGTGCGAGGGAGCCGCTTAGCTCATCGCTTCCTGCTCTGCCGACGTGGCAAGGCTGTCGCCCATGGGGCGGCACGTAGCCTGAATGCGTTATGGAAGAACTGTTTGCGCCACCGGCGTACGAGTGGCGGCGGCTCTCGCCCAAGTACCGCTCGATGCGCATCCTGACCAGTTTGATCGTCACACCCGTCCTCTTCACGATTCCGGCATTGATCGTCGGAGTTGCCTCCGGCGAGTGGTGGGTCGCGGGGCTGATCTGGGCCGTCGCTGCGGTGATCGTGATCATCAGGCTGGTATTCGTCCCGCGTAACTGGCGCTCCTGGGGCTATGTAGAACGAGAAGACGACCTCTACATCACCCACGGCGTGATGTTCCGAAACCTGATAGCCGTGCCGTACGGACGGATGCAGTTGGTCGAGGTCGAGTCGGGACCGCTGGAACGCGCGTACGGCTTGGCCTCAGTCACCTTGAAGACGGCCAGTCCTGAGACCGGCGCTCGGATACCCGGTCTGACGCCTGAGGAGGCAACGCGGCTCCGGGACCGGCTGACCGAACTCGGCGAAGCGCACGCTTCGGGGCTATGACCGGCCCGCAGCCTCCGCAGCGCACCTCGCCCGCCGATCCAGAGGTCAACACCACGCCCGAACCGCCGGCGGCGACCGCGGCACCACTCAAGCAGACAGAGCGACCGCACCCACTTACGCCGTTCGTTCGGGGCTGGTTGGTGTTCGTCGCGATCGCCATTGGCTGGGGCCGCGAGCTGATCACCGGCGCTAGTGAGAACCAGTTCGAAGGCCGCGGCCTGACCTGGATCCTGCCTGTGCTCGGCATTGTCGTCGTGCTGGCCGCTGTGACCGGCTTTGTTGCCTGGTACTTCACCCGCTTCGTGATCGACGATGAGGAATTGCGCGTGGAGACCGGCGCGATCTTCAAGAAGTCCACGAAAATCCCCTTCGAGCGGCTCCAGTCGGTCGATATCATCCAGCCACTCGCTGCGCGGATGTTCGGCTTGGCGGAGCTGCGGCTCGACGCTGGCAACAGCACTACCAAACTGCGTTACCTGAGCCGCGCCAAGGCGTCCAGGCTGCGTGACTACCTGCTCGCCCGTGCGCACGGTCAGCAAGCCAGCATTCGTGATCTTGACCAGCAGTCGGCGGCCAGCGTCTTCACCGATCTGGGAGAATCCGATCAGCGGCTCGTCCAAGTAACTCCGCAGCGATTGATCGTTAGCTTTCTGTTGTCAACGGAGTGGCTGATCCCGGCCGCGATCTCAATCATCATCGTGGTCGTCACCGCATCGCTGGGCGTAGTTCCCCTTGCGCTGGGCGGCTTGATTCCCCTAGTCATCGGCATGTTGTCGCTGATCTGGCGGCGAGTGATCGGCATGTTCAACTTCACGTTGGCGGAATCGCCGCGTGGGCTGCGGATCACCCGCGGCCTGACCAACCTGACCAGCCAATCGGTGCCGATCAATCGAGTCCAAGGGGTCAAGACCAGCCAGCCACTGCTTTGGCGGCTGCTCGGCTGGTATCGGGTGGACATCGACATCTTGGGGTACGCCCATGGCGACGGCGAGGGCAATGAGTCGACCGCCTCGAGTGTGTTGCTCCCGGTGGCCGACCCCGACGAAGTCGAGCTCGCACTCGGGCGAGTACTGCCAGGTTTCGATCTCGACAGCATCGAGCTAAGCCCTTCGCCGAACCGCGCGCGCTGGCTTCGGTGGTTTGACTTCTGGACCCTCCGATACGGCTGGAACGACCGGACTTTGATCACCGAGCAAGGTTGGTTCACCCACGAACGTGAGATTGTGCCGCACGCCAAGACCCAATCCCTACGGGTTCAGCAGGGTCCGTTGCAAAGACTGCTCCGGCTGGCTGATGTTCACATCCACACCCCGAGAGGACCGGTGAATGCCGTCGCCCACCAGCTCGACGAACACGCTGCTCGCGAACTCGCGCTGAGTCAGCTAGATCGAGCTCGAGTTGCCCGAGTGGCGGAACGCGAGCGTCGCTCGGTCGCGGCGGTACCCAACGATGATCGTGAGGGTGAAGCCAGGCTGCTGACCGCGTTTGGTACCGGTCGTGATCAACTCCTCGGCTCGGGCGGCGAGAGCGAGGTATTCGCGATTGATCATGATCGGGTGCTGCGGCTGTATCGGAGCCGGCATGAGGCGCCGCAGGGCACGTCGGCTCAGCTGCGGGCGCTCTATGACAGCTGGCGTGGTATCGATATCGGTATAGAGCTGCCGCTGATCATTGACGGTGGCGAGCGGGACGGGTGCATCTACACCGTGGACCGGCGGTTCTCCGGCCGGAGCTTCTCCAGCTGGCTGCAACACGCCGACGTAGCCCAACGCCGGCCGGCCCTGGTCAGCTTCCTTGACGCGACCGAACAGCTGCAGCGACTGCCCAGCCCGGTGCCCGGCTTCGCACGGTTGATCGGTGAAGGTGCACCCCAGCAGTTCGGCACGCTCAGTGAGCTGCTTGCCACCATGCTGCAGGGCCCACTCCAGACCAGCCGAACGCGGCTCGAACACGACGTACCAGGCATCGTTGAGGTGTGGAACAGACTGCACGGCGACCTCGCCGAGCGCTCGATCACACCCGCTCTGGTCCATGGTGACGTCTGTCCGCCCAATGCCTACGTCAGTCAAGGACCGCTTGGTCCGGTGGTGACTGGAATCGGAGACTTCAGCCCGCACACCATCAATGCGGACCCGTTGCTGGACCTGGCTGGCGCGTTGATTTTTCTCGAACTTGAGCCGTATGCCGACGCCGACGCTGATGCAGGCTGGCTGGAGGCGGTCGCGGTGGAGCGGCATGGTCGCGAGATCGCCCGATGGATCGATGTCTACCGCCGCTACTACGGCTTCTATTTCTCCAACGCGTACGCCTTCGATCCCATCTTGTACGCCTGGTGCCTGCGCCAGCTCAGTCGCTGAGTCAAAAGCGTTGAGTCGGCGGAGGTGCGCTACGCGCTTGTCTGGTCAC
>DATLQP010000137.1:0-7481 GCA_035535155.1 Propionibacteriaceae bacterium
CGGGCTCACCCGTCGACGTTGGTCGTTAATCAGGAGCTGCTCAAGAACGGTCAGTCCGCTGCTGACTCGCGGTCTGCCCGCCATATCGAGCTCCAGTTGCCCGCCGGAATGGAGTACCAGACCGGTGATCACCTCGGCGTACTCCCGCGTAACAACGTCGACCTCATCCGACGGGTGATGGCTAGGTTCGGCCTCGACGCCGGCACCTACGTCACGATCAATCCCACGGGTGGCGGCACCTACACCCACATTCCGCTGGGTGAATCAGCGCCGTTGCTCGGCATCCTGGGTGCCTGTGTGGAGTTGCAAGAGGTCGCCAGCCGCAATGATCTTGCTGTGCTCGCTCGATACGCGACGCAGCCCGATGAGGCGGCCGAGTTGCTGGCTATGTCCGGCCTCGACGATGCCGGCCGGGATGCGTACCGGAAGCGAGTCGCAGCACCTCGACGATCGGTGCTCGAACTGCTCGACGACTTCCCGAGCTGCGACCTGCCGTTCAACGTCTACTTGGAGCTGCTGCCACCGATGCGGCCTCGCTACTACTCCATCTCCTCCTCCCCCGCCGTTGCGAGCAGCTGCCATCTCACTGTTGGCGTGCTCCATGGTCCCGCCCGCAGCGGTGACGGTTACTTCAACGGGGTTGCCTCCAACCATCTGGGGAGCAGCATGGAGGGCAGTACGCAGTTCGTCTTTGTTCGCAAGCCGACCATCCCATTCCGGCCGCCCGCCAACCCACACACGCCGATGATCATGGTCGGGGCTGGCAGCGGGATGGCACCCTTCCGTGGTTTCCTGCAGGAGCGTGCTGCGCTGGCGGAGAAGGGCGTTCCAGTTGGGAAGTCAGTCCTCTTCTATGGCTGCCGGAACGCTGACCACGACATGCTTTACGCCGACGAGCTGAAGAACTTCGAGACGTCCGGCATCACCGAGGTGCAGGTGGCCTTCTCGCGGGAGCCTGGACAGCCTCGAACGTTCGTCCAGCAGCTGATCGAGCGCGAGGGCGGCCAGGTCTGGGACCTGATCGCAGGAGGTGCGGTGATCTATGTCTGCGGCAATGCCAACACCATGGCGCCCGGCGTGCGCGGGGCTCTGATGAACATCTATCGAGCCAAGACGAACGGGGCGGATCCTGCGGCCGAGGAATGGCTGCAGGGACTCCGCGATGCTGACCGCTACCTGGAGGACATCTGGGGAGAGATGGCAACTGGCTTGTAAGCGGTTAGCTTACGAAGATGCCGTGCCGCGCGGCGCTGGCTGTGACTGCTGCCGCCAGGTCGGCTGCCTGTGAGGTGACCGGTTCGTCGAGTACGAGAAAGCGGTAGTACAGCGGAGCGCCGAGGTGGCGGATGACTTCGTCGACATCAGTAGCCGCGGGGACCTCTTGGCGGGCTATGGCCCGCTCGACGATCGGGCGTACCAAGCTCAAGCGGCTGGACCAGAAGCGTTGCCGGATGGGGTGGGTGGCGAGTGGATCTCCGGCGAAGACCGCGCGCACGAGTGCCCCCGTGGTCTGGTCAGTGAGCAGAGTATGGACGGACCGAGCCCAGAGCCGGAGGTCGTCGTCGAACCGCCCGGTGTCGGGAACCTCGGCCTGGGTGACCCCGAACCATTCGACGGCGTCCAGGAGGAGGCCGCTGCGACCTCCCCACCGTCGGTAGAGGGTGGCCTTGCTGACGCCGGACTGGCGAGCGATCGCATCGAGGCTCGAATTCGCGTAACCGTTCTCCAGCAGCTCCTGCAGGGTCGCCCGTAGGGCGGCTTCGCGGACCCGGGCTGTCCGTCCTCCGGGGCGCCGCAGGACCCTATCAGCCACGCCAGCGCAGGTCGGCGACGACGGCGCGGTGGTCGGACGGGTATACGCCGTCGACTGGGTCGCCGGCCAGTTGGACGCCCTCCACAAGCACGTGTTGGTCTTCACGTCCGGGACGGAAGAAGATGTGGTCGATCCGCTGATCGACCATTTCGGGTCCGGCCTCCAGAGGCGCGGACGGATGCGTGGAGGGCAGCGTAATCGCGTCCGGTGCTCCATAGCCAGCGATCCATGCGTCGGTAAGTACGTCCCGTACGGGTTGTAGGACGGGCGAGTCGACCGCGGCATTCAGGTCACCCATGAGCAGGACCGGACACGGGCCGTCCAAGCGCGGGTGCGTGGCCAGATCCGCCACGAACGAACCTTGCGCGATCCGGTCGTCGGTGTAGGGGACGCCGTAATCCAAGCAGCTGACGATGATCGGCAATGGCCCACTCGGATGGTCGACGCGTACGGTCAAACTCACTGGATCCCAGGTTCGGTGCCGGGCAGGCATTACCGACGCTTCCTGGTCCAGGATCGGCCAGCGGCTCAGAACCGCGATACCGAGTCCCACGCCGCTCCAGTCCTCGACAGCGTGGTCTTGCGGCGCTGGTGGGTACGACGGTGACGCGAACACTGCATGCATGCCCAGCGTGTCCGCAAGCTCGTCCGCCTGAGTCGTCTGGCTTGTGCTCCACACCTCCTGCAAGGCCAGGATGTCGGGGCTGAGCCGCTCGAGGGTTGCCTCAATGCCGGGCTGCCGATCTCGCCAGCGGGGTCCGAACCTCCACCAAATGTTCCACGTCATCGCACGGACAGTGCTGTCAGCCATTCCTCAATCCTCCACTAATGTGACATTAGTCGTGTTAACGGTACTGCACTGCTTGACGGAGAGATGAGATGAGGCGATGCACAGCATCACGTTAATGACCTACAACTTGCTGTCGCCGGGGCACGCCGACTGGCCGCGCCGACGTCAGGCCATGCTCGCAGACCTGCGTGCCCTGCGTCCCGATGTCGTCGCGCTTCAGGAATGCGTCCTCACTCGCGATTATGACCAAGCGGTGGACCTGCTGGGCGAGGAATACCACACCGCCTGGCACCCAGGCCGGTCTGCCGATGGCGTCAGTGCCGTGCTATGTAGCCGATTCCCGTTCGGTGATGTTCGCGCAATCGATCTGCACGTCACCAGTCGGGTCAGCCTCCCCTGGTCGGCGGCGGTGCTGGCCGCGATCAAGTTCCCGCCGCCACTTGGCGCCGTCCTCGTCGCGCATCACAAGCCGACGTACGAACTCGGCCACGGCAGGGAGCGAGAGCTTCAGGCCGTCGCGTGCGCCCGCAGCATCGAACGCTACGTCGGGGACCGGGAGCTGCATGTGATCGTCCTCGGGGATTTCGATGACACCCCGGACTCCGCGAGCGTACGTTTCTGGACCGGCCGGCAATCCCTCGACGGATTTAGCGTCGCCTACCGTGACGCCTGGGAATATGTGAATGGCACCGATCCAGGTCACACCTTCGCCGCCGAGAATCCGCTTGTCCGTGCCGGCGAGATGTCACTGGAGCTCGGCCGCCGAATCGATTACGTGCTCGTCCGTAGCGGCATCCACGGACCCAGCCTCGATGTCACGGAGTGCCGGCGGGTATTCGATCAGCCCATCGACGGCACGTGGGCCAGCGACCACTACGCCGTACTCGCCCGACTCTCGGTACCCGATCATTCGCCCGGCAGTTGGCGATAGAGAAGCGGAAGGAAGGACAGCCCGCAGGGAACCCGGAACTTATTTCGTGGCGGAGGGAGCACCTCGAGGCGTTCAGAATCCCGCTGGCAGCCGAGGCGTGTAAGGCTCCTCAAGGGCACGGATCTCATCGTCGGTGAGGTGAACATCCACCGCGGCCACGGCGTCTGCAAGGTGATGCGGCTTGGTCGCCCCCACGATGGGGGACGTGACGACGGGATTCTTCAACACCCACGCAAGCGCCACCTGAGCCATGGGAATGCCGCGGGCCTCCGCTATCTTCTGGACTGCGTCGACGATGGCTCGGTCGCCCTCGCCGAAGAATCGCTGACCGACCGGATCGTTGTCGGAGCGTTGGGTGTGTTCACCCCACGGCCGAGCGAGTCGCCCCTTAGCCAGAGGGCTCCAGGGCACACTGCCGACGCCCTGGTCGGCGAGCAGCCCAAACATCTCGCGCTCTTCCTCGCGCTGCATCAGGTTGTAGAGGTCTTGCATGGACACGAACTTGGTCCAGCCGCGGAGCTCGGCGGTGTACTGCATCTTCGAGAACTGCCAGGTCCACATCGACGAGGCGCCGACATAGCGAGCCTTGCCGGCCTGGACGACATCGTGCAGGGCTTCCAGGGTTTCTTCGATCGGTGTGTTCGGATCGAAGCGGTGGATCTGATAGAGGTCCACGTAGTCGGTGCCCAGTCGGGTGAGTGAGGCGTCGATCTGTTCCATGATGGCCTTACGCGACAAGCCGGATCCGCCCGCGCCCTCGTGCATTGCGAAGTGCACCTTGGTGGCCAAGACGATGTCCTCCCGACGGCTGTACTTCTTGATCGCTCGACCGACGATTTCCTCAGAGCTGCCCAGCTGGTAGACGTTGGCGGTGTCCCAGAAGGTGATGCCGAGCTCGACCGCTTGCTTGAAGAACGGTCCGGCGTCCTCCTCTCCCAAAGACCATTCACTGAATCCCCGTGACTCACCGAAACTCATGCAGCCGAGCGCGATCCGGCTGACTTTCAAACCTGACTTGCCCAGGCGGATGTATTCCATGTCGTTCTTCCTTGTCCTGGCCTGACTTAGAGGTTAGGAGCGCCTCGCCGGCGGCGTACAGAATGGCTCCTCGCATGTCCTCTAGCCAACACCAGCCGTCGCTGCTCAGGGAGACCCTGCTGATCCAGGTACTGCCAAGTCCTCCCTCCGCGCCCCAGATCGCCGTAACGTCGCACTGTGGACAACCGCAACGAGATCAGTGACTTCCTGACCTCCCGACGGGCCAAGATCACGCCCGAGCAGGCCGGTCTGCCGGCCTACGGCGGCCGGCGCCGGGTTTCTGGGCTACGCCGCGAAGAGGTTGCCCTGCTCGCCGGGATCAGCGTCGACTACTACACCCGACTGGAACGCGGCGACCTCAAAGGCGTATCCGACAGCGTGCTCGACGCTATCGCTTCCGCGCTCCACCTTGACGAGCCCGAACGGGCCCACCTGAACAACTTGGCCCAAGTCGCGAACAGCTCCCAGCGCGTACGCCGCCGGCCACGGCAGGATGGACTGCGGCCAACAGTTCAACGCATTCTCGACGCCATGACCGGCGCGCCCGCGTACGTTCGGAACGGTCGGCGGGACATTCTCGCCGCAAACGCGCTCGGCTGCGGGCTCTACTCCGAGCTCTACCTCGACCCAGCTAGACCGGTGAACGTCGCCCGGTTCGTCTTCCTCGCCCCGCAAGCCCACACGTTCTTCATCGACTGGCCCACGGCAGCAAACGACATCGTCGCCGCCCTGCGCACCGAGGCGGGCAAGAACCCCCACGACCGTGGGCTATCCGACCTCGTCGGGGAGCTGTCCACCCGAAGCGAAGAGTTCGCCACCCGATGGGCCTCGCAGAACGTACGGTTCCATCGCAGCGGGCTCAAAGACATTCACCACCCGATCGTGGGAGACCTCCATCTGAGCTTCGAGGTTATGGACCTCCCAGCCGATCCGGGCCTTTCCCTCGTCATCTACAGCGCCGAACCCGGCTCCGCCTCTCAGGATGCCCTGTACCTACTCGCCAGCTGGACCGTTTCGGACGAGCAGTCGACAGCCGCGAACGAGCCTTCCAGCGCGACAGCCGTCACTGACCGAGAAACCGCATGACCGATCCACGTCCGCGTCACGTCCTCGTGCCGGACGATCTCGGTTCACTCGAGCCGAGCACCCCACCCCTTGATCGTCAGGAGAACACATGGAGGTCCAGGCCCAGCCGGGCACATGGCTCATCACCGGATGCTCCACCGGACTAGGTCGCGCCCTCGCCGAGACCGTCCTTGCCGCAGGCCAGAACGCCGTCGTCACCGCCCGTGACGCCGGGAAGGTCGCCGACCTTGCCACAAACAACACGGACCGCGTCCTGCCACTCGCGCTCGACGTCACCGACAGCACCCAGGTCACGGACGCGGTCAGTCAGGCCGAGGAGAAGTTCGGCCACATCGACGTCCTCGTCAACAACGCCGGCTACGGCTACCGCGCGGCCGTAGAGGAGGGTGACGAATCCGACATCCGCCAACTGTTCGAGACTCAGTTCTTCGGTGCGGTCGCGATGATCAAGGCCGTGCTCCCCGGGATGCGTGCCCGCCGCTCAGGCGCAATCGTCAACATTTCCACGATCGGTGTTCAGATCATGCCCGCGGGATCCGGCTATTACGCTGCGTCGAAAGCGGCGCTCGAAGCCATGTCCGGTGCGCTGCACGGCGAGTTGAAGCCGCTCGGAATCTCCGTCACTGTCATTGAGCCTGGCGGCTTCCGCACCGACTTCGCGGGCCGCTCGCTGACCCAGTCGAGCACGGTCATCGACGACTATGCCGAGACCGCCGGCAAACGCCGCAAGGAACACGACACCGCGCATGGCACCCAGCCCGGCGACCCGGCCAAGGCAGCCAAGGCCATCATCGCCGCCGTCGAGTCTGACGAGCCGCCCGCATTCCTGCTGCTGGGCAACGATGCCCTCAACACCTACCGCAGGATCAATGAAGCCACACTCGACACCATCAACAAGTGGGAGCACCTCAGCACAAGCACCGACATCGACGCCTGAACTGAACCATTCAGCGGCCGGATGCTGGGAGACGGTGAGCCCTTGCACTGCCTCGCCGACCGCGGCGGCCTTCGCCAGTCCGTGCATGTCGCCATCGCCGGCGTCATCCCGTCGGCGTTGGAGTGCGTGCGCGTAAACCAAGTCAGCGGTCGAACCTCTCGGCCGGCTGGCTGCCGATGATTGCAATAGATTGACTAGCGCGGACTATTCCCCTGGATCGCGTTGACCTGAATTAGGGCTTTGCTCGATAGTGGACAAAAGCGGGGATTGTGTCTGATGTATCCGAGGAGGGGACCATGAGCTCCACTGCCTACCCACTTGCCGTCGCCTACCCACTTTCCGTGCGAGGCTCTTTTGACCAGCCCAGCCGGGCGTTGTGGCTGATCAAATGGTTACTGCTGATCCCGCACTACATCATTCTGGCTTTCTTGTGGCTCGCGTTCTGGATAGTCACCGTGATCGCCTTCTTCGCCATCTTGTTCACCACTAGGTATCCGAAGAGCTTGTTCGACTTCAACGTCGGGGTGATTCGCTGGTCGTGGCGGGTGAGCTTTTACGGCTATGCGGCGCTCGGCACCGACCGGTACCCGCCATTCACCCTCGCCGATGTCCCGGACTACCCGGCGCGGCTCGATCTCGAGTATCCGCAGCAGCTGAGTCGCTGGCTGCCGCTGGTCAAATGGCTGCTCGCCTTCCCGCAATACATCCTCATCGGCGCGCTCGTCGGCTCCGGTTATGTCGTCGCCACAACCATGCAGGACGGCCATGCCGTTACCTATTCCACCCCCAGCCTGATCGGCGCGTGCGTGCTGATCGCGGCAATCGCAATGCTGTTCACGACACGTTATCCCCCTGGCCTCTTTGATTTCGCCGTTGGAATCAACCG
>DATLQP010000138.1:0-3918 GCA_035535155.1 Propionibacteriaceae bacterium
AGCGCTCGTGGCTGCTGATACTGACGCTCCGATCGGCATCTTCGACTCGGGGTTCGGCGGGCTGACAGTGGCGCGCGCGGTCATCGACCAGCTGCCCCACGAGGACATCGTCTACCTGGGCGACACAGCCCGGTCCCCGTACGGCGAGCAGCCGATCGCTACCGTTCGCGAGTACGCCCTGGAGTGTCTTGATCATCTGGTTCAGCAGGGGGTCAAGACCTTGGTGATCGCCTGCAACTCGGGCAGCGCTGCGGTCCTCCGGGACGCCCGGGAGCGCTATGCCGTCCCGGTCGTCGAGGTGATCTTGCCCGCGGCCCGCCGAGCGGTTGCTGCTACCCGGTCGGGCCGGGTGGGAGTGATCTGCACCGAAGCGACCGCTACATCGCAGGCATACGACGACGCCTTCGCCGCGGCCCCGCACGTCGAACTCCATACCGCCGCTTGCCCGCGGTTTGTCGCCTTCGTCGAGGCGGGAGTGACCGGCGGCCCCGAGCTACTGGCCTGCGCCGAGGAATACCTCAAGCCATTGCAGCAGGCCGATATCGACACGTTGATCTTGGGCTGCACGCACTATCCGCTGCTCACCGGCGTGATCTCTTATGTGCTTGGCGACAACGTCAGCCTGGTGTCCAGTGCCGAGGAGTGTGCCAAGGATGTCTACGCGGCGCTGACGCGGCGGAACCTCACCCATGATCAGCCACGGACAGCTCGCTACCGCTTCCTGACCACCGGCAGCCCGGAGGCCTTTGAGGGTGTCGGACATCGGCTCATGGGCGGTCTGGTCACCGGCGTCGAGCAGTTCGTCTGATCAACATGAAGTTGACCGTCGTCGGCTGCAGCGGCTCCCTTTCCGGCCCGGACTCACCGGCTTCCAGCTACCTGCTGCAGGCACCGTACCAAGATCGAATCTTTTCGCTGCTGATGGACTGCGGTCCGGGCGCCATGGGTGCGCTCTACCGCTACATCGACCCGTACGAGGTCGATGCCATCGCCCTGAGCCACTTGCATGCCGATCACTGCCTAGATCTGTGCGGCTACTACGTGGCTGCGCGTTACTCGCCAAGCGCGCCGTGGCCCAGACGCCCGGTGTATGCCCCGGCCAACGGGGCTGCACGACTCACCCGGGCATATGAGGTGATCGGCAACAACGACGAGGTCAGCGAGTCCGGCACAGGCCTCGCCGAGCAGTTCGACTGGCATACCTGGCAGCCCAGCCAACAGATCGGGCCGTTTGTCGTACGCGCGGTGCGGGTCGCACATCCGGTGGAGGCTTACGGCATCCGGGTAACAGAGGACAGACCGGGCGGCGGCGCGATGGTGTACTCCGGCGACACAGGCCCGTCGGAGGACTTGGTCCGGTTCGCAGCTGGTGTCGACTTGTTGCTGGTGGAGTCGGCGTTCCTCGACGATCCCGAGAACCCTCCCGGAATGCATCTGTCCGGTGCACAGGCTGCCGCCATCGGGCAGGCTGCCCAGGTTCGGGCTGTGGTGCTCACCCACATACCGCCGTGGCACGAGCCAAAACGCGTGCTGGCCGAGGCCGAACCGCACTTTGACGGGCCGGTTTCACTCGCAACGCCCGGAGCTGTCTGGGAGATTTGATGTGTTCAGGCTGAATTCTTTGATGCAGCTCGGCCCTCGCAGCCGTGAGCGCGGGCTCCGACGCTCGCAGCATACGCTGAGGTCGTGACTTCTCGAGCCGACGGACGTAGCCATGATCAACTTCGCGAGGTCCGGTTCACTCGACGATGGCTGAGTCAGGCCGAAGGCTCGGTCTTGGTGGAGTTTGGCCAGACGCGGGTGCTGGTTGCCGCCAGTGTGACCGAAGGGGTTCCACGGTGGCGCAAGGGCACGGGTCTCGGCTGGGTGACCAGCGAATATGCGATGTTGCCGAGGGCCACGAACACCCGCAACGACCGCGAATCGGTGCGTGGCAGGATCGGCGGTCGTACCCATGAAATCAGCCGGCTCATCGGCCGCAGCATCCGCGCCGTCATCGACTACAAGGCGCTTGGCGAGAACACGATCGTGCTGGATTGCGACGTCTTGCAGGCGGACGGCGGTACCAGGACCGCGTCGATCACCGGGGCGTACGTCGCCTTGGCAGATGCGATCGGTTGGCTCCGCGAGCGCAGCTTGTTGACAGCTGAGCCCCTCACGGGATCGGTCGCCGCAGTCTCCGTCGGAGTGGTCGACGGACTGCCGCTGCTGGACCTGTGCTACACCGAGGACTCGGCTGCCGATACCGATATGAACGTCGTCATGAGTGGTGACGGCGACTTCGTCGAGGTCCAGGGGACAGCTGAAGGCGCTCCGTTCAATCGCGCGCTGCTCGACGAGCTGCTGGATCTGGGTGCCAAGGGCTGCGCGCAGTTGACTGCGCTACAACGTGCCGCGCTCGACTCCGAGTGAGGGCCGTGCTGGCGACCAACAACGCCAAGAAACTTGCCGAGCTGCGCCGCATCGTCTCAGCTGAGGCGCCGGACATTGATGTTCTTGGTTTGGCGGATGTCGCCCACTACCCGGAGCCGGCCGAGACGGAGCGCAGCTTCGAGGGCAATGCCTTGCTGAAAGCCCGCGCCTGTGTCGCGGCGACGGGCTTCCCCGCACTTGCCGACGATTCGGGCCTCGCCGTCGATGTGCTCAATGAGATGCCTGGCGTACGCTCGGCTCGTTGGGCCGGACCCGGCTCAAGCGATGAGGAGAACAACGCGCTTCTCCTGCGGCAACTGGCCGATGTCCCCGCGGCTGAGCGCACGGCGCGGTTCGTCTGTGCCATGGCGCTGGTCCTTCCGGACGGTACCGAGCACGTCCGGCTGGGGCAGATGCAGGGCCGGCTGGCTGTCAGACCCACCGGTCACCATGGGTTCGGTTACGATCCGCTGTTCGTCGCTGAGGGGAAGACTGTCACCAACGGGGAGCTCGAACCATCGGCGAAGGATGCAATCAGCCATCGCGGTCGAGCTGTTCGTGCCATCCTTCCTGTGTTGGTAGCGGAGCTGCGCCGGCTGGAGCCCGTTGCTCAGGAAGGATGAGCCCGTGAAGACCTACCTTGACTTGCTTGATCATGTCCTCAGCCGAGGGGTGGAGAAGAGCGATCGGACCGGCACCGGCACGCTTAGCACGTTCGGCTACCAGATGCGTTTCGACCTCCGCGAAGGTTTTCCGCTGCTCACGACCAAGAAGCTACATACCCGCTCGATCATCGGTGAGCTGTTGTGGTTCATCCAAGGCGCGACCAACGTCAAGTGGCTTCACGAACAGGGGGTGACCATCTGGGACGAATGGGCCGATGCCGACGGCGAGCTGGGACCCATTTACGGCTATCAGTGGCGCTCCTGGCCGACACCGGCCGGCGGTCACATCGACCAACTAGCCGGCGTGATCGAATCGATCAAGGCGGTGCCCGATTCGCGCCGCCACATGGTCAGTGCGTGGAATGTTGCCGATCTTGCCGACATGGCACTGCCGCCGTGCCACGCGATGTTCCAGTTCTACGTCGCGCAGGGACGGTTGTCCTGCCAGCTCTACCAGCGCTCGGCCGACATTTTCCTCGGCGTCCCGTTCAACATCCCCTCCTACGCCCTGCTGACGCACCTGGTCGCCCAGGTCTGCGGCCTACAGGTTGGTGACTTCGTGCACACCCTGGGCGACGCACACCTCTATCTCAACCACCTTGACCAAGCACGGCTGCAGCTGAGTAGGGAGCCGCGCCCCCTGCCGAAACTAGTGCTCAACAGCAGCATCAGTTCGATCGACGACTTCACCTTCGACGACATTGCGATCGAGGGATACGACCCGCATCCCGGCATCAAAGCACCCATCGCGGTCTGATCATGCCCGAGATCATCGGGATCGCCGCTGTCGCGGCCAACGGCGTCATTGGTGCGCGCAATGACATACCGTGGCGAATTCCTG
>DATLQP010000139.1:0-4585 GCA_035535155.1 Propionibacteriaceae bacterium
ACTTGGTCATTTAACGGCGGGTGCGGCTCTGGCTTTCCAGAGCCTGCGCTCGATAGCCTCTATGGATGGCCCGGAGCGAGAGCGGAGGGAACGAAATGACCGAAGTGCAGGGCAGGAGCACGGGGGCGCTGAACATCGAGCGGATCTACCAAACCACCGTCCCGGCGGATGAGCTCGCCAAGACGCTGGCGGATCACTTCCGCGCGCAGGAGTTTGAGGCACAGGTTTACAGCACCAGTGGGGACCGCACGGTGATGCAGGCGCGCAAGGAAAGCCTGTGGCGCCAGCTGCTGGGGGTCACCTACGCGCTAACGGTGGTCTTCGCCCCTGGTGAGGGTCAGCTGAGCATCAGCCTCGGGGGCCACGAGTGGGTCGACGCGGCAGTGAGCGGGGCGATCGGGCTGGTGGCGGTACCGCCCGTGTTGCTAGGCACCGCATATGGCATTTGGAAGGAGAACCAGTTCGACAAGGAGGTCTGGCAGGTGATCGACAAGGCGGTAGGCGCCAGCGAGCCTGAGACGACGGCGTCGGAGCCTCAGTAAGGACGCGGTGTCTTGAGCACCCGAGCCGCGGCGGCCCGATCTTGGGCGTAAGGCGTTTGCTCTCTCGGTCCTGTATGCAGCCAGCCCGACATGGTCATCGAGGGTGGCCGGGTGCGGCAACGGACGGAGCCCTCGAAGCCCTTGCGCGATGAGTTCGGTCACCAGGCTTCGGCTTGGCCCTCGTGAGCCGAGACGAAAGGTCAAGCGGTGGAAGAAGCCCGGCGGCGGGACACCGGCGAGCAGTATCCGTACTGCGCCAATGCGGCTCCGGCCTGCCTTGGGACGTCGATACGCTGCAGATCAGAGATCAGGTCTCTGTGGGGTGCATTGGACGAGAGGCAACCTAGCGTGGCGGGGTCCAGAGGAGCGTCGCTTCCTTGTCTCGGCAGGTCCACCCGCTGGGCTAGGTCGTCGCGTCTGATGTGGTCTCGGGAAGCGCGGCGGTGTTCATTCGGAGCGCCGCTATAAGAAGCCAGTCCACACGAGGATCAGGCCGATTCCGACGAGAGTGGGGATCTGAAGCGCGGACGAGAAACCGCTGCTGCCGATGATCCATCCCTGAGCTAGGTAACAGAGGCCGGAGAGCGCCATGAGGTACCCGATCGGGCGCGAAATCCTCCCGTAGCGGCAATGACTGCGCCGAAGAGGATCAACGCGAGACCGAACACGAAGCTCTTATAGGTTTCGATGTGGTAGATCCATCCGACCAGATGTACGAGCCAACGGTCTATATGTCTCGTTGCGTCGCGAGCGCGGCTGGGCTCAACCCCAGTGGATTGGCTCCGCGCGAGTTACGACACCCTGCACCTCGTGGCGACCGGTAGGCACAAAATTGCGCCTCGAATTGCGTCTGGCATCTGTGTCCCGCCCCCTCCAACACCTACGCCACAGTCGTGGGTCGTATCACCTGATCCCACCGCACTAGCAGCCCAAGGGTGATCACCTGCAATGCCACTTGGATCAAGATCGCGAACTGGTAGACGTAGCTTGAGAGCAGGTTGCCTAAAAGAAGCATGAGCAACATCGCACCGTAGCCACACCTGAGCGCGAGACGTCGACGGATCCGCCCCGGACGCAGCGCCCACCAGGTAATCCCGGCAAGCGCTGCGACGACGGCGTTCAGGCCCCAAGTGACAAGGAAGACGATCTTCCCCAAGTCTCCGACAGGTTGATCCCGCACGCTGAGCGTTACCGTCCGACGTAGCCCTTCGGGTGTGAATGCGACGCCGACGAGCAGCAGGAGTTGGAACAATCCGAGGATGCAGAAGACGGCCATTGCCAAACGTACAAATCGACGGGCACGGTTCGCCGGTAGCCAGGAAGCAACCGTCCTGCGGATTCGGCGGACAGTACGGCCGATAAAGGCGAAGGACTCCTCGACTCGATCCGCCAACCCCATTGATGTCTCGATGCCGTTGAGCAACGCAGCGGAGGCGTCATCAAGTGAACCGGTCCGAGCCTGGCGGATGTGATCTTCCATCGCGCTGATCTCGGCTGGAGTGGCGGTGCCGTCGGCGATGGTCTGGCTCAGCGAAATCGCGGCCAGCAAGTGGGCCCGCGGACTCCGCAGCTGATGGCGCCGCGCGAGTTCGGTGAACAGCAAGATCAATAGCAGTGAGGCGTAAACGACGGGTGCCGCGAGGGGAAAGAAGTAATCGTTCTTCTGAGTAATGAACTTCCCGACCTCATCGACGAAGAGCCCGAATCCGACTCCGGTGAGCAGTGCGATGATGACGGCCACCCCGCGGTTCTGCACGATCAGCGTCATCATGCCGGCAAGGAACAACGCCAATCCACCCCAAAGAGCATGGGCAAGGTGGAACGTCGAGTTGCCAATCTGCGGGTAGCCGGTGAGTACCAGGAACAAGCGGGTCAGGGCCACGGTCAACGCGCAGCTCACCAAAACGATCAGCGTCAGGCGGGACGAGCGGTCCGAGACGATGATGAACGGATTGGGAGTGGGCGCCGCGTAGGTGTGTGTAGATGCGGCCGCAGGAGCCGATTCGGTGGATTTCATGACGTGCTCCTCTTAATTCACCGGTGAGCGTAATCGCTGATTGGTGCCGCAGCTACTGGCCGACTGCCGGTCGGCGAGTAGGGCGGGGCTGGCATAGCTGTGGCCTACCAGGACTTGGAGCAGGCTTCTGGTCGGTTGATGGTGATTGACCCGGCTGGCGGCACTACTGGCTCGGACCGGCAAGGGAACTACCGGTCGCAGGGCTCGGAGGCCGCCGCGGAAAAGGCGGCGCTGCCGGGATCGCTGCTCAGCATTGTCACCATCCCACCAACGGCTGGCCCCTCACCGCCAAGTCCTTCCAAACGAATCAACGTTGAGCAAGCGCTCATCGACTCGATGCTGTCTGGGACGCCGGCAGCCGCGTCCACCCGGCGATGAACCGCCGGCGCCCCACCAGCCTGACCCGCGGGGTAGTGACTGGCTCGTGCCTTACGGCGCGTGCGCCGCTCGGCTTCTCCCCGCTAGCCGTCGGCTCAGCGGAACCGTTCTGCGGAATGTGCTGCCTTAGGCGGTGGACATCGTGGTCAGATCCGAGGCGGTGTCGAATCCCGGCCGTCGGTGGTAAACCTGGTGCCTCAGGCGAAGCATCGGGTTCATTCGCTGATTCACGCATATGTCGGTGGGGCTCGCTCAGCGCTGACTCCCCAATTGAACTCAATCTGGGACACAAGCGCCCTTGCGAACCTCGAGATCGACGATCCTGCATGTGTCGCTCAGATCAGGCAGGAGATTGTCCGGCTCGAGGGTGGCCGTGAGCCAGCTGCTCCCGGACAGCGGGATATGAGCGTACAGCCGCCCCAGTGATGAGCTACGGGCTCAAAACGAACTCCCATCGGAGCCAGCAACCAAGCGGGGATTCCCGTCGATCGCGTTATCGAACCTGCGACGGCGACCGCCATGGAGTCCGCGCCCAACCGCGACCTGGGAGCCAACCAGAACGCCTCGATTTTCGGCCCAGCCTGCAAACCCACACCTCGGTTGGCCCGGCTGGCAGCGTCGGCTGCGTCAACGGAACGTGTGACCTGACCTGTGCCACTTTTCGGGGTTCGGTGCGTGAAGTTGCTCCTGGCTAGGGGCGTTGTCTTGGTCGTTGTGCACTAATTTAACCCGATCCTTCGCTCGACGTCGTGGCGTGCCCCGATCCGCAGGCCGATCGCTCAGCGGGATGGGTTCAAGACCTTCGCATGAGGCTGGCGAACACGCCGGCCACCATCCACGAGGGCAACCGCAATCCACTTGCTACTTGTATCCAATGCAGGGCAAGCGGAGCGATCTGTTCATGGCCACGTTCGTCTGTCGTTGCTACAGAACAGCCGGACTAACCTCTAGCCTCGGTCCGTGGATCTCGAAGACCTGCGGCTTGCTGTCTATGAGGGATGCCGCCGAGGCCGGGTCCCCCGGATTGCTGACCTGGCCACTGAACTTCTGGCTACTCGGGAACAGGTGCGTTCCGGCTTGCTGACGCTTGGGGCTGCCCGGCACCTCGCGCTCGGCTCGGACGGTGAAATCACCATGGCGCACCCGTTCACCGCCGTCCCGCTGGGTTTCTCGGTGATGGGCCAGGACACCTTGTGGTGGGCGGGTGTGCGTGGGATTCGTTTGCGTTTGCCGCACTTGCTGCCGGACCAGGGTCCGATGCTGGTGGCAACGACGTGCCCGGCGTGCGACCGGGCCCATGCCTGGCGTTTCGACGACCGAGAGCCGCCGGCTGGCGGCCAGGTCGCTCACTTCTTGGTTCCAGCGGCACGGATGTGGGATGACGTCGTCTACACCTGCGGTAACCAGCGGATCTTCTGCTCCGAGGCCTGCGTGGCCATCTGGCTCAATGAGTCAGGACACCAGCGCGGCTCCGTGCTGGACTTGCGGACGTTGTGGCGGCTCGCGTCCGGTTGGTACGTGGGTCGTCTCGAGCGTGGCTATGTCCGCCGCGAGCCGAGCGCTGCCGCCGACTACCTGCGCAGTGTCGGGCTCTCTGGCACGTTCTGGGGCCTCACGTCGGAAATGATCGACGGCGGGCTCCCGTGGG
>DATLQP010000140.1:0-23892 GCA_035535155.1 Propionibacteriaceae bacterium
GCGGGACGGTACATGTCCCAGACCCAGGCATCGCCCATGGAGACCTCGTAATAGACATCGCCACCCTCGGTGCGCACCTTGAGATCAACAGCGTTGCAGAGGTAGAACCGCCGCTCGGTCTCGACGGCGTAGGTGAAGATGCCGACGACATCCTTGTACTCGCGATAGAGCTGAAGCTCCAGCTCGCTCTCGTACTGTTCGAGGTCTTCCGCACTCATAGCGAATCGACTCTAGCCGTTCGGGAAACATTGACGAAGCGCATCCGATGGGTAGCAGATGGCCCGTATGCATCCAGTTTCTCCTGGTGCAGCGGCGTGCAATAGCCCTTGTGATCCTTGAACTCATATTCCGGGTAATGCTGGTCTAACTCGCACATGATTCTGTCCCGGGTCACCTTGGCAACGATCGATGCGGCCGCCACGCAGGCGACTACCTGATCACCCTTCCAGACGGCGAGTCCTGGGGTGCCGAGCCCGTCAACGCTGAATCCGTCAGTCAGCACATACGTGGGAGGCACCTCCAGTCGGCACAAGGCCATCCGCAGCGCCATGACATTGGCGACATGCATTCCGAGTGCGTCACACTCCGCGGGCTCGATACACACCACGGACCAAGCAATGGCCTTCTCGGTGATCTTGGCGTACAAGCGTTCCCGCTGCAACGCGGTGAGCAGCTTGGAGTCTTTCAGCCCGGCGATTTGTTGTGACTTGGCGTCACTGAGAATTGTCGCCGCCGCAACGAGAGGCCCGGCACACGCTCCGCGGCCGGCCTCGTCAGCACCTGCAACGGGGTAAAGACCCATCCGCTGCAAGGCGCGTTCATAGCCGTAGATCCCGCTGTTGCGCTTGACCAGCACTGGCGCCACGGCGGCCGGCATCAGCAGTTCACCCCCGCAGGCTTGATCGTTCCTCGGGCAGGCGCCGGCTCCTGCGCATCAGGAACCTTGTCGAATGTGGCCGGCCGTCGCAACCGGCCAGCTCGATCGAAGGGCGCAGCGATCGCGAATGCCGGCCCAACCACCAAGGACATCGGAACGAAGGCCACCTGTCCTGTCCCCTGACTCGTCGAAAGGTCGGAGAGGTGGCAGCGGGAGTCGGCGCTCAGATCACGATGATCACCCATCACAAAGATGCGGGCCTTCGGTACCACCACGTCGAATTTGACATCGGACGGATTGACCTGGGCATCGTCGGGATCGGTGTAGAGGTAGCTGGTCTCGTTGAGGGGATAGCCGTTGACGGTGATGCGACCCTTGCTGTTACAACAGACGACCCGATCTCCCGGCATTCCGATGACTCGCTTGATCAAATGTCCGGGAGTGCTCTTCGTGGGCAGTCCGATGAATTCGAACGCTCTGTCCCAGGGGCCCGGGTCGGCGGGATCCTGCTCCAGCCAGCCGCCTGGGTCGGAGAAGACGACGACATCGCCGCGCTTAAACGTGGTGAGCTTCTCGACAACCACCCGATCACCTACCAGGAGCGTGTTCTCCATCGACTGCGAAGGGATGATGAACATCTGCCCGACGAACGCGCGCAGCAGTGAGGAGACCACCACTGCGCCGATAACCACAATAAGCAGTTCCCGCACTAACGCCCAAGCACGTCCTCCCACGGTCTTCGGCCGATTCCTTCTGCGGTTGTTGCTCCGGGCCAGCGTCGGAGGCGCAGGCGGACTCTTATGAGTGGTCAACAGCTGGCCTCAGGTCCGGCGGTAATCATTGCTAGGGCGGGCGCCGGCTGCGTGCCGGACGGGACGGTCTCAAACGTATCTGGGATGACCAAGCCGTGTCGGCGGTCGAGCGGCCAAACGACGGCAATCGCGCGGCCTACGACCAGATCTTGCGACACGAATGCATTCTGACCTGTGCCGCCCCCAGCTTGCACGTCATTGAGGTGGCACCGCGAGTCGCGGCTGTGATCACGGTTGTCGCCCATCACAAAGAGATGGCCACGAGGAACGACCACGTCGAACGTGATCGCCGACGGCTGCACGTGTGCACTGACCGGACGGGTGGTCAGATATGGGGTCTCCTCGAGCGCCTGGTTGTTGACCGTGAGGCGGCCGGCCGCGTCGCAGCAGACCACGCGATCTCCAGCTACGCCGACCACCCGCTTGATCAAGTGCTCGGTGCTGGTGTCGGGCAACACGCCGATGAACTGAAAGGCCTTCCCGATCGCGCCTCGCTGCCGTGCCGTGGTACCGGTGAGCCAGCCGCCAGGATCGGCGAAAACGACGACTTCGCCGCGCTTGGTCGCAGTCAGCTTCTCTACGACGACGCGGTCCTCGACCTGCAGGGTGTTCTCCATCGAGATCGACGGGATCAAGAACATCTGGCCCACGAAGGCGCGCAGCAGTGAGGCAACAATGACTGCGCCGACGACGACAGCCGCAAGTTCCTTCACGAAGGCCAGCGCATGCTGGCGAAAAGTCAGCTGTTCTGCATCCGACGTATCGGCTTCGAGCTGATCAAACCCTGCCTGCGTTGCCGGCTGGAGAGCGCGACGTGGCGCCGCCTTCACCCACCGGCTAGCCATCACAGGGTTGGCCGATGATCAGCTGGCGTCGCGCTTTTCTTTGATCTTGGCTGCCTTGCCCCGCAGGCCGCGCAGGTAGTAGAGCTTCGCGCGGCGTACGTCGCCACGGCGTTCCACTTCGATCTTGTCGATGATCGGGCTGTGCAGTGGGAAGGTACGCTCCACCCCGACACCGAAGCTCACCTTGCGTACGGTGAACGTTTCACGAATGCCGTCGCCGGCTCGGGAGATGACGACACCAGTGAAAACCTGGATCCTCGAGCGGGTGCCCTCGACGACCTTGACGTGAACCTTGACGGTGTCGCCCGGTCGGAAGGCGGGAAGATCGCCGCGCATCGACGACTGGTCGAGCTCGTTAATGACCTTGCTCATCAGAACTTCCTCGCCGGTGCCACAGGTCACCACGGTCGTACCTCGGAGTTGGAACCGATTCCTGCAGCGCGCGTTCCCCCTGTGGCAGGTGTCGTACGCAGGACAGCAGCGGTCAAGTCTGCCACATCTGTGAAGGCGAGACGAAATCGTCAAACCGTTCGTGAAAGACGCGCAGAATGTGCGCATGAAGTCGCAGCCGGGTGGTGCACGCTTCCGGGTACGCGTGACCGCTCGGCTGCACCGGCTGAGCGTGGCATCGGCTGCGTTCGCCGGCTGCCTAGTCCTCTGTCAATGTTCCTGGCTCAGCTCGCCCCCTGTACCGAGCCCCGAGCCGAGTGCCAGCACCACCCCGCCGCAGGTGCGCACGCTCACCGATGCGAACGTGATCAAGGCCGGTGACTTGCCGCGGCCCATCGGACGCGGCAAGGTGATCAGCTACGACCGACATGCCCGGCCCCTGGACCAGCTGTTGATCTGTCAGACGCAATCGCTGAAGGCGCTGGGCGCATTGGAGATCAAGAGCCGCAGCTTCCGATCTGACTATCCATCCGGTGCTCAACCCTTCCCACGGTCGTCCCTGGATAAGGAGCCGGACCGCTACGCCGTTGCGCTGCAGTTCGCCGACCCGGCCGCTGCGCAGCGGGCAAAATACGCCGTCGAAGGATGGGTCATCAATTGCGCGGCCGGTGGAAAGCTATCGAACGGCACGCACGTGGTGCGCCAAAGCTTCGACTGGACTGTCGTTGCCGCTGATCCAGCCCAGGCCGAGGTCGCCGAAATCGTCTACCAACGAAACGGTTCGTCGAGCAGCAACGCGTACTTCGAGAGCATCGGCTTGACGGTGCTGCAGGATCGCATGATGATCACCGTTTACGTGTTCTATACCGATGAGTCGCTGTACTCGTTGAACATGGAGGATGACGAGGCAGGCTTCGCGCACCCTCAGATCGGGCTGATCGGCGCGGCTGTCAAACGGTTGTCGCACTAGCACGAGCCCACGTCGTTAGGATCGCAAGGTGAGCATGAAGAAGGGCGATACGGTCAGCTGGAATACATCCCAAGGCCGAACAACCGGCACGACAGAAAAGAAGACGCGCGAGTTCACCTTCGATAATCAAGTGTTCAATCCCAGCGAACGACGACCCGTACTGGATCGTGGTGTCCAGTAAGACTGGTGCCAGGGCGGCGCACAAGGAGTCGAGCCTGCGTAAGTCATGAGGACGAGGAGTTCACGTGGTGAATGAAGGCGCGGCCGCGACCCACGACGTTTTGTTGGTGGGCGGTGGCGCAGCCGGTCTGCGCGCGGCCATCGCCATCGCGGAGACCAAGCCCAGTCTCAGCGTGGCTGTGGTTTCGAAGGTCTACCCCATGCGCAGCCATACGGTCTCCGCCGAGGGCGGGGCGGCCGGCGCCATCGCGGCGGACGACACTTTGGACGAGCACGCCTACGACACCGTGTCGGGCAGCGACTGGCTCTGTGATCAAGATGCGGTAGAAGCGTTTGTGCAGGAAGCCCCTCGCGAGCTACTGCAGCTCGAACACTGGGGCTGTCCATGGAGCCGGGAACCCAGCGGGCGGGTTGCCGTACGCGCCTTCGGCGGCATGAAGAACATGCGTACCTGGTTTGCCGCGGACAAGACCGGCTTCCATATGCTGCACACGCTGTTCCAGACGTCGCTGAAATATCCAGACGTCACGCGATATGACGAATGGTTCGTCACACGGCTGCTCGTCGATGACGGACGCGTGCATGGCGTTGTCGCAATCGAGCTGATGACCGGCCGTATCGAGGTCATCAATGCGAAGTCGGTCGTGCTGTGCAACGGCGGTTCCGGCAAGGTCTTTCCGTTCACGACTAACGCCAATATCTGCACTGGTGACGGCATGGCACTGGCCTACCGGGCCGGTGCGCCATTGAAGGACATGGAGTTCGTCCAATACCACCCCACAGGGCTCCCATTCACGGGCATCCTCATTACCGAAGCGGCGCGCGCGGAGGGTGGCTGGCTGCTCAACAAGGACGGCTACCGCTATCTCCAGGACTACGACCTGGGCAGGCCGGAGCCGACCCCGGTGCTGCGCAGCATGGAACTCGGACCGCGGGACCGGCTGTCGCAGGCATTTGTCCATGAAGTCGAAAAGGGCCGGACCATCGAATCGCCGTACGGGCCCATCGTTCATCTCGACTTGCGGCACCTGGGCGAGAAGCTGATCGACCTGAAGCTTCCGATGGTCCGCGAGCTGTGTCTGAACTACGAGCGCATCGATCCGGTCAAAGAGCTCATCCCGGTGCGACCTGTCGTGCACTACATGATGGGCGGCGTACACACCGACATCGATGGCGCGACTCCGATTGGCGGGCTTTTCGCGGCCGGAGAAACCGCGTGCGTAACGATCAACGGAGCGAATCGGCTGGGCTCCAACTCGCTGCCAGAATGCCTGGTCTTCGGCGCGCGCGCCGGCAAGGCCGCTGCCGAATACGCCGCCAGTGCCAGGCCACCGTCTCCCGCTGTGATGCGACAGGCCCAGGATGAGGTACGGCGGCTCGATCAGATGCGGTCGGCCGACGAAGGCACCGAGCGGATCGCCGACATTCGCGAAGAGATGCAGTCGACCATGGAAGACAGCGCCGGGATCTTCCGCTCCGGCGACTCGCTGACCAAGGGCGTCGATCGGCTGGCCGATTTGCAGCAGCGGCTCCAGCATGTCCAGATCTCCGACGAGACTCGGGTGTTCAACACCGAGGTGGTCGCAGCTCTTGAGTTGGCGAACATGCTCGACATCGCCGAAACCATCCTGCAGTCCGCTCTGCATCGCGAGGAGTCGCGCGGCGCCCACCAACGGACCGACTTCACCGCGCGCGACGATAAACGCTTCCTCAACCACGCATTGGCCTACCGCGAATCCGACGGTTCCCCACGGGTCGAGCGGATGCCCGTGACGATCACACGATGGCCACCCGGCGAACGAGTGTACGGAAGGTAGCCCAGATATGGCAGACAGCATTCAGATGCACGTGACGCGGTATGACCCGGACCGGGACACCGCGCCCACCGTTACCGAGTACGAGGTGCCGCTGCGGAAAGACTGGGCGATCCTCGACGGATTGAACTACGTCAAGGACCACGTCGACGGCAGCCTCTCGTACCGCTGGTCGTGCCGGATGGGCATCTGCGGCAGTTGTGGGATGAATGTCGACGGTCAGCCGAAGCTGACGTGCGCCACCTTCCTCACCGATTACGCGCCCGGGCCGATTCGAGTCGAGCCGCTGACCAACTTTCCAGTGGTTCGTGACCTGGTGGTCGACATCGAAGACTTCATGGGCAAGCTGCCGCGCGTCAAGCCCTGGATCATTCGAGACGACGACCAGTCCGTGATCGATGGCGAATACCTCCAGACCCCCGAGGAGCTGGAGGAGTATCAGCAGTTCAGCAACTGCATCAACTGCATGCTGTGCTACGCCGCGTGCCCGGTCTATGGACTGGAGCCAGACTTCATCGGCCCGGCAGCCATCGCTCTCGCCGAACGGTACGACCTGGACTCTCGCGACCGAGGACAACGGGAGCGGCTCGACGTGCTCATCGAACGCGAAGGAGTGTGGGGCTGCACATTCGTCGGTGAGTGCACCCGGGTGTGTCCCAAGCATGTCGATCCGGCAGGTGCCATCCAGCGCTACAAGCTCAAGGCCGCTAAGGAGAACGTCATGGCCTTCCTGCTTCCTCGGGGTGCGCGATGAGTGCGCCGACCACCTACCGGCAACCCATCTCGAGGCTGTGGTGGACGAAGAAGCGGACCTATTTCCTGTTCGTGATGCGGGAGCTCAGCAGCGTTTTCGTGGCATGGTTCGCGGTGTTCTTGATGGTGATGCTGATCGCCATCGGACGTAGTGAAGCCGCGTACCAGAGCTTTCTGAACTGGGCCGCCTCACCCGTTGTCGTCATAGTGAACCTCGTCGCGCTTGCGTTTCTCGTCTTGCACACGGTGACGTGGTTCGCGCTCACCCCGCAGGCCATGGAGGTGCGGATCGGTGGCCGAAAGGTAGCCAGGGTGAAGATGGTTCGCGTCGCTGGCAAGACCGTCCCGGCTGCGACAGTGGTACGCATCGGAGGCCGGCGGGTACCGCCGGGGATGGTGATCGCCTCGCAGTACGCGGGGCTGATCGTGGTGTCGGCATTCATCACCTGGCTCGTGCTTCGATGACCAAGCGTCGTCTGGAGCCACTTCTCTGGCTGCTGTTCAGCGGCGGTGGAGTGATCGCGGCGGTGTTTCTGCCTGTGCTGGTCGTGTTATTCGGGCTGGCTATTCCCCTGGGATGGGTCCGCCCCGATTATGACCATCTGCACGCCGTGCTCAGCTATTGGCTGACCCGGCTGGTCGTACTGGGTTTGCTCGTTCTCCTGTTGTTTCATTGGGCACACCGGTTCCGGTACACCCTGCACGATGGACTTCAGCTCAGGAGATTGGAAGCTCCGCTCGCCGCGCTCTGCTATGGCGGTGCGGTGGTTGGCTCGGTTGCGGCGTTACTGATCGTCTTGACGCTCTGATCGGCCCCTCATACCGCTTCGGCCGCCTAGTCCTCCTCTTCCACTTCCTCCCTGGTGGGAGCTGCCTTCGGCCAGTGGGAGCCGCCGTGACTCAGGGCTCTGATCAAATCCCTGTTGAGTCGGGAGATCGTCTCGAAGGGAATCTGCTTCGGGCAGACTGCCGTGCACTCACCGATGTTGGTGCAGCCACCGAAGCCCTCGGCATCGTGTTGAGCCACCATGCCGACAACCCGGGAGTAGCGCTCGGGCTGTCCCTGGGACAGTAGGCCCAAATGGGTGATCTTCGCGGCAGTGAACAGCATGGCTGAACCGTTCGGGCAGGCCGCGACGCAGGCACCACAGGCGATGCAGGTAGCGGCGTCGAACGCACGGTCGGCATCTCTCTTGCCCACTGGGTTGGCGTGCGCATCTGGAGCGGTGCCGGTCGGCGCGGAGATGTACCCGCCGGCCTGGATGACTCGATCGAATGCGCCGCGATCCACGACCAGATCCTTGATCACGGGGAACGGCTCGGCTCGCCACGGCTCGACGTCGATCACGTCGCCATCTTTGAACGAGCGCATGTGGAGCTGGCAGGTCGTGGTTTGCCCGGGCCCATGCGCGACGCCATTGATCACCAGACCACACATCCCGCAGATGCCTTCGCGGCAGTCGCTATCGAAGGCGATGGGGTCAGCGCCCTGCAGAGTCAGTCGCTCGTTGAGCACGTCGAGCATCTCCAGAAAAGACATGTGCTCAGACACATCGTCGACGTGATAGACGGCCATCTTGCCTTTGGCGCGGGAGTCTGGCTGTCGCCAGACGCGCAGCGTCACCTTCACTTGTAGCTCCGCTGTTTCATCTCGACGTAGTCATAGACCAGCGGCTCCTTGTGCAAGATCGGCCGGCCACCCTCGCCACCGAACTCCCAGGCCGACACGTACGCGAACTCCTTGTCATCACGCAACGCCTCGCCGTCTGAGGTTTGGCTCTCGACCCGAAAGTGGCCGCCGCAGGACTCCCGCCTGACCAGCGCATCGATGCACATCAATTCGCCGAGCTCGAAGAAGTCCGCAACCCGGCCAGCGCGCTCAAGTGCCTGGTTGAGCTCCTCGTTCGTGCCCAGCACCCTGACGTCGGACCAAAACTCGTCCTTCAGCTCGCGAATCCGGGTGACGGCCTTGCGTAGGCCCTCCTCACTCCGCTCCATGCCGCAGTAATCCCACATGAGCCGGCCTAACTCCCGGTGAAAGGAATCGACGGTCCGGGAGCCGTTCAGTGACAACAACTTGTCGATCCTGGCGCGTACCGCCTTGAGCGCGTCGATCGCCGCTGGATGTGACTCGTCGACCTGCGGAAACGGCCCGTCCGCGAGGTAGTCGTTGATGGTGTTCGGCAGTACGAAGTAGCCGTCGGCCAAGCCCTGCATCAAGGCGCTGGCGCCGAGCCGGTTCGCCCCATGGTCGGAGAAGTTGGCCTCACCGGTGACATAGAGGCCGGGAATACTGGATTCCAAGTCGTAGTCGACCCAGAGCCCGCCCATCGTGTAGTGGACAGCCGGATAGATCCGCATCGGCGTCTCGTACGGGTCATCACCAGTGATCTGGGCGTACATCTGGAAGAGGTTGCCGTACTTGGCTTCTACCGTCTGCCTGCCGAGCCTCGCTATCGCGTCAGCGAAGTCGAGATACACCCCAAGACCGCCCGGCCCGACGCCACGCCCTTCGTCGCAGACGTTCTTAGCAGCTCGGGAGGCGATGTCACGTGGCACCAGGTTGCCGAAGGACGGATAGATGCGTTCCAGGTAGTAATCGCGATCGTGTTCGGGAATCTGTCGAGGGTCGCGCTTGTTCTCCCCACTCTTGGGCACCCAGATCCTGCCGTCGTTGCGCAACGACTCGCTCATCAGCGTCAGTTTCGACTGATAGTCGCCACTGACCGGAATGCAGGTCGGGTGAATCTGAGTGAAGCAGGGATTCGCGAAGTACGCGCCCTTGCGGTAGGCCCGCCAGGTTGCTGTGACGTTGCACCCCATGGCATTGGTGGACAGAAAAAACACGTTGCTGTAACCGCCGGTCGCGAGCACCACCGCGTCGGCAAAGTGAGTCTCGATGTCTCCGGTCACCATGTCGCGAATGACCACACCCCGGGCTCTACCGTCGACCACGACCAGCTCGAGCATCTCGTGCCTGGTGTGCATGTCGACCGTGCCGGCCGCGATTTGGCGCTCTAGTGCCTGGTACGCGCCGATCAGCAGCTGCTGGCCGGTTTGTCCGCGAGCATAGAACGTTCGCGAGACCTGTACGCCGCCGAACGAGCGGTTGTCCAGCAGGCCGCCGTACTCGCGCGCGAAGGGCACTCCTTGGGCCACGCACTGGTCGATGATCTGAACGCTTACCTCAGCCAGTCGATAGACGTTGGATTCCCGAGCCCGGAAATCTCCGCCTTTGACGGTGTCGTAGAACAACCGGAAGACCGAGTCACCGTCGTTGCGGTAGTTCTTGGCCGCGTTGATGCCACCTTGGGCTGCGATGGAGTGGGCGCGCCGCGGTGAATCCTGGTAGCAAAAGCAGGTGACGTTGTAACCCGCCTCGCCTAGCGTTGCCGCCGCAGAGGATCCCGCCAATCCCGTGCCAACGATGATCACGCTGAGTTTCCGACGGTTGGCCGGATTCACCAGCCTGGCACGGAAACGGCGGTCCTCCCAGCGCCTGTCGATGGGAACCTGTGGCGCCTTGGTGTCGGCGATGCCGGCGCCTTCGAGATAGAACCAGTTGGCATCAATCGAGTCGAGTAGTTCCGAGTCGGTCATGTGCACCTCTGGAAGCTCGGATCGTGATCGTCCATCAGCTAACGAATCCGAACAGAATCGCGAAGGGCGGCAGCAGGAAGCCCACCGTGAGCAGCCCAGCCACCGCGTACGCAGCTGCATTGAGGCGTCGTCGTGCGAGGCTCGAGGTGTTGGCTCCGAGGGTGGTCAATGCGCTCCAGACGCCGTGTCTGACATGAAGACCGACTGCAATCACCGCGATGGTGTAGGCAAGCACCACAGACCAAATTTCAAAGCCATTCACCACCCGGCCATAGGGCTCTAGAGCGGCGCCGCCGGGATGGATGATGTTCCAGGTCAGGTGCAGCAAGTGGTAGATCACGAAGAGCACGATGACGACCCCGCCCCAGCGCAGGGTGAACGAGGCGTAGCTGCGCTGCACCCCGGTACGTGCCTTGTTGCTGTAATACCGTCGTACCCCGCCGCGCGCGTGTCGCGCCCGCGACCACAGTCTGAAGGCTGCATAGATATGTGCGCCAACGCTGACGATCAAGACCGCGCGGATGATCCAAAGCGCACCGCTGTAGGGGAGGATCGGCTCACCGAGGGTACGCAAGTGGTGGGCGTATTCGTTGAAGGCCGCAGGACCGGCAAAAATCTTGAGGTTGCCGTACATGTGGGCCAGCAGGTAAGCGATCAATATCAGGCCCGTGACTGCCATCAGAGCCTTGAGCGCAACAGTTGATCTCGTCGCCTGCTGGGCAGGCGTCAACGAAATTGTTGCCACGTAGTCACCCTAGAACTCGGGCGTGGCAGAGGGCGACCTGAGGCCAGTGTGATCACTGGTGTTTTTAGCCACATGTGTGTAGCTGGCCGCAGCGCAGCTCCGGGATTCCGCGCTTGCCGCCGGCGAGACGGCTAGCGTGATGCCATGGTCGGTTCGATGCAGACTGTTCTCGGAATCGAGCGGGTTGATCCAAATCTCCAGGGTGACGAGCGAGACATGCTGACGCAGTATCTCGACTACCACCGTGCGACATTCCGCATGAAGTGTGCCGGGCTGAGCGACGAGCAACTCAAGCGGCGACCCGTTGCACCGTCCGGGTTGTCCCTGCTCGGGCTGGTCCGCCACTTGACCGAAGTTGAGCACAATTGGTTCATCCGAATGCTCGACGGACAGCCCTATACGCCGCAGTACTGGAGCGAAGCCGACCCAGACGGCGACTTCGACAATCTCGATTCAGCGCCGGTGGAAGATGTCTGGACTGGCTACGACGCCGCGGTCGCTGAATCTCGTCGCGTCACCGCGAGCTTCGCCGACGTCGCTGATCTTGCCCGAGGCACCACCGGTCGGCCGCGAAATCTACGCTGGGTTTTGATACACCTGATCGAGGAGTACGCCCGCCACAACGGTCACGCGGACCTGCTTCGTGAGGCCATCGACGGCACGACCGGCGAGTAACGGGGACCCGGCCCGGAGCGTCGATCACGGAAAGAAGTGAGTCTTGGGCCGGAGAAGCAGCTCACCGTTCAGAAAGGTGTCGACCCGCTCGTTGTAGAACGCAATCAGCCCACTGATCGGCAACAGTTGACGGGTCGGGAAGGTGTACATCCATGCCAGATCCTGGTGTTCGACCACCGATCCCGTCGTCGGATCCGTAATCCGTGCCGACCAGTAGCCGCCGGTCGTGCCCTTGTACGGGCACTCGGTGACAGTATCGGTCGGGAACAAATACTCGAAGCTGACATCGGTCGGGTTGATGTAGTAGCGGGTCGGCAGCGCCGTCTCGAACACCATCACCGGTGATCGACAATCGGCCAGGAGCACACCGTCCAGCTCGATCCGGACCGATCGGGTCGAGCGCAGCGCGTCCACTCTGGTGTACGGGTTGCGCGGGTGAACATAGACCTGCTCGTCTTCTTCAAACCAGGCATCGAGAGCCGCCCACTCAAACCGCACCGTGTCGGCGAGTCCCGGATGCGCGTCAGCGCCGTAGATTCTGGCTGCGGCCGGACGGGAGATGCCATCGACCTGGAGTGCGTGCCGTCGCGCCGTGCCCCGGCTGAGCTTCTGTGGGTGTTGCTCATCCACCAGCACGGATCGATCAACATCGGCGAGTGGGATGTAGTACTGGGGATATTTGTTCCATTCCCAGACATAAAGCGCCGACACAGTGTCCAGAACCGTCCGTCCACCGAGGGTGGCGCGGATTCGGCGTGGCACCGGCTCGATGTGGTTGATTGGCGTCATCGACTGCGGGTAGTCGCGAGTGACTGGCTGATTGGACATGTTTCCTCCACACGGCGGTTTCTCCACTCTCAGTCGTCGCGAAACCCCGATTCGTTACAGACTCACGACAGCCAGCGGGCGGCCGATTGCTGGGCCTGGAGCAGCCGGGCGGCCAGATCGACTGCGGAGGTAGCGTCGATCCAGTGAGAGATACCTTCACCCTGGCCGACCGTACGGTGCGTCGTCTGGGCTACGGCGCGATGCAACTGTGTGGGCCTGGCGTGTTCGGCCCGCCGAGGGATAGAGACGAGGCGATCCGGCTTCTCCGCCGGGTCGTCGAGGTCGGGGTCAACCACATCGACACCGCCCAATACTACGGACCGAACGTCGCCAACAAGCTGATCTGCGAGGCGCTCTACCCGTACCCGGACGACCTAGCGCTGGTCTCAAAGGTCGGCGCCGTACGCGACGACAAGGGCAACTGGCTTCCTGCACAGAGCCCGGCCGAACTGCGCGCCGGAGTGGAGGACAACCTGCGGTCGATGCGAGTGGACCGGCTCACCGCCGTCAACCTGCGGTTGCTGCCCCACGCAGAGGAGGGAGACCAGGCGCGAGTGCCTCTCGAAGACCAGCTGGGCGAGATGGTCAGCCTCCGGGACGAGGGAAAGATCGCCGGGGTGGGAATCTCCAGCGCCTCCCCGTCCGAGGTCGAGATGGCCATCCGGCTGGCCCGCATCGTCTGCGTGCAGAATCCGTTCAGCCTGATCGACCAAGGTGATGTCGAGGTCCTGGAGCGGTGCACGGCCGACGGCATCGCGTACGTGCCGTTCTTCCCGCTGGGCTCGGCCTTCCCCAGCCTGCCGAAGGTCACCGACCAGCCGGCGGTCCAGGCCGTGGCTTCCCGGCTCGCCGCGCAACCGAGCCAGGTCGGACTGGCGTGGCTGCTGGCCCGGGCCGACAACGTCCTGCTTATTCCCGGAACGTCCTCGGTCGCTCATCTTGAGGAAAACATGCGGGCGGCCGATCTGGAGTTGAGCGAGGAGGATCTGGCCGAGTTGTCGGCCGTCGCGAGTCCCGCGGTCAGCTGACTGGGGGTACGCCACGCGTGGTACCTGAGGTGCAGGAGCCGGAAACCGCCTTGCATCATGATCACGGCACCGGCTCGGACGTCTGCGGCGGACCAGCGTGCGCTCGCGTTTCAGATGTCCATGGCTCGATCCAGACCACGGACTAGAGCTCGACGACCAAGAAGCCCGCGCTCGTCGGCGCTGCCGACATCTCGGCGAGGGCGGAGGGCAGCTTGTCCAGGCCGATGCGTCCGCCGATGCTCATTCCCGGATCGAGGTCGCCGGCCGCGATGCGGGCAAGCATGGCCGGGTACTCGTGGGCGGCCATGCCGTGACTGCCGCGGATCTCGAGTTCCTCGGCGATGGCTCGGCCGAGGTCCAACCGCGGGAAAGCAGCAGCGCCGGCCAACAGGCCGACCTGGATGTGCCGGCCGCGCTTGCGCAGCGAGGCGTAGGCGGCCTCGGCGGATTCGGCAGACCCGTACGCGTCCAGGGCTACGTGCGCTCCGTCGACGAGAGCTCGGGCTTCCGCGGCCGTGGACGCGGTTCGCGCCCCCAGCTGTTCGGCCGCCGCCCGCGCCGCCGGGAAAGGGTCCACGCCCACGACCCGAGCCCTGAGCGAGACGCCGATCTGGATTGCGGCGAGCCCCAGACCGCCGCAGCCGCTCACCAGCAGCGTCTCGCCTGCGGCCAGTCGCCCCTGGACAACCACGGCGCGATACGCCGTGGCGAAGCGGCAGCCTAGAGACGCGGCCTCCGCGAAGCCCAGCGCGTCCGGGAGCCGGACCAGGTTCGTCTGAGCGTGTGTAACCACGACCCGCTCGGCGAACGAGCCCCATCGGCTGAACCCCGGCTGTTCCTGCCGGTCGCAGATCTGGTGGTCACCTGCCCGGCATTGTGCGCACGTTCCGCACGCGTAGACGAACGGAGCGGTCACGCGATCGCCGACCGACCATCCATCGATGCCAGCGCCGACCTGGTCGATGACGCCGGCGAACTCATGACCGGGCACATGCGGCAGCGGCACTGGCTCGTGTCCCATCCAGGCGTGCCAGTCACTGCGGCAGAGACCGGTGGCCCGGACGGCGACGACGACGCCGTCGCTCGGGCACGGCGGCTCCGGAAGCTCGGCGATCTCCGGCATCTCTTGGATCTGCCGATAGACCACAGCTTTCATGACAGGCTCGTGACAAGCTCAGGAGAGCCAGCGGGCGGCCGCCCGTTGGCTCCGCTCCGACCACCAGGCCAGCTCATCGGCGTCGCCGACCGCCTTCTCCCAGCCGATGGTGGCTGTCATCGCCAAGAGGCATAAATCGAGCTGCCGCTCCCACCAGAGGTCGGTTTCAACACCGGAGTCCTCGAGTGCCTGCCGGTAATGCGCAATGGTGTCGGCCTTGCTCTCGGGGATACGTGCCCGATTCAGAGCCAGGTACCAGGCCAGCTCCCAGGCGGGTGGTGCTTCTCCCGGGTACGCCCAGTCCAGTACCACGGTCTCCCCGCTAGGCCGGCTACCGAGATTGCCCATCTTCCAGTCGCCAGCGATGAAGGTCTGCGGAGTCTCGGCCAGCAGCTCTGCAACTGTGGTGGGATCCCGATGCACGTCCCACACCAGCTCGGACAAGGCAGCATCGCGCTCGGACAGCAACGCCCAGCCCCGATCGGCGACGCGGAGTGTCGGCGACACGTCAGCCCGGGCGAGTTCACGGGCGATGGTGGCCGGTGCGAAGAACAACGGGCGCCGGGCCAGCGGGTACAGACCAAGATCATCGTGCCAGCCCAGGTTCGTGGCGTGCATGATCGCCAAGTGCTGGACGAACGCCCCGTGCTGAGAGCTCGGAATGAGGTCGTCTCCTGGTGGCACCAGGTCCGCCGACCGATCATGCATCAGCATTGCGACTCGAGGCGCCTCACCCGAGTCGTCGAGCGCCATGCCGATCATCGCATGATCAATAACGGAGGGTGCGCGTTGGTACAGACCGGCCTGCCAGACCTTGAACTCCCACTGCGTATTGCCGGTCACCCGCATGATCCAGTCGTCCTCGGCCGACACCAACTTGAGGAAACATTGACGTCCATCGATGATCAACTTTTCGAAGGACGCTCCGGACTTGGCGTCGGTGGAGTGCACCGGCACCCGTTCGGTGGCACCCTGAAGCAGGACATCCAGCGACGGCGCCGTCCATTGCAGACTCTCCTGCACGTCAGCCAAGCCCTTCCGTCGGATCAGACCGTGTCAGCAGATCCGGCCGGCGCTGCTGAGTCCGCGCGAATGCCTGTTCGCGACGCCACGCAACGATCCTCTCGTGGTGGCCACTCAGCAAAACTTCGGGGACGTCAAGGCCTCGCCAGCTGGGTGGCTTGGTATAGACCGGACCTTCCAGCAGACCCTCGTTCTCCATGCCGTGCGATTCCTCAACCAACGACTCGGGATTGCCGATCACTCCTGGTAGTAGGCGCACCACAGCTTCGATCACCACCATGGCCGCGACCTCCCCGCCGCTGAGCACGTAGTCGCCGATGCTGAGCTCGTCCACCCGCATCCGACGCGCCGCATCCTCGACGACCCGAGCGTCGATCCCTTCGTAGCGCCCACAGGCAAAGATCAGCTGCCGCTCCCCCGCCAGCTCTTGCGCGAGAGACTGGTTGAACGTTCTGCCGGACGGGGACATCACCAGCAATCGGGGATCGTGCTGCCCGGCCGTCAGCGCATCCAGCGCCAGCCCCCACGGCTCCGGACGCATCACCATTCCCGCGCCTCCTCCGTACGGTGTGTCATCCACGGTTCGGTGCCGGTCGGCGGTCCAGCTGCGAAGATCATGTACGCCGACGTTGACGATTCCGCTCTCGATGGCCTTGCCGACCAGGGAAAGGCGCAGCGGCTGAAGGTACTCGACGAAGATCGAGATGATGTCAATCTTCATCGGCATCCTTCCGATCATCCAGCAACCCGGCGACGTCGGCGATAGTCAGACACCCGGTCTCAAGATCAATGTCTGGCACCAGTGCGGTGACGAATGGCACCAGCCGCGGACCGCTGGCCGTCTCGACCTCCAACACCTCCTGGCTTGGCAGGTGAAGCACGGAACTAATGGTGCCGATCTCGACACCGTCGTGCCTGCAGACCCGCAGCCCGACCAGCTGCCGGTCGTAGAACTCTTCCGGGTCGATCGGCCGTTCGTCGGGCTCGACGGCGGCGATCAGAAGCGTCCCGCGTACCGCTTCGGCAGCTTCTCGATCGACCACCTCGGCGAATCTGACCAGCAAACGGCCGGAATGATCACGAACCGACGTCACGGTGAAACGGCGGGTGCCGGCCTCGTCCTCGAGCATCTGACCAGGAGCGAACCGCCTCTCCGGCTCGTCGGTGCGCAGTACGACCGCGACCTCGCCATGTACGCCGTGGGCCCGTCCGATGACACCGACGACGGTGTTCAATTGCTCGCTCCGCTCGCTGCGGATCGCGCTCGGCATCCGCCTACTTCGTCGTCACTCGCAGACCAAGAACACGTCCGCTCGCTCCTCCTCAGCACAGCGGCGCACGATCCGGGGTTCAAATGCTCGCTCCGCGCGTCCGGCGTGTCCGACTCAGCGGCGACGGCCAGCGGCACCGCGACGAGCGACCTTGTCAACATCGACGAAATCGATGCGTACGTCCTGGCTTCCCGCCAGCGCACTGATCACAGTGCGCAAGGCGGTGGCCGTGCGGCCTGAGCGACCGATGACCTTGCCAACATCGTCCGGACTGACTCGCACCTCGAGCATCCGACCGCGGCGCAGTTCCTTGTCCTTGACCGTGACATCGTCAGGATGGGAGACGATCCCCCGGATCAGATGTTCGAGTGCATCGGCGAGCATTTAGGACTCGCTGGCCTCAGCGTCGGCGACGCCGGCTTTGGCCGCCTGCTGGGCCTCCTCCGGAGTGCCTTCCACCGCAGCCTCGGCGGTCTTAGTGCGCGCGGGCTTGGACGCGGACTTCTTCGCCGTCCCGCCGGCGGCCGCCTTGGGTTCCTGGCCCGCGTCGGCAAGTGCGGCGTTGAACGTGTCGGTCTTGTTCGGCTTCACCGGTTGCGGCAGGACACCTGACGGCGACGCGTCACCTGAATGTCTCTGCCAGTCACCGGTGCGCTTCAGCAGCGCGATCACAGCCTCGGTTGGCTGGGCTCCGACCGAGAGCCAGTACTGCGCGCGCTCGGAGTCGACCTCGATGAGGGACGGGTCGTTCTTCGGGTGGTATTTGCCGATCTCCTCAATGGCGCGACCATCCCGCTTGGTCCGTGAGTCAGCAACGACAATGCGGTAGTGCGGCGAACGGATCTTGCCGAATCGCTTGAGACGTATCTTGACAGCCACGTGTGTGGTTACTCCTGTGATGATGTGGCGACCGGTTCGTAGACCGGCCGCGCTCTGGGGTGATCCCATCCCACGCGGTGGGGCGCGCACGCGATGATTTCAATGGATCCGAGTCGTACGGATTGAGAGGGACCGAACGACAACGAATGCGCCATGCATTCTGCCAGAAGCTCCCAACAAGATGCGAACTGACAAACGGGTAGCCGCGCCCAAATGCCTGAGGCAGGGCCTCAAGCATGCTCCGGTCTGTGGTGACTCACCAGACCAACGGTGTTGCCTTCGGAGTCCTTGACGAACGCCATCCATTCATCCGCGCCGGCGGGTCCAAGGCTGTCATCGGTGTGGCTGAAGATGAGCGCCGGCTCCGCGACGACTTCTACGCCGTCACTACGCAGCGATTCGATCGTCACGCGTACGTCGTCGACCTTGAAGTAGACGAGGGCACTCGCCGCACCCTGCTCGAGAAGCAGCCGTACTTGACCTGATTGGAAGAACAGCAAGCCAGGCGGATCGAAGAAGGCGACGGGTGGTGCGTTGAGCAAGCGCTCGTAGAAGGCCCTCGCACGAGCAAGGTCATCGGCGTGCTGCGCGATCTGCAAGACGTCCATGGGGCGAGTTTCGCACCCGGCATCGGGGCCGTGCTGCCCGGTTCAGCTCGTGATGTCCTTACGGAGGAAGTGCCACGCCGCGAACCACACAGCGATAATCGCGTATCCGATCGACCAGAGTGCGCCGGTGATCATGTCCGAATAGTCGATGATCGGTGCTAGGGCGTCGGCCCAGGCATAGGCATAATGCCCGGGTAGACCCTCTCTGATACTGCCCAAGGCGGTGATCGAGTCAAGGATCGCACACAAGATCATCAGCAGCACCGCACCACCGACTGCAGCGAGGGGCGCATCGGTGAGAACTCCAAGCATGAATGCAAACGCGCCGACCACGGAGAGCTCGAGCAGCAAATAGCCGACGATGATCAGCAGCCGCCCGCTGAAGTCCGGCCAGCCGATCTGGCTCCCAGTGGGGCCGACGTAGGGACCCCAGCCGTACGCGATGCCGCCAACCAGGACAGTCCAGGCGGGCAGGAACACGAAGGCGACCACCGAGGAAAGAGCCGCGACGACCAGCTTTTGCCGCAAGAGACGCTCGCGGCGTACCGGAGCAGCCAACAAGTAGCGCAGGCTGGCCCAGCTCGCCTCCGAGGGAACCGTATCGCCGGCGAACAAGGCGACGATCACGATCAGCAGGAAGCTGGTGGAGGCGAAGAGAGTGAAGATCACCAGATTGGCTCCACTCTCCTGGGCCAGATCGACGAAACCGCGTTCGCCTGAGTCGGCGCCGTCATTGCCGAGCCAAAACGCCAGAAGCAGCACCAGCGGCAAGATGGTGAGCACGATGAAAATGCCGATAGTGCGCCGACGGCGCAGTTGGCGTCCGATCTCAGCGCGCAAGGGCAGCGCCGATCTGGTGATCGTCGTGCTGCCCGTGTTCTGTGACCTCGTCGTGGCGCTCATACCACGCCTTCGTCGCTGTCTTCCGGCCCCTGACTCGCCGTGCCCACCAAGGTCATGAAAACTTCCTCGAGCTGCCGATGGCCGTCGACCGACTCGACGCCGTACCCGGCTGCAACGAGCTCTGCCACGATTTCCTGACGTGGCAGGTCGCCGGTGACCCGAAGCTGCCTACCCTCAGGCTCTGCACGCAGACCGCGGGCCTGCAGGCTTCGACCAGCGGCGCGGATATCGGCGCCATTGCTCAGTCCGATCAAGGTCACTGTGTCGCTGGCCGTGAGCTCTTGGACTGCCCCGGTGAGGACGACCTTGCCCTTGTCCATCAGGACGACATGGCTGCACGTGTGCTCGACCTCGGACAGCAGGTGTGAGGAAACGACGACGGTTCGCCCCGCCGCCGTGTAGTCGGCCAACACGGCGCGCATCGCCTTGATCTGAGGTGGGTCGAGACCGTTGGTTGGCTCGTCCAGCACCAGCAGTGCAGGCAATCCCAGCATTGCTTGGGCGATGCCGAGCCGCTGGCGCATCCCATGGCTGTAGCCGCGCACCTTCCGGTTGATGGCCGCACCCAGGCCCGCGATCTCCAAGGCTTCGTCGAGATGAGCCTCCTCGAGCGGCCGTCCGGTGGCCTGCCAGTACGCCATGAGGTTAGCCATGCCGCTCAGATGCGGCAGGAAACCGGGACCCTCGATGAACGCGCCAACCGAACTGAGGACATCGGCACCTGCGTGCACCGGCATACCGTGGATGTAGATCGAGCCTGAGTCCGGCCGAATCAGACCAACCAACATGCGGATCACAGTCGTCTTGCCCGCGCCGTTGGGTCCCAGCAGCCCTACCACCTGACCCGGCTCAGCGCGGAAAGACACACCGTCCACCGCGCGGAACCCGTCGCCGTAGGTCTTCCTCACATCGTTCACGACTAGCGGGATGCCGGCGAGTTCTGGGGCGTCGGAAATCTCTCGGCGACGGCGCCGAAGCCATAGCGCAGCGATCAGGGAGGCGAGCAGGAGCGCGGCAACGACGATGATCAACGGAATTGGCACGTTCAGAGTGGTGCCATTCAGTGCCGTCGTTGCCAGTACGGGGATCGTGACGTCCGGTTCGCCCGCCAGCCTCAGGTCATAGTTGGCCGCCCGCACCGGGTTCGCGTACGCCTGGTCGGTCGTGGCGACGATCAGCTGAAGGCGGTGGCCTACCGGAACCTGGTGCGTGATCGCCGGCAGCGCGACCGTCACGCGAAGCGGTCTATTGGGATCGAGCCCTGTCAGGTTCACTGGGGCGACCTGCAGTTGCGGAAGCACCGCCGAGCTCGGCGCGACGCTCCTTCGGTCGCTCTCCGTGCGTTCGATGTCGGGTCCGAGATCCCACAGCGACGCGAAGATGGTTGCCGTTGGGGTAGTTCCGGTCACCTCGAGGTCGAATCGACTGCTTCCGATCAAGGTCAATGGCGAGGTTAGCGGCTCGCTGGTGAAGCGTGCTGACTGACCAGGAAGTACACCGAGGGCGTAGCCGGCAACGCTGGAGGCTCGGCCGAAAGCACCGGCGGTGCCCGGAAGGTTGGTCAGTGCGGCCGGCGCCCCACCCGGTGGGGCCACGATGCTCTGCTGCTGGCCGGCGAGTCGTACCCGCTGGACCGCGAGATCGGATCCGCGGCCCGGATAGGACTGCGCAAGGAGGGTCTGAGGTTCGCGAGTGCCACGATCTTGTCCAAGCAGCGATGTCTCAGGCATGAGCAGGGAGAACGAGGCGTCGGGAGCGCTGCCGTCCCGCTTCAGGTAGCGGCCGAACCATTCCTCCAGATCATTGATCAGCGGGTCGACGGAGATCTCGCCATCATGGCCGCCGGCCACCCACTTCATCGCGGTCGGCGTCGTGGCAGGCAAGGCCCGGAAGTTCGCGTCGGCTTGGTCAAGCGGAAACAGGGTGTCGTCCTCACCCTGAATGATCAGCGTCGGCGCCTGGATCGCCGGCACGATCTTTTCCAAGCCGGACTTGTCTAGCAACGCACTCAGCTGTGCATCGGCCTTGCCGGTCTCGGCTGCCTCGAGATAGCCCTGACACAGCGCCGGGTCGAATCGACCGCATAGCTGATCTTGATTCTGCGCCTGATCATTACTCCCATCCGGTCGACCAGCAGCATTGGAGAACAACAAAGAGGCCCAGCGTTGCTTGAAGACACCTTGCCGGTTGACTGGAGCGACATCGGCCGGCGATTGGGCTGCACCGGCCACCTGGTACTGCGGGAAAAGCGCCTGTCGCAGGCTGTGCCAGGTGAACGCGGGCACGATCGCGTCGACGCGAGGGTCAAGTCCGGCGGCAAGAAAGGCGAGCGCTCCGCCATACGACGCCCCGGCGAAGCCGATCACTGGATCGTTGCCGTTCTTGGCAACCTCGGGACGGCTGGCGGCAAGATCGACCAGCTTCCGGGCATCGGCTCCCTCGTACGCGGGATTGTCCAGGTGGATCAGGCCGCCGGAGGCACCAAAGCCGCGGGCGGTGTAGATGATCACGGTGTAGCCGGCCAGCGCAAGTGTGCGAGCGGTCGGCTCGCTGTCGGCTTTGGTACCGCCGAACCCGTGCGCCAGCACGATCGCCGGGTGCGGCGTACCTGGGTCGGCGGTCAGGATCGTCGCGTCGAGCTCAACCGGCTTGCCATCCGGCTCAGGCGTACCCCGAACCCGCAGCGCAGTTTCGATCACCTGCTCTTGGGCGTACGTCGGAACGGGCACGATCACACACAAGAGCGCGACGATCAGCCCTGATGCTGCTGCCCGAGCGCCACGCATGGGCCCATCTTGCTCGATCGCGCAATTTGTTCGGGCTTGTTGCTTGCGCAGTGTTTGATTGCTCGCTCCGCTCGCTGCGTTTCGCGCCTGGCTGCCGCTTAGTTCGTGTTTCCGACACTCGCATCTCACGCCCTCAAATTTGTTCCGACTCAATAATTCTGTTGCACCCTTGCGCCGCCTGTCGCCAAGCCGATAGGAAGATCAAGGTCCTGTGCGCGAGACGCGCTCTACGGTCTCGATTTGTGCGCTGAGCGCACTTACTTCCCTCTCGAGCGACGCGTTGCGCGCATGCAGTTCAACGAAGAGCTAGTTCAACGGAGAGGCAAACTGTGCATCGCACTTCTCGGGGGAGCCTCGCTGTCTGCGCTACCGCAGCCTGTTCCCTTTTACTCATCACGGCACCTCTCACGGTGCCCGCCCAGGCCGCTCCCGGCCCGGTCGTCGATCCCTCCATCGCCCGATCACCCGAATTGTCCGAGACGAGTCGTCTCTCGGATCGTCGATTTGTCGTGACTGGCGATCGGGCCTGGGCTCTCGGCGCGGCCGACGGCAGCTATCCCGCCGCTGGGTTCCATACCCGTGGCGAAATGGGCGGCTACTGGCTACCCAACCTCAAGCTGCTCGACGGCATGTGGTTCAACATCAACGGCGACTGGATCGGCAAGGCCACCAAGACCACCTCGGGATGGGGCTACGTACGAGCCGACCTGCCGACCACCCACGGCGTATCGGCGAGCCGCACCGACTTCGTGCCGCGCGGCGTTTCCGGCGCCCTCGTCGGGCTCACGCTGCGCTCCGAGCGCACCCGGACCATCACATTGCGTGCGGACGCACACTCCGAGCTGCTGTCGTCTTACCCGTGGGGAGAGACCGAGCCCAGTCAGACACTGGTGAACCTTGCTGATTCGGTGTCCGTCCGTGGCAAGCACCTGCTGTTCCGGGACAAGGGCACGCCGAAGTCGCCGAACTTCGAGTCCCACGATTGGGCTGCCGCCTTCGGAAGCGACCTGTCCCCGTTCGCGACCAAGACAGGCAAGGACTTCCGCGGCCCGCAGGACCCGGCAGTGATCTGCCCAGCCTCGGGGCCCAGCGCACCGCCGCAGCCGGAACGCTGCGATGACACCAAGTACGGAAAGGGCGCGGGCGGCCAGCTCGGCTACAAGATCAAGCTGCGAGCCGGCAAGGTCAAGACTGTATGGTTCGGCGTCGGCGGCTCGACCTCCGGCCCGACTCAGGCCCGCGCTGAGCTACGCAAGGCGCTCGGCAACCCCGAGGCTGCCATCCGGGCCGTAGTGGGATATCGCCAGCGCGTGGACACCCTGAGCGAGGTCTCGCTGCCTGGCAACCCGCTGCTCACGCAGAGTGTGGCCTGGTCCAAGCAGATGCTGGCCGCTTCGGAGCAGCGGGTTGACGATTTGCGGCTCCGGGCTGTCAATGCCGGTCAGGCGTACCCGCCGCCGGCGGGCACGCTGAAGTCCATGCGTTGGCTCGGCGCCGGTTGGCCGGACTACACGTGGTTGTTCGGCACCGACGGTGAATACACCGCATTCGCGTCGGTTGCCGCCGGGCAGTTCGGGCCGATCAAGGACCATCTGAGGGCCTTGCGTAACGTGTCGGAGATCATCAACAAGGGCAGCGGGAAGATCGTGCATGAGGTGACACCGGATGGTGCGGTGTTCTTCGGGGCAAATGCGGACCCTGGCAACACCGATGAATCGTCGAAGTATCCCTCGGCGGTCGCGTTGATCT
>DATLQP010000141.1:0-4512 GCA_035535155.1 Propionibacteriaceae bacterium
GAACGCCTGGCCAATGAAGAGCGCGAAGCACAGCATGGTACGCCGTGGGTAGAGCGTGAACACCGAGCGGGCGATCAGCCCTATACCGATCGAGCGCCGCTGCCGTACGGTGATCGTCCCTGATGGTTCGGGAAGTTCGCCTTCCTCTGCGCGTACCTGCCCCTCGATTTCGGCGACAATGCGGTCGCCCTCGCGTTCCCGACCATGGATGAAGAGCCAACGAGGGCTCTCCGGCACGTTCCGCCGTACGAGCAACACCCCGACCGCAAGGACGGCACCTAGGCCGAACGCCAGCCGCCAGCCGATCGAGGGATTGACAAGCGTCGGGTCCAGCAGCGGGATGGTCAGCAATGCCCCGCCGACGGCACCCACCCAGAACGAGCCATTGATCACGATGTCCACTCGACCCCGGTAGTGCGCGGGAATCAGCTCGTCAATCGCAGAGTTGATCGCGGCGTACTCGCCGCCGATCCCGGCACCGGTCAAGAACCGGCACGCGAAGTACCACGCCGGATTGGGTGCGAACGCCGTGAGCACAGTCGCGACCGCATAGACCGCGAGGGTGGTCACCTCCTCTTGTGCGGCCTTCTCCGTAGCCTGAGTCGCTTTTACCCAGGCCGGCTACGGGTTACGCACGACGAGTGCAGGGGCAGATTGGGTTGGGTTGGGCTAGCTGAATCCCCAGAAGACCCGCTCCACAACGTTCCTGGCTCGCCGAGTCACCCGGCGGTAGTCCGCCAGCAGGTGAGAGGACTCCCCCGGCCGGTAGCCGAGCAGTTCGGCAAGGCTAGCTAGCTCCCGGTTGTCGCTGGGTAACGAATCGGAGCCGCGGCCGCGCATCAACATGATCTGGTTGCGAATCCGGCTAGCCAGGGTCCAGGCCGCCTCCAAGTGACCAGCGTCCATCCCGTCAATGACTCCAGCATCACGCGCGGCGCGGAGAGCCGCGATCGTCCGCGTGGAGCGGAGCGCGGGAAGCCGATAGGCATGTTGTAGCTGAAGCAGCTGAACGGTCCACTCCACGTCGGCGATGCCGCCCGGACCCAGCTTGGTGTGCTTGGCGGGGTCAGCACCGCGCGGCAGGCGTTCGGCCTCGACACGCGCCTTCAGCTTGCGGACTTCGGTCAGCTGCGAGGCACTCAGGCCACCTTCCGGCCAGCGATGCGCGTCGATCTCGGTCATCAGGGCCCTGCCAAGCTCCTCATCACCCGCGAGCGCGTCAGCGCGAACCAACGCCTGGAGCTCCCACGTCGAGGACCATCGGCCGTAATAGTTCCGATAAGCGGTGAGAGAGCGAGTCAGCGCGCCGCCCTTGCCCTCCGGCCGCAGGTCGGCATCGATGCTGAGGGCCGGATCTGCGCTGGGTCGGGTCAGCAAGGTGCGCATCTCGTTGATCACCGCGGTCGCAACCTTGGTGGGGTCGCCGTTGCTGGCATCCTCCATGACGAACATGGCGTCTGCATCCGAGGCGTACGACATTTCCCGACCGCCCCACCGCCCCATCGCAATGACGGCGATCCGCGGCACCGGCTCAGCCGAGTTTTGCTGAGCAACCGCCAACGTCGCGTCGATCGTGGCTGACGCCAGGTCGGTCAGTGCCGCACCGACATCGAGCACGTCGTACTCCCCCAGCAGATCACCGGCTGCGACGCGAAACAGCTCACGCCTACGGATCGCACGTATCGCTTCGACCGCCGCGACGCTGTTGCTTTGCCGCCCGGCAGCCACGTGCATCTCCGCCTTCAGCTCGGCCAGTGATCGGGGCCGCAGCTGTTGATCATCAGCGAGCATCTGCACGGTCTGAGGAGCTCGGTTGAGCAGCTTCACCGCGTACCGACTGGAAGCAAGAATGCGGGCTAGCCGCTCTGCCATCGCACCTTCGTCGCGGAGTGCCCGCAAGTACCACGGCGTAGTGCCCAGCGCCTCCGACACCTGACGAAACGCCAGGAGGCCATGATCAGGATTGGGCGCACTGGCGAACCAGCCCAGCATGGCCGGCAACAGCTGGCGCTGGATCTCAGCTTGCCTGGTGACCCCCTGACTGAGTACGGCGATATGGCGCAGCGCTGCCGTCGGGTCGGCATAGCCGAGCGCCTTGAGCCGGTCGAGCGCCGCGTCAGGCGTCAGCCTCAGCTCGTTGGACGGAATCTTGGCCACCGTGTCGAGTAGTGGAGAGTAGAAGAGCCGTTCGTGCAGCCGGCGTACCCGCTGCGCAGTATGGCGCCAGGTGTTCAGCAGCTCCTTCACCGGGTCCTTGTAGCCAAGCGAGCGTCCGAGCCGGCGTAGATCAGGATCATTGTTCGGGAGCAGGTGAGTGCGCCGGAGCTGATAGAGCTGGATGCGATGCTCCAGCGTACGAAGGAACCGGTACGCCAGCGCGAACCCCTTACCGTCCTCGCGGCCCACGTAGCCGTTGTCGATCAAAGCCTTGAGTGCCGGCAGGGTGGCGCGCGTCCGGAGACGCTCGTCCGCCCGACCGTGCACCAACTGGAGTAGCTGGACGGAGAACTCGACGTCGCGCAAGCCACCCTCGCCGAGCTTGAGCTCCCGACCTTGATCGCGCGCCGGAATGTGCGCCACGACGCGCTTGCGCATTGCCTGGGTATCAGCGACGAAGTTTTCCCGCTCCGCCGCGCTCCACACCATTGGTGCCACAAGATCAACGAATGCCTGCCCGAGATCTCGATCACCGGCAGCCGGTCGGGCCTTGAGCATCGCCTGGAACTCCCAGGTCTTGGCCCACTTTTCGTAATAGATGCGGTGACTGGACATGGTGCGTACCAGCTGGCCCGCCTTGCCCTCCGGCCTGAGTGCCGCGTCGACCTCCCAGATGGTTCCCGCAGACGTGTGAGCCGAACAGATCCGGGTCATCTCCGCCGCCATCCGGGTGGCGATCTGAACAGCCTGATCATTGGTGACCAGCGACGTGCCATCGGAGTCCACCACCGGCTCGGCCACGAAGAGGACGTCGACATCGCTGACGTAGTTCAGCTCCTGAGCGCCGCACTTGCCAAGTCCGACGACCGCCAGCCGCGTCTTCAGGGCGTTATCCCCGAGCTTGAGGCGACTGATCGACAACGCCGCCTCCAAGGTGGCATCGGCCAGGTCGGAAAGCTCATCGGCAACATCGGCGACTGTCTCGAGCGGCTCGGGTGCACACAGATCGCGCGCAGCGATACGCAGCAGTGCTCCCCGATAGGCGATCCGCAGCTGATCGCCAGTAGGGTCGGTCGCTACCGGTCTGGCGGATTCGGGGTCGGCGCCTGTGGCCTCCAACAGCTCACGCCGCAGCGCTTCAGCAGACACTTTGTCCAGCTCTTCGGTGAGCAGCTCGATGTGTTCCGGATGAGCGAGCAGGTGAAGCGTCAAGTTGTTGCTGGCACCCAGCACCATGATCAGCTGCCGAGCCAGCACGGGGCTGGCGACCAACCTCGACAGCAAGTCCGGAATTCGCTCGCAGAGCCGGTCCACACTTGCCAGTGCGTGGTCTGGATCTGCACATTGGGCGAGCACGTCCAACAGCGGCTCATGCTCGTCGTCCCAGTGCTCGATGACTCGTTCCGCCGCCTCGGCGTCGACGAACCCTCGCCGCGCCAGCGTGCCTCGTGTCGTCTCGATTCGAATCATCGTCCTCGATGCTACTGAGCGCGTCCGGGTTGGTCCGTCCAACGCTTGGGATATTCGCGAGAGGCACGCGTCCGAATTCCACGACGTATAGAAGTGGGGGTGCAGCGGTCATGGCCTCAACCGCGTGCTGAGACCCAGTCAACCTGTTGTGAAGCATCGAGCACGATCAACCTCCGCCGTGACTGCTCTGGTAGCGTCACGGCGGAGGTCTTTCATGGTGGCAACGGCGCGTACCCGCCCGCAGGAGGCCTTGCTGGAGCAGTCCCGAAGTGTTCTGGGGTGGTTGCAGGGGTTGCCGACAGAGACCTTTGAGCGGCCCACCGTGTTGCCGGACTGGACGGTGCGACGGCTCATCGGCCATCTGATCCTTGTGCACACCGGCCTCGTAGCGTCGCTGGATCAGCCGACCAAGGCCGCTGCTCTCCCGATCCATGAGTTCGTCAGCCGCTATCGGCGCGATGTCGAGATGATCATGGAAGCAACGCTCGAGGCATCTGCCGGTGTCGCTGGCCCGGAGCTCCTGGCACGCCTGGCGTTGGCCATTGATGATCTTGCAGTTCGGCTGGATTCGGGTCTTCGACCGACCGAGGTGATCATGACGCGACGAGGTCCCACGACGACTGAGGACTATCTGGCCACGCGGATCATTGAACTTGTCGTGCACACCGACGACCTCAGTCGATCAGTCCCGGAGGTGGCGCCAGCTGCGCTGCAGCGCAGCGCACTTGCTCGCTGTACTCGTACCCTCGCCGCAATTCTGGCTGCTTGGCATCCCGGACGCTCCGTCGAGGTTAGGGTGCCGCCGTACGCAGCAGTGCAGTGCGCGATCGGCGATCCTGGTCCCACTCATACCCGCGGCACCCCGCCAAACGTGGTGGAAACCGA
>DATLQP010000142.1:0-2671 GCA_035535155.1 Propionibacteriaceae bacterium
GACATAGTCAACAATCTCGTGGCTGCCTACTGCCCTGTCGTGGCCAAGAGCGGCGGGTCGGATCAAGAGAAGAGCCTGGCAGTCAAGCGGTTTGCGCTCGACATCACCTCGTACCTGTCCAATCAGAGCGTGGTGGCGGAGGCCGAGCCCGATGTCGGCATCATCTGGGCCGTCCCGGTCGGCTATTCGCTTGCGGAACGCGACCCCGGTTGGCAACCGGCGCTCAAATGCCCGGCCAATGACAACTCGCGCGTGCCTGCGTCGTTGGTTGCGGCGGCCGTACAGATTCGGGGCAAGCCGGACGTGAATTTCCTCGCCCCCGCGGCGATCGCACAAGCCGATAGCATGCTCGCGCAGAATCCCAAGGCCAAGCCGGTGGATCTCGCCAATGCGTTGATCCTTGCCTACTGCGAGGGCGTCGTGGATCTCTCGGGTGTCGGGGATGCCGAGAAGAGCGGGGCGCTCATCCGGTATGGTCAAGAGGTCATCCAGGAACTTCAGCTCAAGGCTGAAACGACGGAGCGAGCGCCGGTGGCCAACGCGTCGCGCTAGATGTTGTCCCTATCCTCCATCGTCTTGACAATCGATCTGGCTCGTTCGGCGAAGATCAAGTATCCAGTCACCGGCGCTTGCAGGGCGCTCCATCGCGGCCCTGCACCGGGCGGTTTCGTTGGTTTTTGTCGCAGTTGAGCTCAATATTGGCTGGCGGGAAAATATCCACACGTCGTAACCTGCGCCAGCTCGCTTCGAGGAATCGAAGTCCTCGGTCACGTGCTCGGGCGATGCTGGTGACGGGCGCAGGACCGGAGTGATGAATATGAGATGTGTTGCCGCGAACATCTCGGGCGCCATTGCAGTTCGCCTCACGCGGGGCCGGCGGGCCGCAGGCGACCGGCACAGCATGGCTCACCCCTCACGGATGCAGACGAGCGGCCACGCAGCCCTGTCCCTGATGGCGTGTGCGGCGGCTGTCGCCTTGGCGGCCTGCGGCCAGGAGAACCGCTTCATCGCGCCGCCGCCACCGAAGGTGACCGTCCAGTTGCCGGTACAGCAGACGGTCACGCCTTATCTGGAGGCCACCGGCAATACAGCCTCGATCAACAACATCAAGCTCGTGGCCCGGGTGCAAGGATACGTGCAGGAGATCAGGTACCAGGACGGCCAGGCAGTAAAGAAAGGCACGCCGCTGTTCGTAATCGAGCCGCAGCCCTACAAGGTTCAGCTGGAGCAGGCGCAAGCAGCGGAGGAGGGCGCCAAGGCGACGCTCGTCAACGCCGAAGCTGAATTCACACGGCAGCAGGAACTCCAGGCTAAGGACGTCTCGACCCAAGCCAACCTCGACCGGGCACGCGCCAACCGAGACACGGCGCGAGCCAATGTGCTGCAAGCGCAGGCCAATACCCAGAACGCGGAGATCACGCTCGGCTATACCACGGTGTCGGCCCCCTTCGACGGCGTGGTCACAGCGCGCAAGGTCTCGGTCGGCGAGTTGGTCGGCGGGAACCAACCGAGCGAGCTTGCGACTATCGTCCAGGTCAACCCGATCTGGGTGTGGTTCAATCTCAGCGAACGTGACGTGCAGCGCGTCCGCGCCTCGATGGCGGAACGCGGCGTGACCGTGGCCGAACTCATAAACAAGGTCCCGGTTGAGGTCGGGCTGCAGACCGAGACCGGATATCCGCACCAGGGCCTGCTCGACTACACCTCGCCCGAGGTCAATCAGTCGACCGGAACGCTGCAGGTGCGAGGCATTTTCGAGAACGCGAAGTTCGGTTTGCTGCCGGGGTATTTCGTTCGGGTGCGCGTACCGCTGCGCTCGGAACCGGCGATCCTCGTCCAGGCGGTGGCGGTGGGCAGCGATCAGGCAGGCCGCTACGTGCTCACCGTCAATGCCGACAATGTCGTCGAGCAGCGCCGGGTGCAACTCGGCCAGGTGGTTGGCGAGATGCAGGTGGTGGAGAGCGGGCTGAAGCCAGACGAACGCGTGGTGGTGTCCGGGATCCTCGACGCTGTTCCCGGCCAGAAGGTCGATCCGCAGCTGCAGGCGCCGAAGTCCGCGGCGGCGGATCCGGCGGCACCGAAATAGCACCGCGTCATGATCTCGAAATTTTTCATCGAGCGTCCCGTTCTCGCGAACGTGCTCGCCATCCTCATGGTGGTCATCGGCGCCGTGTGCCTGCTGCGGCTGCCAGTGGCGCAATATCCCAACGTCGTGCCTCCGACGATTTCGGTGACCACTCGATACCCCGGCGCCGGCGCCCGCGCCGTGGTCGACACCGTCGCCTTGCCGATCGAGCAGCAGGTCAACGGCGTCGACGGCATGATCTACATGCAGTCATACAGTGCGTCCGACGGAAGCTATTCCCTGACCGTGACGTTCAAAATCGGCATGGATATCAACTTCGCGCAGGTACTGGTGCAGAACCGGGTGTCCAGCGCGCTCGCTCAATTGCCGCAGGCGGTGCAAGCCCAGGGTGTAACGGTTCAGCAGAAGTCCACCGCCATTCTGCAGTTCGTCACCCTGACATCCCCCGACGGCCGCTACGACAGCCTCTTCCTCGCCAATTATGCAACCATCAATCTGCAGCCGGAACTCGCCCGCCTGCCCGGTGTCGGCCAGGTCAACATCTTTGGGGCCGGGCAGTATTCCATGCGGGTATGGCTCGACCCC
>DATLQP010000143.1:0-13250 GCA_035535155.1 Propionibacteriaceae bacterium
CTCAGCACGGCGGCGCGCGATCCGGTCCAGGTTTTCGATGGGAATCGGTGGAACCAGGTCCGCTGGCTCGAAGCCGAAGATCCGGCCGAGGAAGTAGATCTGCGCCTCGATTGCCGCCTTGATCGTTTCGCCTCTGCGGAAGCCGTGACCTTCGCCTTCGAACATGATCAAGGCGACAGGCAGCTGTTTGTGGCGCGCGGAGTCAGCAAGCATCTCGGTCTGGGAGGGCGGGACGACGGCGTCTTCGGTTCCCTGCAACAGCAGGATCGGCGCCGACAGCTGATCCAGATGGTTGATCGGTGACCGATCGAAGTAGCGGGAACGGGCTGCCGGATAGGGCCCCACCAGGCTGTCGAGATAGCGCGCCTCGAACTTGTGGCTGTCCTTGGCCAGCGTTTCCAGGTCAGCGATGCCGAACTGGCTGATGCCGGCGCTGAAGACATCGGAGGTCGTGAGCGCGGCAAGCGTCGTAAAGCCGCCGGCGCTGCCGCCACGTATGGCAAGTCGGGCGGTATCGGCCAACTGCTTGATGCCCATCGATACGGCGCCAGCAATGCAGTCCTGCACGTCGACGATCCCCCACCGGCCCTTGAGGCGATCCCGGTATGCCCTGCCGAAGCCGGCGCTGCCGCTGTAGTTGACATCGAGGATGGCGAACCCGCGCGATGTCCAGAACTGGTATGCGATCTTGAAATCAGCCGCTGAAAACGCGGTGGGGCCGCCATGGGAGAGGGTGATCATCGGCGGCAGGCTGCCTGCGGGCGCTCGGTATTCGCCGTTGACCGGCGGGTAGAAGTAGCCATAGACGGTTCCGTGCTCGGTTGTCCAACTGACCAGTCGGGGGACCGAGACCGAGGCAGCATCTATCGTCATGTCAGTGGCGGACCTTATTGGACTCCAGCCGGGGTGATCGAGATCGTAGAGCGCTAACGCAGCAGGTCGATCAGGGTAGTTGAGCAGCGCGGCAGCGTACTGGCTGCCGACGTCGAGCGAGGCGGCCGTGGTACCGAGATCGGCTATCGGACGAAGCGTGCCCTCGGAGATCTTCAGTACCTCGACGCTCTGCTCGCCGCTGCGGTTGAGGGTGCAGAGCAGATGATCATTGTCGATGATCGCGTACGGCCGCTGGCCCAGTACCCATTGTGGTGCACAGAACTCGGCATCGGTCGTACACAGTGGTTGCACGCCCGCTTCGCTCCACAGGTAGAGATTCCACCAATTGCTGCGATCGGAAGCGAAGATCAGCCTGTTACCGAGCCAGCGGGGCTGGACGACGGATTCACCAGGTCCGCCGGTGACGACACGGCTGTCGGTGATCATGGTTCCGCTCAGAGTCCCGACCATGATCGTCGTCGAGTCCCAGGGCATGTTCGGGTGGTTCCACTGGGTCCACGCCAAGCGACCGCTGGTCGAGAGCTCAGGAGTCGAATAGAAATCGGCGCCACGGCAGAGCACCACTCCGCCGTCCAGATTCGACCCGTCAAGATCAAGAGCCACGATGGTGTTGGCTGGTTCGCCAGCATCAGAATGATCTTCACGTACCGCGAGCACGAGGCTGCGGTCGGGGTGGACGCGGATGTCACCGAAGCGGAATGCGCTTGCAGGGGTGATCGGGCGTGCCGAGCCCTCCCCGTGGATCGCGTACAGCCGCCCGTCGGTGAACTCGGAGTAGACGACGGTACCGCCCGAGACGTGGTACTCGCCGCCGCCATACTCATGAACCCGATCACGCACATGGGCAGGCGGGGGAGTGACCTCGACCGGCGTACCGCCCGATAGCAGCCGCCGCCAGAGACTGGTCCGGCCCCGTTGGTCGGACCGAGACTCCAGCCAATACACCTGGCGCCCGTCGATCTGCACTGCGGAAAGCCCGACGGAGGAATCGATCAGCTGAGCAACGGAAATGCGAGACTCCCAGGATCCGTACGGCGCAATCCTCACAGGCCCCAACTTAGAGCTGTCTTGTCCGCGAGCCTCGGCATGCACGCGCAGCGACACGACTGAGCCGGCGCGCTCATTACCTATTGGTGCAGATGTGGCCCATGGTGCAAGATAGGGAGCACAACGGATCCGCCGACAAGGCCGGGCTTGAGGATGCAGGGGAAGGCAGCCCTCAGGTTGTCTTTGGTCTCGTCCTGGAGGATCTGGCATGAGCACGACCCGTGGAGTCTTGTACGTCCACTCTGCGCCGTCAGCACTGTGCCCGCACATCGAGTGGGCCGTGGGCGGCGTGTTTGGTATGCCTGTACGCGTTGACTGGATCCCTCAGCCACTCGAGCGGGCCTGCTATCGCACCGAATACTCCTGGACCGGGCCGACCGGCACCGCTGCGCGGCTCGCGAGTGCTCTCAAGGGCTGGCAACGGGTTCGTTTCGAGGTGACCGAGGAGCCCACCTCGAGCACGGAGGGCGAGCGTTACTCCTACACCCCGACGCTCGGCATCTTCCACGGGGTCACCGGGATCAACGGCGACATCATGATTCCGGAAGATCGGATCAAGCACGCGATAGCCGTGTCCGCCCTCAGCGGCAAGGATCTCCTCGATGCTGTGTACGTGCTACTCGGCCGCGCGTGGGACGATGAGCTGGAACCCTTCCGGTACGCGGGCGACGGCGCCCCGGTCCGCTGGCTGCATGAAGTCGTCTGACGCGGGCTATACGCCGTAGAGCTTCTCACCGGCGACGTACCGGTCGTTCACCTCGACCAAGATCTTCTTCAACGTCTCTAGGTTCAGCCGGTCGACTTTGGTGAAACGGATGCAGCTCTTGCCACAGTTGACCGTCCCGAGCTCGCTCGCGTGCCGCTCGGCGAGGTATTCGCCGTCAACCACCGCGCAGACGTAAAGGCTCACATACCGCTTCTGGGCCGCGAGAGCGACCACCGGCCAGACACTGGGCTCCTTCATCGACTTGCTGCGGTAGGGCTGCTCGCCGTAGCCCAGCATCCGAGCGCCCAGCTCGCCGCTCAACGTTGGTGTGAGCGCCGGCGCATGCTCCTGGATAAGAGCGTCCATCAGACGCAACTCGGCCTCTCGCGAGCCCGCCGCCGAGAAATAGTCCTCCCGCGAATCAGCGTCGATCTGCATGAGGCAAACTAACCGGCGCTACAGCGGAATGTTGGTGTGCGCGCCGCGTTCACCGGTGTCGGCGTTGCGGATGGCGGCAGCCAACGCTGAACGTGTGGCGTCAGGAGCCACGATCTCGTCCACCACCCCGATCTCGACCGCCTTATCCACCCCACCCGCGATCCGCTCGTGCTCTGCAGCGAGCTCGGCCTCGACCTGGGGGCGTACGTCGTCGGCAACCTCAGCCAGCTTGCGCCGATGCAAGATCCGCACTGCGGCAATCGGGCCCATCACGGCGACCTCGGCACCCGGCCAGGCAAAGACCCGGGTAGCCCCGAGCGAGCGTGCGTTCATCGCGATGTATGCGCCGCCGTAGGCCTTACGAGTCACCAGCGTGACGCGCGGCACCACCGCCTCGGCGAACGCATGCAGCAGCTTCGCGCCGCGGCGTACCACCCCATCCCATTCTTGCCCGACGCCCGGCAGGTAGCCGGGCACATCGACGACAACGACCAGCGGCACCCCGAACGTGTCGCACATGCGGACGAACCGGGCCGCCTTCTCCGCACTCAGCGCGTCCAGACAGCCACCGAGGCGCAGCGGGTTGTTCGCGATCACGCCGACGGTCCGCCCGCCGAGGCGCCCGAGCGCAATAGTGACGTTGGGGGCCCAGCGAGCGTGCAGCTCGACCGTGGGGCCGTTGTCCAGCAGGCCATTGACCAATGGGTGAACGTCGTAGGCCCGCCGCGGCGACTCGGGCAGCAGCGCAGCAAGATCAACATCGCGGACCGTCAACGCGGTCTGACCCTGGTCGGCCAGCAGCGTGGCGAGTGCCCGGCCCTGCTCGATGGCGTGCCCTTCGTCCTCCGCTACCACGTGGACGACCCCTGAGCGGCGGCCATGGGTGTCCGGCCCTCCGAGCCTCAGCATGTCGACATCCTCACCGGTGACCGAACGCACGACGTCAGGTCCAGTCACGAAGATTCGACCTTCTGGCGCCAAGATCACGACATCGGTCAAGGCCGGCCCGTACGCCGCACCGCCTGCCGCAAAGCCCAGCACGATAGAAATCTGCGGGATCTTGCCGGAGGCCTGGGTCATCGCGTGGAAGATCCGGCCCACCCCGTCCAGGGACAGCACACCCTCGGCGAGCCGGGCACCGCCGGAGTGCCAGATGCCAAGAATGGGCACCTGATCATGCATGGCGCGCTCGTACGCCCGCACCACGACGTCGCAGCCGTCCACGCCCATCGCGCCACCCATCACCGTGGGGTCGGAGCAGAAGGCGACGACCGGGCAGCCGTTGACGGTGCCGGTCGCTGCGAGCATTCCGGAGTCGTCATCCGCAGTGATCAACTCCGCCGAACCGGCGTCCAGCAATGTCCGGAGCCGGAGGATGGGATTGCGTGGGTCTTGATCACGCGGCAACTTGATCTTCGTAGGCGCGGCAGGTGCAGCAGAGGCTGCGGCCTTGGGGGGCGAGAAAGCCACGTCTCGGGCTGTGCCTCGCATGCTGCCCCCTCGCTCGCTGCTCCCTCGCTCGGTAGTCCCTCGCTCGGTCATTGCGGTCATCTCAAGCCTCCTGTGGAGTAGGCATTGGTGAAGGCAACGGCGACGTTGTGGCCGCCGAAGCCGAACGAGTTGTTGATCGCCGCCAAGTCACCATCTGGCAGATCCCGCACTTTGGTGGCAATGTCGATGCCAAGATCAGGTTCTGGGTTGTCAAGGTTGATCGTGGGCGGCACTTTGCGGTAGCGCAGGGCGAGCAGGGTAGCGAGGGATTCCAATGCGCCGGCACCACCGAGCAAGTGACCGGTCATGGATTTGGTTGCGGTGACAATCGCCTCGGTGCGGTCACCCAGGGACTGCCGAATGGAGCTGGCCTCGGTGACATCTCCCTGCGGCGTGGAGGTGGCGTGTGCGTTGACGTGCACGATGTCGCCGGGAGCAAGATCTGACTCACGGAGCGCCTTCGTCATGGCCAAGGCCTGACTTATACCGCTCGGGTCCGGCTGAACCATGTCGTGGGCATCAGCGGTGATGCCGGCCCCGGCCAGCTCGCCGTAGATGCGAGCGCCGCGCGCCTGCGCATGCTCGAGGGTTTCGATGACGAACATGGCCGCGCCCTCTCCGAGGACGAAGCCGTCACGATCGACATCCCATGGCCGCGATGCGCGCTCCGGCTCGTCGTTGCGGCGGCTCATCGCTTGCATTTGAGCGAAGCTGGCAATCGGGAGTGGGTGGATGACACCCTCCGTTCCTCCTACAACAGCAACATCGGCGCGGCCCAGCCGCAGCATGTCCAGGCCAAGCGAGATCGACTCGTTGCTCGACGCGCAGGCCGATACCGGGGTATGCGCCCCAGCCCGGGCTCCCAGCCGCAAGCTGACATTGGCTGCGGAGGCGTTCGCCATCAGCATCGGAATTGCCAGCGGGCTGACCCGGCGAGCGCCTTTCTCCTTCTGAACATCCCAGTTGGCGAGCAGCGTCATCATTCCGCCGATGCCGGTGGCGATGGCGACGCCCAAGCGCTCACGGTCGACAGGGTTGTCCTCGCGCAGCCCGTAACCGGCGTCTTGCCAGGCCTCCAGCGCGGCGACGACGGCGAATTGCGCGCAGCGGTCGAGCCGACGGGCCTCCACGCGTTCCAAGATCTCGGCCGGGTCGACTGCCGCCTCTGCGGCGATCTTCACCGGAAGATCATCGGCCCAGTCGGCCTCGATCCTCGCTACGCCGGACTTCCCGGCCAACAGGCTGTCCCACGTGGTGGAAACGTCGCCTCCGATCGGGGTGGTGGCTCCGAGGCCGGTGACGACAACGCGGATGCGTGACATTGGGTGACTCCTGCGATGGCGTGTCGAGTTGTTTGGCTGATTTCGGGGGCCATCCGGCTGTTCGATGGCTCTTAGATGATCAGGTTCTTGATCAGGCGGCAGCACGCTCGATGTAGGCGACGGCGTCGCCCACAGTCTTGAGGTTCTTGGCCTCTTCGTCGGGAATGCTGACGCCGAACTTCTCTTCGGCGGCATAGATGATCTCGACCATCGACAGTGAGTCCACATCAAGATCATCGGTGAACGACTTGTCCAACTGGACATCGTCGGTGGGGACGCCGGCAACCTCATTGACGATCTCGGCGAGATCGGCGCGGACTTCCTCGGTGGTGGGCATGAGCAGTGCTCCTTTGGTGGTGGTTGGAACGGATATCTCGAGTCGAGATCTCAGGGCAGGATGATCACCTGACCGGCGTAAACCAGTCCGGCGCCGAAGCCGATGATCAGACAGGTCTGGCCTTTGTGAGCCTCGCCGGACTCCAGCAATGCCTCGACGGCCAGCGGAATCGAGGCGGCTGAGGTATTGCCTTGCCGAGCAATGTCGCGCGCCACGACGACGCCGCTTGGCAGCTTGAGTGCGCGGAACATGGCGTCGGTGATTCGCATGTTCGCCTGATGTGGGGCGAAGACGTCGAGATCCTCGGCGCGTACGCCGGCGGCGTCCAGAGCCTCAGCGGCAGTCTTCGCCATCGTATAAGAGGCCCACTTGAAGACCGGATTGCCTTCCATCGTCAAGGTCGGCCAGTTCGCGTCGCCCTCGGTGGCGCGATAGGCGACGGGGTCCCAGGCCAAGGCGGCATTCCACGGCTGGGTCTGCTGGATGAGCGGGGCCTGGTCGCCATCAGATCCCCAGACCACCGGTCCAATGCCGGGATACTCACTCGGTCCGATCACGGCGGCTCCGGCACCGTCGGCGAAGAGGAAGGCCGTTGACCGGTCGGACCGGTTCGTCATGTCGGTGAGTCGCTCAACGCCGATGATCAACACATACCGGGAAGCGCCGCTGCGAATGAAGGAATCGGCCATCGCAGTCGCGTAGCAGAAGCCGGCGCAGGCGGCCGAGATATCGAACGCCGCAGCGCTCTTGGCTCCTAATTCGCTGGCTATCGTGGTCGCAACCGCCGGCGTTTGGTGGAGGTGCGTAACGGTCGAGACGATCACCGTGTCGACTTGGCCGGCCACGATGCCCGCGCGGTCAAGCGCTTTGCGGGAAGCGGCGACCGACATCATCTTGATGGTCTCATCGGCGGAAGCCCAGCGGCGTTCGATGATCCCGGACCGGGTACGGATCCACTCGTCTGAGGAATCGATCATGGTGCAGATCTCGGCGTTGTCGACCACCCGACGCGGGCGATAGCCGCCTAAACCGAGAATGCTCGAGTACTTCTCTCCGGATGTCACTTTGAGCATCATCGGGTGACCTCGGTCGCGTCTGCGGACTCTACCGTCGGATGTAGCCGAAGCAGCGGCTGACCAGGGGAGACGGGGTCGCCGTCCTCGACCAGCCACTCCACGACGATGCCGCCGTACGGGGCGCTGACCGGCACCTCATCCCGCAGGTTCTTGACCATGCCGACCGTGCTGTGGTTCGGCAGAATGGTGTCGGTCTCGATGTCTTCGGTGCGAACGAACTGGCCCTTCCCGGGGGAGACGACGAGACGCCATGTCGGATTGCCGGCAATCGGTGAGGCGGAGGCGGACCTCCCGTGTCGCTGCACGAATTCCGTAGCCTCCTCCAGCTGGTCTGGGGTGTTGAAGGCGAGCAGCTCCACGCTCTTGAGGTTTCGCTTGGCAATACCGGTCAAGGTGCCCGCTGGCGGCAGTTCCAACAGGCCTGTAACACCCAGATCGCCCATGCTGGCCATGCACAAGTCCCAGCGAACGGGCGCGGCCAGTTGGCGGACGAGTCGTTTGAGGACCTCCCGCCCATCATGGACAACCTGCCCGTCAGCGTTGGAGAGCAGTCGGGTTCGCGGGTCGTGGGTGGAGATCGCTCGGCCAAGCGCGGCGAGGCGGGCAACGGCAGGCTGCATGTGCACGGTATGGAACGCTCCTGCGACGCTGAGCTCGATGAGTCGGGCGCGCTTTGGGGGATCAGCTCCGAATGCCGCCAGCTGCGCGGTGGTGCCGGCAGCGACGATCTGGCCGCTGCCGTTGTTGTTGGCCGGAGTCAAGCCGTGTGCTGCGAGGGCTGCGAGCACATCGTCAGGATCGCCGCCGATGACGGCTGTCATTGACGTGGGGGTGACGGCGCTGGCTTCGGCCATGGCTCGGCCGCGCTCGCGTACGAAGACCATTGCCTGTTCAGCCGATAAGACCCCCACCCCAGCAGCTGCGGTGATTTCGCCTACCGAGTGGCCCGCGGCGACACCCACCAGTCGGTAACCATCTGCTGGATGCGGGAAGAGTTCGAGCGCGGTCAGCAAGCCAGCGGCGACCAGAAGAGGTTGGGCGATCGCGGTGTCCCGGATGGTGTCGGCGTCGGCTTCGGTGCCGTAGTGCCTCAGATCGAGGCCGGATACAGCCGAGAGCCAATTGAGCCGGTCGGCGAAGGTGGGTACGTCAAGCCACGGGCCGAGAAATCCCGGGGTCTGGGCACCCTGACCGGGCGCCACAATCGCAAGCACATCTGTACTATTTCCTGCCGCCAACGAAAAGGGCGTACCGGTACGCCACGAATATTCGGACGTCCTATTGTTACTTTCTTACAGTCCTTTGGTCTTGCCGCTCGCACATCGCGCGCTGATAATCCGACGCCGTCGTCGCTCTTCGCGAACGAAAGCGCGTTCGCTCATCACTCCTTCGGTCGTCGGGCGCACGATTGCCGATGCTCGCGGCATGCGGCTCGGTCTTTACTCGTATCCGCACGCCCCGTGTTTGATTGCCTCCGCTCTGGGGGCTTCATCGGGCAATTTGTGCTGGCTCTTCGGTGCGAGAGCGGGCGAAGAGGCGGCCGAGGGTGACCGCCAGGCGCAGCGCGTACGCGTCACGTGGGTCCGTCGGACTATAGCCAGTGACCTCGTTGATTCGCCGCAGCCGGTAGCGGACGGTATTGGCGTGAACGAACAAGGCCCGCGCCGCCGCCTCCACTGAAAGCCCTTGATCCAGGAACGTGACGAGTGTCTCCAGCAGCCCGCCTCCGGCAGCTTGCAAGGGCTCGTAGATCTCATGAGCCAGTGCCCGCCTTGCATGACCGTCACCGGACAGTGCGCGCTCAGGCAACAGATCCTGGGATGCTACGGGCCGCGGCGCTTCGGGCCAGCCGGCGGCGGCACGGTAGCCGGAGACTGCTTCCCGCGTGCTCGTTGCCGCGTCCATCAAATGTTCGACGGGCGGTCCCACGATCACCGCGCCCGGCCCGAACATGGTCACAAACCTGCTCACGATCGCTACGCCGCGGTCAGGCGCGTTGACCGCTGCGCCGCCCAACACCACGATCATCCGGTCCCCCTGCACCGCGCCCAGCATGTCGGTTCCCGCGATGGCTGCGATGTGCCGGATCGCCTCCAGGGCCTGGGCTGGTTCCATGTCGGGCGCCGGGCCGATGACGACCACGACGCTGGCGGTCGAATGCCAGCCCAGAGTCGAGGCACGTGAAAGCACAGTTTCATCGGTCTCCCCGCGCAGCACGGCGTCGACGACCAATGCCTCCAGCCGCTCGTCCCAGGCACCGCGCAGCTCAGCCGCGCGCGCGTAGATCTCGGCGGCCGAAAAGGCAACCTCCCGGCTGTACTGGACGATCGCGGCATGCAGGATCTGTCGGTCGCCCTTCGGCATCAGCTCATCGATCTGGTTTTCGACGACCTCAATGGTTGTCCGCACCAGCTCGACGGTCTGATAGAGGGAGATCTTCCGGGCGAGTTCGCGCGGTGCCGACCCGAAGACGTCCGAGGTACTCGGCATCTCCGGACCCGGAGCAGCAAACCACTTCACGAAACCGTCGATCCCAGCCTGGGCCACCAGGGTGATCCACGATCGGTGCTCGGCGTCCAGCCGGCGAAACCAGAGATGCCGCTCCTCCATCTCCGTGATGGTGGCGGTCGTCATCTTGCTGGTCACCCCGGCAAGCCGCTTCGCGATGGTGGCTCGGGTCTTGGCCGACGGCAGTAGAGACCTGTTGATCCCTCGCGTGCTGGCGGCCATAGGCTGACTGTAATGCCGACTTCTCAGTCTCAGCGCGCTATAGCCGGCCGGGCACTGTGACGAGCTGTTCGCTCCGACGACTGCAGGAGCTTGCGGCTGCAATGGCGTGATTGGCTCTGGCCCAGAGCGCAAGCGACGAAGGAGTCGGAACGTGCGAACAGCTTGTCAGAGTGCCAATCCAAGGCTGAGCGTCTGACAAGCCGGGAACGAGCGGAGGTCAGTCGGCTAGTGAGTGATCTTGATCTGAGGCCACAGGAGTATGTGTCTGCCGGTCGGCTGGACGGCGGACCCGAGGAGCTGTTGCTGACAGCCCGGCGGGTCTACCTCGGCAAGACGACCGAGGTGGCGCGAGCCCTTCCGGACAAGCAGATTCGGATGATCGGCGCCTGGTGCTTCCTTGATCATTACGGGCCGGAGGACGTGAGCGGCGCGGCTGGTATGCAGGTCTGGGCCCATCCGCATACCGGACTGCAGACCGTGAGCTGGTTGTTCGATGGCGAGGTTGAGCATCGCGACAGCCTCGGCTCGCAAGCGATGGTCCGGCCGGGTGAGCTCAACATCATGACCGCTGGCCACGGCATCGTGCACAGCGAGATCTCCCAGCCGGACAAGCCGCCGATGCTGCACGGTGTGCAGCTCTGGGTCGCACTGCCGGACGCGGTACGCAACACCGAACCCGCTTTCCAGAGCTACGCCGACCTGCCGGACCTGATTCGGCCCGGAGTTCACGGCAAGGTGCTGATCGGTGAGATCGACGGCACCACATCGCCAGCGTTGGCGTACTCGCCGTTGTGTGGCGCAGATCTGTTTCTTGCTGCGGGAGCCGATGTGAGACTTTCCGTTGCGGAGAGCTTCGAGTACGGCATCTTCGTGGTTGCCGGTCAGGTCGTTGCAGAATCCACGACGGTCGGCGTCGACCAGCTGCTCTACCTTGGCGACGGCCGCCGGAGCATCCGCCTGCGGAGCCCGGCTGGCGGTCGGGTGATCATGCTCGGCGGACAGCCATTCGTCGAGGATGTCGTGATGTGGTGGAACTTCATCGGTCGTAGCCACCAGGAGATCGTGGGCTTCCGCTCGGCATGGGAAAGGCGCGACGCGCGGTTTCCGCCTGTCCTCAGCCGAACCGAGAAGGTGATGGAGGCGCCGCCGATGCCCACGGTCCAGCTGAAGCCGCGACCGCGAAGGAGCCGGACCGAGTGAACCCAGTGCAGGCCTTGCGCGAGATCGGCTTCCTGCTGGAACGCTCACGCGCCGACACGTATCGGGTACGCGCTTACCGCGGTGCGGCCGATGTTGTTTCCCGGCTCAGCGACGAGGAACGTCGAGAGCATCAGGGGCAGCGCAGCTGGGCCAAAGTGTCAGGCGTCGGGCCTAAGACCGCGACCGTGATCACCCAGGCCATGGATGGCCAGGTGCCTGAATACCTGCAGAAGCTGCGCGAAGAGCGGCAGCCCCTTGTCGAGGGCGGACTGAGCATGCGGGCGGCGATGAAAGGTGATCTTCACTGTCACTCGTCATGGTCCGATGGTGGTAGCCCCCTCGAGGAAATGATGATCACTGCGCGCGCGCTGGGTCATGACTACTGCGCCATTACTGATCACTCGCCGCGGCTGCAGGTCGCGCGTGGCTTGAGCGCCGAGCGGCTGCGTCAGCAGATGGGCGTCGTCACCGATCTGAATAACGTCATGACTCCATTCCGTTGCCTGCAGGGCATCGAAGTCGACATTCTCGAGGACGGCAGCCTTGATCAAATCGATGCGCTGCTGGCTGAGTTGGACGTGGTCGTATCGAGTGTCCACTCCAAGCTGCGCTCGGACTCGGAGACCATGACGCACCGAATGGTCGGTGGCATAGCGAATCCGCGTACCAACATCCTCGGTCACTGCACCGGCCGGCTCATCGAGGGAGAACGCGGCACCCGACCGGAATCGGTCTTCGATGCCGAGGTCGTCTTCGAGGCGTGCCGTACCTTCAACGTTGCCGTTGAAATCAACTCCCGACCCGAGCGCCGCGATCCGCCAACCAGACTGTTGAAGATGGCAATGGACATGGGTTGTGTGTTCTCCATCGATACCGATGCCCACGCGCCCGGACAGCTGGAGTTCCAAATCTATGGCTGCGAGCGAGCGGAGACTCTGGGACTGGATCCAAGTCGAGTGATCAACACCTGGCCGGCTGACGAGCTGCTCGACTGGTGCGCCAAGGCGTGACTGCCTGGGTGGCTTGTGCTGCGGGCTGAGCTTGTCCGAGGGCCGCGGGCGCCCTTCGACAGGCTCAGGACACATCCCGCGGCGTGTGACCAGTCTCACGGCTGGTTGACACGGCCGCCAGTAATACCAGTCGTGCTGCTGGTATAGCGTGAGACGATGTGCTGACCGTCGGAGGTGACGACCAGTGAGTGAAGACGGGGAGCGGTTCGAGATGACGGCAGAGCGGCCGCCGATTCCAGTCTTCTTCCTCTCCGACAGCACCGGAATCACGGCAGAGTCGATGGGCAATGCTTTGCTCATCCAGTTTCCGAACCTGCGGTTCGAGCGTCGCCTCATACCGTTCATCTCCAGCGTGGAAGAGGCTCGTCGGGTGGTCGCGATCTTGGACGCGGCCGCGGCTGGCCCGGTGCTGCCTTTGGCGTTCTCCACGACCGCCGTCGAGGAAGTCCGCCAGGAGCTGCTCCGTACGACGTGCCCAGTGATCGACTTCTTCGACCTCCACATGGCACGAGTCGAGTCGATCTTGAACGCCAAGGGGATCCGGGTGGCGGCGCGGTTGCACGGCATGGGAGACGTCCAGCGATACAACGCACGAATGGCCGCCATCGAGTATGCGATCGAGCACGATGACGGGCAGAGCATGAGGGCGTTGCACAAGGCGGATGTGATCTTGGTAGCCCCATCGCGCTGCGGCAAGACGCCGACAACGATGTATCTCGCTCTGCAGCACGGCATCTTCGTCGCCAACTACCCGCTGGTCGAAGAGGACTTCGTCACTGCCGAGCTGCCGCGCCCCGTCAAGGACGTGCGGGAGCGCTGTTTCGGGATGACCACCACGCCGGCCCGGCTGAGCCAGGTTCGGAACGAGAGAAGGCCGAACTCCCGCTACGCATCGCTCGAGCAATGCAGCTACGAGCTGCGCAACGCCGAGGCCATGTACCGCAACCATCGCCTTCCCGTGGTCAACTCCTCGACCAAATCAGTGGAGGAGATGTCCAC
>DATLQP010000144.1:0-4279 GCA_035535155.1 Propionibacteriaceae bacterium
CCGGGCGAACCCCATCAGCTGGGTCACCGGGCGGGTCACGCTGGCGACCGGATCTGCGGCGTACAGCTGGACGACCTCGTCCCCGGCACGAGCTCCGGTGTTGCGAACGGTGACCGTCAGCTCGACAGTGCCCGCGGTGTCAATCTCGGCCGCGCCGGCGCGGAGATTCTCATAGCCGTACGAGGTATATGCCAGGCCGTGCCCAAACGGGAATGCCGGACTCGGGTCCAGGTTGCTGACCCGCTCGCTCCGCTGCCCGAGAAGTGGGGCCAGGTAGGTGTGCGGCTGGCCGCCGGGACGGCGAGGTATCTCCACCGGCAGCTTGCCGGAAGGATTCACCCGGCCAGAGAGCACTCCCGCCAGCGCACTGCCGCCCTCCTCGCCAGGGAAGAAGGCTTGGACGATCGCTGCCGCTCGGCCTTGATACTGGCCCAATGCGTACGGCCGGCCCGACACCGCCAGCAGCACGGTCGGCCGGCCGGCCCCGAGGATGGCCTCGACCAGCGCCGACTGGTGACCTGGAAGGTTGAGGTCCTCGACGTCGCAGCCCTCCCCGGATGTTCCGCCTCCAAAGATGCCGGCGCGGTCGCCGACGGCGAGGATCACCGCATCGGCTGCTTCCGCCTCGGCCACCGCAGCCGCCACCCCGGACAAGTCGCCTCCGCTGACGGGGCAACCCAACTCGTAGTGCACCTCGGTCGCTGGGAACTCCGCCTGCAACGCCGTCAGCAGGGAGTCGGCCGCAATGCCTGTACCGCCTTCGAAGTCTGGATACATAGGCATCACGTGATTGGGGAAGGCGTAACAGCCGAAGAAGGTCTGTGGATCGTCAGCGCAAGGCCCGATCACCGCAACCCGCTGCGGCGCCCCGAGAGGCAACAGGCCTTCGGGATTGTCCAGCAGCACAATGCTGGACTCCGCCATCCGCCGGGCGATATCACGGTTGGCCGCGGAATCGAGGTCGATGCTGTCGTCCAGTGGCTCGGGAGACCAATCGGCGTCGAGCAGGCCCAGCTCCAGCTTCTGCGCCAGGACTCGCCGCAGCGCGCGGTCCACCAGCGACCCATCGACCCGACCAGCCTCGATCTCCTCCAGCAGCGGCTGGCCGTAGCACAACGTGCTGGGTAGCTCGATGTCTATGCCGGCGGTCAGCGCGTATGCTGCGGCCTCGCCCTCGGTTGCGGCGACCCGGTGCGTCAGCTGCAGGAATGCCACAGCGCCGTAATCCGAGACGACCGTTCCGGTGAAGCCCCAGGCGTCTCGGAGTAGGTCGGTCAGCAATGCCGGATCCGAGGCGACGGGAATGCTGTCGACGTCGGTGTAGGAGTTCATGACGCTGCGCACCCGGCCCACTCGGACCGCGTACTCGAACGGCGGCAAGATGTAGTCAGCGAACTCCCGCGGACCGATGCTGACCGGCGCGTGGTTGCGGGCAGCCTTCGACGCCGAGTAACCGGCAAAGTGTTTGAGCGTGGCGATGATGCCGTTGTCTTCCAGCCCGCGGACGTACGCGGTGCCGAGCTGTGAGACCAGGTACGGATCCTCGCCCATGGTTTCCTCGACCCGTCCCCACCGGTAGTCCCGAACCACATCCAGCACCGGCGACAGGGCGTGATGTACGCCCACTGCAGCCATGTCACGGCCGATGGCGGAGGCCATCTCGTTGACCAGTTCGGGGTCGAACGTGGCGGCCCACGCCAGGGCCGTCGGATAGACCGTTGCCCCGAAAGTGGTGAATCCGGTGAGGCACTCCTCGTGGACGATGGCCGGGATGCCGAGTCGCCCCGAGGAGACCACCGTCTGCTGCAGCTCCCGCACCCGTCGCACGCCTTCGGCAGCTGTGACTGGTCTGGTTCCGAACACCCGGGTCAGATGGCCGATTCCGTGATTCACTGACTCCGGCCAGGAAATGTTCCGGCTGAAAACGTTCTGCATCGGCGCTACCTCGCCGGTCAGCACATCGAAGCCCAGCCACACACTGCCCAGCTGGGCAAGCTTCTCGGGCAAGGTCATCTCGGCGATCAAGGCCTCAAGTCGGCTTGCCGCATCCGCGTCGGGATCTTGCCAGTTGCTCACCATGTTCGCTGGGCTTGTCGAAGCGCGCCCTTCGACAGGCTCAGGGCGCATGTTGGCAGGCTCAGGGCGCATGTTGGCAGGCTCGGGGCGCATGTTGGCGGGCTCAGGGCGCATGTTGGTGGTCATGGGTATTCCTCTGAAAGGTGCGACGACTACTTGCCGAACCCATCGCGATCAGCCACGAGTGACGGGCAGTCGGGGTGTCAAGATCCCACCGTGATCACGACTGTGCCACGCGCATGTCCAGCACCGACGTGCCCGACGGCGCGGGAGGCGTCCCGTAGCGGATAGGTTGCATCGAGCACCGGCACGACCTTGCCTGTTTCGACGAGAGTCTTCAGGGCCGCCAGATCCGCCGGGTTCTGGAACTTGATGGCGGGGCGGGCCTGCTGGCGTACGAAAAATGCCGTCAAGTGCGCCTTGATCAGGTTGCCCAACGCGCCGCCGGAATGCCCTCCTCCGTTGGGCAGCAGTCTCCCGTTGGGAGTTAGGGCGCGTCGGTTCTCCGATAGTGAATGATTGCCCACGTTGTCGAGGATGAAGTCATAACGCGGGCCGCCCTTCGTGTAGTCCTCCTTGGTGTAGTCGATGACGTGGTCGGCGCCGATAGAGCGCACCATGTCCACGTTCCTCGTGCTACACACGGCGGTCACCTCGGCACCGAACGCCTTGGCGATCTGGACGGCGAACGTACCCACTCCGCCTGACGCCCCGTTGATTAGCACCTTCTGCCCCGGCTGGATCTTGCCCTCGTCGCGGAGCTGCTGGAGTGCGGTTGTGGCTGACACCCCCACGGCGGCCGCCTGCTCGAAGGTGAGGTTGGCCGGCTTCGGAACGACATGGTCCTGGCTCGCTCGCGCGAACTCCGCGAACCCGCCGGTGCACCATCCGAAGACCTCATCACCCGGTCGCAGCTTGGTTACGTCCTTGCCGACGGCCTCGACCGTGCCGGCCACATCCGTCCCCGGAACAGGGTTCTTTGGCCTTCGCAGTCCCGTCGCGAGGCGCATGAACAGGGGCACGCCGGTCATCAGCATCCAATCCCCGACATGGACCGACGCCGCGTGGACGCGCAGCAGGACCTCGTCGTCCCCGATCCGAGGCCTGTCCACCTCGCCAAACTCGAGTGAATCTTCAGAGCCGTAATGGTCCTGGACGATTGCCTTCATGGGTGCTCTCCTGATTACTGTACAGCGTAAACCTTACGACGTAAACCATACGGTGTATAGTTAGGACTTGTCAACCCCAGGGCCCCCTTCCGGCAGGCCCCAGAAGAAGACTCACGAGAAGGAGACTCATGAGCACACAGCCCGGCGCGGGAGCGCGGCGCCGCACACCGCTGACGCGGGAGCGGGTGCTGCAGGCCGGCGTTCGCCGAGCCGATGAAGGAGGCATCGAGTCCCTCTCCATGCGCAAGCTGGGCCAGGAGCTCGGCGTCGAAGCAATGGCTCTGTACCACCACTTCGCGAACAAGGACGACCTCGTCGACAGCATGGTCGACCTCGTCTTCGGGGAAATCGAACTGCCTCCGACTGGGGGCGACTGGCGGACCGCCATGCGCCAGCGGGCGATCGCGGTCCGCGATGCGCTGCAGCGCCACCGATGGGCGATCGGGCTGATGGAGTCACGGCGGCGTCCCGGCCCCGCGAACCTGCGACACCATGACGCGGTCATCGGCAGCCTCCGGGCGGGTGGCTACGACATCGCGATGGCCGCCCACGCGTACTCGCTCCTCGACAGCTACATCTATGGCTTCGCGCTGACGAAGATGAACCTCCCATTCGAGACGTCGGACGATGTCGCCGAAGTCGCACAGTCGATGCTCGAGCCATTCCCGGCGGACGAGTATCCCTACATGGTCGAGATCCTCACCGACCACGTGATGAAGCCTGGCTACGACTACGGGGAGGAATTCGAGTACGGCCTCGACTTGATCCTCAACGGTCTCGAGAGGGTCCGAGGCACGGCCTAGCGACGCCGACCAGCGGATACTCCCTCAGGCCTGGCGCGCTCTTCGCTGACTGCGAGGAATCTCAGGCGTGACGTTGTCCAGGCCGTCGGAGAAGCAAGAGAGTAATGCCGAGGGCGGCTACCCAGAGTCCCCAGCCGGAGCTTCCGATGAGGCCTGCGAGATCGAAGACGGGAAAGCCGGGAAGAGCGGTCGCCAGGATGTCTCCCTGATTGAACAGATAAAGCACGCTGA
>DATLQP010000145.1:0-13700 GCA_035535155.1 Propionibacteriaceae bacterium
CCCTCGGGCAGGATGCGGACCAGGATCGCGTCGCAGTATCCGGCCAGTGCTTCATCGACCGCGTTGTCGACCACCTCATACACCAGGTGGTGCAGGCCGCGCTCCCCGGTGGAGCCGATGTACATGCCGGGCCGCTTGCGAACCGCTTCCAAACCCTCCAGCACGGTGATCGACTCGGAGTCGTACGCGCCCGGGTCGATGTGGTTGATCACCTCAGTGGCCGCCGGGTGCGACGTCGAGTTCGTCGTGATGGGGTCGGGTCGAGTCGGGTTGTCGTCGGGCTGGTCAAAATGCTGCACCGGCGCGGGGCTCCTGTCACACGTGCGCCGCCCGAACCTCACCTGAGAAACAGGTGACGCAGGCGGCACGCCAAGGTTGTTGCTCACTTCGTTCTGTATGGTCGCGGTGGCGGATCCGATGCCCTCGTGAACAGCCTGGTGAACTGGCTCTTCTCGGGGCCAAACGAGGCCTTCGACCCCGCCCGTGCGACCTTGTCCAGTTTAGCGCGCGGGCATGCCTCACAGGGCCCGCGAGCGGACCTCCGACCGCACAAAAATGTGTCTGGCGAGGTCTACACGGCCTATTTGCGGCTGTAAGAGCGACCCGTGAAGCACCAGTACACGCCCATCCATGCTGAGGGCGCCGTGAGCCTTTCGTCGAACCATGTTCTGGTCCGCCACGGGCTTCCCGAAGCGCGATCTTCGACCGGCTCAAAGGTCCGGCTGTTACGCGCGCTGAGCTTGTCGGAGCGCGTGCCCGTCGACCAGCTCAGGGCATATGTCAGCCGTAGGTATCCCGCGGGCCGCGGCCATCGCGGACTGATCGGCGGCCCTTCTTCCAAGACGGAGCGTCTGGACCGAGGACGGCGATCCGGGTCACAGTGCCGTCGCCCAACTGCTCGTTCAGCATCGCAACGAGCCGAGGTGCCAGGTAACGCAGCTGGGTCGCCCATGCCGTCGAATCGGTACGAACAGTCAAGACAGTGTCTGCGTAGCCTTCGGGATGGGAATGGGCGGCGTTGGTAGTGCCGACGAGCAGCGCCCAACGAGCGAGCAGGGTGTGCACATTGATCTCGTTCGTCCATCCCTTGGTTTCCACAAGCCGCTCGACCGCATCGGCAAGCAGCTTGGGATCGCGATCATCGGCCCGAGCCCCGGACACCTGCGGCCCAACGCGACCGCCGGATCGCGACCGGCGCCGTCGGCGCGACTGGGCGCCGAGCGACCGGGCGACCGTCTGGGCGAGCTCGAGACCTGTTGGATCATGCTCGGGATGGTCACCGGATGTTTCTTCCCGCGACTGCTCCTCAGGCATCGGCCGTCACCTCCCCGTCAGCCACTCGGAAGCGCTGACCTGCGAGCAGTTCGGGCACGTCTGCGGCGACGGCGGCGGTCACCAGCACCTGCTCGGCAACTCGTACGCCGGAAGCAAGGCGCTCTCGGCGTACAGAGTCCAGCTCGGCGAAGACATCATCCAACACCAGCACCGGCTCCACACCGTCGGCGCGGAGCAGGTGAAAGCTGCCGAGCCGGAGGGCAAGCGCGAACGACCATGACTCGCCGTGGCTCGCGTAACCCTTGGCGGGCAACATGCCCAACGACAGCACGATGTCGTCGCGATGCGGACCGACCAGCGAGATCCCGCGCTGGATCTCCTCGGCCCGCCGCTCAGCCATTCCGGCCGCCAGCGCTGCGCTGAGATTCGCACGGGCGGTGGGATGGTCAGCCTCTGCGGTGGCGTGCAGATCGACGGAGGCACGATATTCGGCCGCGGCGTCGTTGTTCGTGGGTGCAATGTCGGCGTACGCCTTGCTGACATGCGGCGCCAAATCGGCCAGAGTCACCAGCCGCGCCTCCAGCAGTTCCCCACCCGCTCGGGCCAGGTGGGTGTCCCACACATCGAGCGTGGCCTCGGCATCGGCAGGCGGCGCGCCACCGCGCACTCGACCACTCAGCGATTTGAGCAGGGTGTTGCGCTGCTTCAGTACCCGGTCGTAGTCAGCGCGTACGCCGGCCAGCCGCGGCCAGCGCGCAACGATCAGGTCATCAAGGAAGCGGCGCCGTTCGCTGGGATCACCCTTGACGGTGGCGATGTCCACCGGCGAAAACACCACCGTGCGCAATAGGCCGACGATCTCGCGAGCCTGGCGCAGCGGTGACCGGTTGAGTTTGGCGCGGTTGGCCTTCCCTGGGTTGATTTCAAGCTCGAGGGTCAGCTGTCGGGCATCGTCGAGCCCGGCTTGCACCTTGGCCCGGACCACGGCGCGGGCGGCGCCGGACCGGACTAGAGGCACCTCGGATGCCACCCGATGCGAGCTCATCGTCGACAAGTACTCGATCGCCTCGACAAGATTGGTCTTGCCTTGGCCGTTCGCCCCGACGAAGGTCGTGACTCCTGCCTGGAGCGGCAGGTCGACCGACGCGTACGACCGGAAATCGGTCAGCTGCAGGTGGTCGACGTACACCCGTCGCAGCCTAGCTGTCATCACCCTGCCCGGTTCCCCGGAGGACTCGCCGGGAGCTGCCGGTGTGCGCCTGCCGCGCAGCGACGTGCCAAGCTAGCCTCGCGGTGCTGATTTCTGGCGAGAGGAACATGACATGACGACGCAGAGCGACTTCACCGAAGAGGAATGGGTACGCGTTCGGCGGGCGCCCTTCGTCGCCGGGATGGCGATTTCCCTTGCCGATCCGGGCGGTCCGATCGAGCTGACCAAGGAGACGAGCGCGTCGTTCAAGGCGGCGACGAATCCGCCCAGCCGGGAGCAGTTGCTCGCTGAGATCGCTTTGGACATTCAGGCCATGACGCAGGAAAGACAGAACCCGCTGACCGATTTCAAGCCCACGCAGGGCTCGGATCCGCGTCAACAGATGCTTGAAGAGCTACGAGCGGTGAGTGCCATCGTGAGCTCCAAGGCGACCGCCGAGGAAACCGCTGCCTTCAAAGTGTGGCTACTCAGTACCGCACAGGCCGCTGCCGACGCCGCCAAGGAAGGCGGCTTCCTGGGCTTCGGCGCAGTACAGGTCAGCGAGGGCGAGAAGAGCATGTTGGAGCAGCTGCGCGTGACGATCGGCGCCTGACCCCCTATTTTGGGCTGCCGGGGGCGTTGACCTTGTCTGCCTTTTCTCCGCCCGCCTCGAGCTCGCTCCCGGCTGGCAGCTCCTGGTGGCCGCCGAACTGTTGACGCATCGCCGACAGCACCTGATTAGCGAAGTGATCCTCATCGCGTGAGGCAAAACGCTCGAAGAGCGACGACGCGAGAACCGGCGCAGGAACGCCGAGATCGACAGCCGCCTTCACGGTCCAGCGACCCTCGCCCGAGTCCGAGACGCGCCCAGCCAGACCGTCTAGCGCCGGGTTGGCCTGCAGTGCGGCCGCCGTCAGGTCCAGCAGCCATGAAGAGATCACGGATCCTCGGCGCCAGAGCTCCGCAACTTTCGCAGTGTCGATCGTGAACTGGTAGTACTCCGGCTCCTCCAGCGGCGCAACCTCTGCAGAGTGCTCCCCGGCCTGGATGCCGACGTCGGCGTTGTGCAAGATGTTGAGGCCTTCGGCGAAGGCGGCCATGATCCCGTACTCAATGCCGTTGTGCACCATCTTGACGAAGTGGCCAGCGCCGGATCGTCCACAGTGGAGGTAGCCCTGCTCCTCAGGAGCCAGCTCGCCGGTACGACCCGGCGTACGTGTGATGTCACCGACACCGGGCGCGACGGTCTTCAAGATCGGATCGATGATCTTGATCGCCTCATCGTCACCGCCGACCATCAAGCAGTAGCCGCGCTCCAGACCGAAGACCCCTCCGCTGGTACCGATGTCGACGTAGTGGATGCCCTGCTCCCTGAGCTTGGCCGCCCGCCGTACATCGTCGCGATAGTTCGAGTTACCGCCGTCGATGATGATGTCGCCTTCATCGAGCAGGCCGGCCAGTTGATCAACGGTCTTGCCAGTGATGCCTGCGGGGATCATCACCCACACCGCACGAGGCTTCTCGAGCTTGCCGACAAACTCCTCGAGGGTGAATCCGCCGATCGCACCCTCGCCCTCGAGCTCTTTGATCGAATCGGGACTTACGTCGTAGACCACGCAGTCATGTCCGTCGCGCATCAAACGGCGGACGATATTGGCGCCCATCCGACCCAGACCGACCATTCCCAGCTGCATGGAAACCCCTTACGCTCGATGGTTTCGCCAACATAACAGAGCTTGAGGACCGCTGGACAGGCCTGACTTAGGCGCTTCAAGACCGTGAGGATTCCACGCGCGCGAGCAGGCCCTCGAATTAGGTGGGCAGGCGCATCAACATGATCACGTGGCGGTAATCGGTCAGCGGGTTACCGTCAAGCGTGGCCAAGCCGGTGAGCTGACAAGGCTTGCTGGGCGCGGTGAAGCCGAAGTTCACGTACGCGGTGTCGAACGCCCCAAGCGCATCCAGCAAGTAGCTCGGGTTGAAACCGGCCGCCGTGACCGCCGGGTCACCGCCGCCGGACTGATCGATGATCGCCTCGATGGATTCCGACGCCTGTGCTTGATCACCCGTTGCCGCTTCCAGGGTGACGAAACCATCCCCCATCAGCATCCGCAGCGAGGTATTGCGCTCCGCAACGAGAGCGACTCGCTTGGCGGCCGCGATTGCCTCGACGGTGCTTACTCGGACATTCATCAGTGCGGCCGTGTCCATGATGTGCCGGACCTTGGGAAACTCTCCGTCCAACAGCCGGGTCGTGGTCTGGCGCTCTCCGGCGGGGCCGTGACCTTGGAATCCGATGATTCCGTCGCCGGCACCACCGTCAGACAGACTAAGCATGATCTCTTCGCCGGCTGTCATCGATCGTGAGGTCTCGCTCAGCACCTTGGCCGGTACCAGCGCCGTGCCCGAACCTTGTGGCTTGCTCGGATTCCAGGTCAGGTCCTTCAGTGCCATCCGATACCGGTCGGTGGCCAGCAGCGAGATGGTGTCGTCGTCGATCTCGACCCGTACGCCGGTGAAAACGGGCAACAGTTCATCCCGTCCAGCGGCAACAACTACCTGCCCGACGGCTTGGGCGAAGACGGCGCTGGGCACCGTACCGGTTGCTTCGGGCATGGCAGGCAGCGAGGGGTAGTCCGCGACCGGCAGGGTCTGCAGTGTGAAGCGGGCACTGCCGCAGATCAGCTCCATCTTGGTGTCGTCGGAGGTGATGTCGACAGGCTTCGGTGGCAGGCTCCGGGAAATGTCGGCAAGCAGCCGACCGGAGATGAGCACCTGGCCCTCGTCGGCGACCGCAGCGGTCACATGGATCTGAGCCGAGGTCTCGTAGTCGAAGCTGGAGAACGTCGCACCTTCCGCGTCGGCGCGTACCAGCAAGCCAGCCAGGATCGGCACGCTCGGGCGGAGCGGCAGGCTGCGGGCGGCCCACTGCACCGCCTCAGCCAGAACGTCGCGCTCGAGTCGGATCTTCACGCTACCTCCTCTGTGACCTCAGCGGATGAGGTCATCCGGCCCAGAACGGGCACCGGCGATGATACCGACAACCTCTGTCCTGAGCTTGTCTAGCGGGCAGGCTACTTTCCGCCCTTCTCGCCGGGGAGCAATTGACGCAGATCATCGGCGGCCGCCATGACCTCGTCCTGGAGCGGCCCGCACTTCTGCATGCCGTCGGGAATCGGTCCGGTGAACAGTGGGCGGACCTCGAAGACCAGATCCAGCACGCTCTCCCTGGTGGGTGTACCGCGTCGCATGGCCATAGCATCCCCAGCCAGCCGGCTGTACTCGTTGATGCGTTCCCGCCACGCCGGATCGTTCGTGGTGTGATCGGCCCGCATCTCCGCGGCGAGCGAATCAAGGGCACGTTCCAGGCGAAGTAGTTGCTCCTTGCGGCGTTCGAGGTCGAGGGTGATCGGAACGTCTTCGGGTTCCTCACGGCCGAACCACTTACGCAAAAAGCTCACCAGCTCCTCCTTCACTGCTGCGGCTTGCGGCCGTGCTGCTTTGTTTTCACAGGCTCAGCCACTCAGACTTAGACCTTCTTAACCTTATGTTTCTTATGGTCGTAGTCGTAGCTGCTGTGGATGCTGTGCACAATGTGTCTTTGTCCAAGTCAGAGCTGGTTCGGCACAGCGCGCACCCATGTGCAGAAGTAAAAATCACACGGGGAGGATCTTGGGATCAGCTGCCAGCTCGGCGTCTTCGTCCGCTGATCTTCCCCAGGACATCCAGCGCTTGATCAAGCGTTGTCCACAAAGTTGTCCCCACTTGTGTGCTCAGCACATTTCCCGCCGTTCGCGGAGTGTGGTGAAGGAGCGAAGATCGTTTTGACGGTTGTGATCAACGTCGACCCTCGAGCGCGCGTACCCAAGGGACGTTTCGCCTCTTGTGATCAGAAACGACCTAGGTCTGAGGGGTCAGCGTCCTGAAGCCTGCTGCTTGATCCGGTTCGTCAGCTCGGTGACCTGGTTGAACACGCTGCGGCGCTCGGCCATCAGGGTGCGGATCTTACGATCGGCGTGCATTACCGTCGTGTGATCACGCCCGCCGAATTGCTGCCCGATCTTGGGCAGCGACAGATCGGTGAGCTCGCGGCAGAGGTACATCGCAATCTGACGCGCAGTCACCAGAACGTGGGTACGACTTTGCCCACAAAGATCATCGATCGTGATGTCGAAGTACGACGCGGTCTGGGCCATGATCATCCCGGTAGTGATCTGTGCCTCCCCGCCCTCAGGGATAAGGTCCTTCAGCACAATTTCGGCCAGCGCAAGATCGACTTGTTGGCGATTCAGACTCGCGAAGGCAGTAACCCGGATGAGCGCACCTTCGAGTTCACGGATGTTGGTCTGGATCCGGCTCGCGATGAACTCCAGCACCTCCGGTCCTGCCACCAGACGCTCCTGGCCGGCCTTCTTCCGTAAGATCGCGATCCGGGTTTCCAGGTCCGGCGGTTGCACATCAGTGATCAATCCCCAACCGAATCGGCTGCGTAGCCGAGGTTCCAGGTTCTCCAGCAGCTTCGGCGGGCGATCGGACGTCATCACGATCTGCTTCTGCGCGTTGTGCAGCGTATTAAAGGTATGGAAGAACTCTTCCTGAGTCTGTTCCTTGCCTTCCAAGAACTGGATGTCGTCGATCAGCAGCACGTCGACGTCGCGATAACGGCGCCGGAAGTCCGCTCCCCGGTTTTGACTGATCGCGTTGATGAAGTCGTTGGTCAGTTCCTCTGTGGAGACATAACGGACCCGGACCCGATCGAAATAGTTTCGGACATAGTGGCCCAGGGCGTGCAACAGATGCGTCTTGCCCAGCCCCGACTCGCCATAGATGGTCAGTGGGTTATACGACTTGCCCGGGTTCTCGGCAACGGCGATTGCTGCCGCATGCGCGAAGCGGTTCGAACTTCCGATGACGAACGTCTCGAAGGAGTACTTCGGGTTGAGCCGCGAGTCGCTGTCACGCCGTGATCGCAATCCATCGACGTCACCGTAAGCATTGCGATCCTGGTACGGCGGCTCGACATGGGGCACGTCTGGCCGTGCTCGCCTCGGTTGGGCCCCGCTGTCACCGCGGAGCTGCTGGCCGTAGGGCTCCTCAGCGGAAAAACTCTCGTTGCCATACTCCGGTTGGGCGCTCCGGGTGTTGTCGCGATAGCCCTCGCGTGAGAAGTCGTGGGACTCGGCGTCGGAGTCCGGGAACTGTGCGCGACTTGGCCCAGCTGCGTCGTCATAGGCTCGCTCGTCCTCGAAGTTCTCCTCGGCCGGCTTCAAAGACTCGTCGACGATGACGGCCAGCTGGATGTTGCGCCCGAAGTAGCCGGAGAGCAGGTTCTCGATGTCGGGACGGAAGCGGTTCTCCAGCTGGTTGCGCGTAAAGATGTTGGGCACGGCGACCATCAGCATGTCTTGGTGCAGCGCAACCGGCTGACCCGTGGTAAGCCAGCGGCGTAGGCCAGGTGAGGAGGATGAGTAGAGATGCTCCCAGGCCAGACGCGTCGATTCGGCGGCGTTCTCAGATGGTTCGGTCACTGCTGACTCCGCAATCTTCGTGCTCCCGCCCTCGACCCGGATACGCGAAGCAAAGATCTGCTGTTGTCTGTGCCTTTGCCCTGCCGCGCAGGCACGTCGGGGACTGCAACCTCGCTTGCTTCCTCCACACAGATGTCCACAGAGTGTGCACAAATGCGGCAACGACCGGTTTCTCCTACCACCGTGCCCCGGCATCGAGGTTGACGAGTGAACGTCCCCGGCTGCGGTAGCTGAGTGAAACCTGTGAAGCGAAGCGCGACGCTAGCAACCAGAGAGTCGCTGTGCAAGCGAGTCTGCGATATTCGCCAGGTTCGGTGTCTGATGGCCCGCTCCGCTGGCATCTGATCAATCCCCCCAAGTTCGCGTCGGCGCCAGACCCCATCGAGCCCATACCTATAGAGCCCATATCCATCAGGCCCGAATCCATCGAGTTTGACCGGTTTGGCGGTGCCCCGTACCGTTAGGAGGTCGCTCCGTAGCGGCCGCTGCCACCTGCTCGCCCCGCCAGCGATGCGTGCCGTGTGAGCACCGTACCTGATTGTTGAGCACTCCGAAGATGTGGGAGCTTTCCCGTGACCAAGCGCACGTTCCAGCCGAGTAACCGGCGTCGTAGTCGTACCCATGGTTTCCGTCTGCGGATGCGGACCCGAGCGGGCCGCGCCATCATTTCGGGCCGGCGTCGTAAGGGCCGCGCCCGCCTGTCCGCCTGATCTTCTTCTCAATCACTACAGTGTTGCCGCGATCGTTGAGAATGCGTAGCTCGAAGGATTTTCGGCTGACGACCCGGCGTGGAGTGCGCGCAAGCCGCGCCACGCTGGTTGTTCACGCCGCCAACCTTGCTGATGCCCGTGCCAGCTTGTCGAAGGGCGCTGAGGTATCCACTAGGGACGCTGGGCCACGCATTGGCTTTGTGGTCAGCGGTGCCGTGGGAAATGCGGTGATACGCAATCGGGTGAAGCGACGTTTGCGACATCTCGCCGCGGCTCAGGTAGCGGACACGCCCGGCGGCATTGGCCCCGGCGGCATTGGCCCCGGTCGCATTGGCCCCGGTCGCATTGGCCCCGGTCGCATTGGCATTGTGGTACGCGCGCTCCCGCGAGCGGTGAGCGATCCTGCCGAGTTGCGGAGCGATTTCGGATCCGCCTGGCACGACGCCGTGTCTCGGCTGACTGGTGGCGCCCGATGAAGTACGTGCTGATTGGTCTGCTGAAGCTCTATCGGCTGGTGATCAGCCCGCTGTACGGCAACGTGTGCCGGTATTACCCGAGCTGTTCGGCGTACGCGTTGCGCGCGGTTGAGGTCCACGGATCCGTACGTGGGAGCTGGCTGGCTGCGCGACGCCTATTGCGGTGTCATCCTTGGGCCCGTGGTGGGTACGACCCCGTACCGGGAACCCCTGAATTCGACGAAGAAATGCGGGAGCAGGCGCAGCGGGTGGGAAGAATGGATGTGAGTGCTGGCTTGGCGTCACAACGAGGTGTGAGTTGATGGAACTTTTGCTGATTCCGATGTCGATTTGGGATCCCTTCATCGCCGTCGGCAGTGCGATCATGCAGCCGCTCTACTGGGTGGTGTCAGGCATCCTCGTGCTGGCGCACTCCCTCTTCTCGCCGCTGCTCGGCAGCGACAGTGGCTGGACCTGGGTGCTGTCCATCATGTTCCTCACCGTGGTGATCCGGATCGCCTTGATCCCACTGTTTGTCAAGCAGATCAAGTCCTCACGCAACATGCAACTGTTGCAGCCGAAGGTTCGCGAGCTCCAAAAAAAGCATGGTCATGACCGGGAAAAGCTCGGTCAGGAAACCATGAAGCTGTACAAGGAGAACAACGCCAATCCGCTGGCGTCGTGCCTGCCGCTGCTGCTGCAGATCCCGATCTTCTTGGCGCTGTTCCGGGTGCTCGATGGCGCTGCGCGTGGCATCCCCCGCGGCCATTGGCTCGTGGTCAACCCTGATCTGCTCACTTCGCTCAACCAGGCAACGATCTTCGGTGCCCGCATCTCCGACACCTTCCTCAAGGTCGGCTTTGCGAATGGCATCACCAGCGTGCATGTCGTCACGCTGGTGCTGATCATTGCGATGACGGTCACTTTGTTCATCACGCAGTTGCAGCTGATGCGCAAGAACATGCCACCGGATGCGCTGACCGGGCCGTTCGCGCAGCAGCAGAAGATCATGTTGTACGTCTTCCCGCTGGTCTTCGCAATCGGCGGCATCAACTTTCCGGTTGGCGTCTTGATCTACTGGTTCACCTCGAACCTGTGGACTATGGGACAGCAGTTCTATGTGATCCGGCGTAATCCGGCGCCCGGCACGCCGGCGTACGACGCATGGGAGGAGCGCCGCAAGGCTAAGGGCAAGGCGGATGTGGCTCTGGCTGCGGTGGTTGACCCTGAGCCGGCGCCCGAAACCGCGACTTCGAATGCGAGTAAGGTGGCCCGCCAGCAGCCGCGACCGCAGCCCAAGAAGCAGCCGCGGTCGCAGCGTAGACGCTGACATCGCAAAGTATGGAGGGGGATCAGGTGGCCGACGAGCCACAGGCCGAGCACGACGTAGTCGAGCCGGATATAGCGGAGACCGAGTCCAACGTCCCTAGTGAGGAGTCGGAGAATCCGCTCGAGGTGGAGGCTGAGGTGGCCGCTGACTATCTCGAGGAGCTGCTCGACATTGCCGACCTGGACGGCGATATCGACACCTACCTCGAGGGCGACCGAGCCCACGTGTCGATTGTCAGCGACTCCCATGTCCTGGTCGGTTCTCAAGGTCAGGTTCTGGACGCCCTTCAGGAGCTGACCCGTCTGGCTGTCATGACTGAGACGGGCGAACGTAGTCGGCTCATGTTGGATATAGCGGGATATCGCGAGCAGCGCCGTAAGGAGCTGATGGCGCTCGCTGCCAACGCGGTTGGCGAGGCCACGGAGTCGCATGAGCCGGTGCCGCTGGCGCCGATGAATCCCTTTGAGCGCAAGGTTGTGCACGACGCGGTAGCCGCTGCTGGGCTGACGAGTGAGTCAGAAGGCGAGGAGCCAGACCGTCACGTAGTGGTTATGCCCGCCTGATGGTCTGATGCCCTGAGCTGAAACTTGGTGCACCGGAAAACTGCTGACGAAGTGATGTCCTGAATCGATTCAGTAACGTCGTTTGCCAGCAGTTTTGTTGCTCAGCCGCTCCGCGGGAAGTCGTTGCTGCTCATATGCCTGCATCCGAACCGGAACGTCTCGGCGTTCCCGCGGGAACGTTCTCAGATGTGACCCCTGCCAGCGCTGTTACTCGTCTCGAGACGGGCTTGCTGCCACGGCCAGCGCGACCGGGTTATCGTCGGGGTCGCTGACATAGGCGATCCGTTCGCCCCACGGCATGTCGGCAGGCTCCTGCAACACGATGCTGTTGCCGCCGAGATCTTTGATCGCGACCTCCACATCGTCGACGTAGACGAACATCTCGAATCGCATGCCTGCAGACACAGTGCCGCCGTACTGGTTGGCCGGCCAGGACATGTCCACCACGGCCACCTCGTAGCTGCCTCGCCGCAGCCCGATGTAGCCGGGCTCGCCCTCCGGCGGCAGCTGGACATGCCGGACGAATCCGAGCCGCTCGTAGAAGTCGGCGGTGACGCTCGGCCGCTGCGCAAACACGATGGGAAAGGCGCGGTCGGTCATGACGCCACAGTACCCAGACGAGGGTTCTGCACCGCGCGCAACAGGCTGGCTGCTCAAGCCATTTAAGCGGATGGTGGAGCATTTAAGCGATGGTGGAGAATGCGGCCATGGCTGAACTGGAGCAGCGTCGCATTTTGAAGACTTCGATTCCGGGCCCGCGCTCGATCGAGCTGATGACGCGCAAGACACGGGCAATCGCCAGAGGAGTCGGGACCACCATGCCGGTCTTTGCTCTGGAGGCCGGTGGCGGTGTGGTCGTCGATGTCGATGGCAACAGCTTGATCGACTTCGGGTCTGGGATTGCTGTCACCACGATCGGCAACAGTGCGCCCCGGGTGGTAGCCGCTGTCCGCGATCAGGTGGAGCTGTTCACCCACACTTGCTTCATGATTACGCCGTACGAAGGCTATGTCGCGGTAGCCGAGCAGCTCAATCAGCTGACTCCGGGTGACTATGAGAAGCGCAGCGCGTTGTTCAATTCCGGCGCCGAGGCTGTCGAGAACGCGGTGAAGATCGCCCGCGCGTACGCCAAGAAGCAGGCGGTCGTCGCGTTCGACCACGCCTACCACGGTCGGACCAACCTCGCCATGGCGCTGACCGCGAAGAGCATGCCGTACAAGCACAGTTTCGGTCCGTTTGCGCCAGAGGTTTACCGCGCGCCGCCGTCTTATCCTTACCGCGACGACAAGCTGATGGACGGCGAGCTTGCGGCCAGGCGCGCCATTGACCTGATTGACAAACAGGTCGGGTCGGCGAACCTGGCGGCGGTGATCATCGAACCGATCCAGGGTGAGGGCGGCTTCATCGTCCCGGCTGACGGTTTCCTCCCGGCATTGGCGGAGTGGTGCCGAGCCAACGAGGTGGTCTTCATCGCCGACGAGATACAGACCGGGTTCGCGCGTACTGGCGCGATGTTTGCCTGCGAGCTGTTCGATGTGACGCCTGACGTGATCGTCACCGCCAAGGGCATCGCCGGCGGACTACCGCTTGCCGCGGTCACCGGACGGAGCGAGATCATGGATGCGGCTCATGTGGGCGGTCTCGGTGGGACGTACGGAGGCAATCCGGTCGCCTGCGCGGCCTCGCTCGCGGCAATCGAGACGATCAAGGCGGAGAACCTGGTCGCCCGAGCTGGCGAGATCGAGCGGATCATGCTGACCCGGCTGCACCGAATGCAGTCCGACGACAACCGGATTGGCGATGTGCGGGGACGCGGAGCCATGATCGCCGTCGAATTGGTGCATCGAGACACGTCCGATCCGGATCCCGGCCTCACTGCAGCGGTAGCGGCGGCGGCGCGCGACCAGGGGGTCATCGTGTTGACCTGTGGCACATACGGCAACGTGCTGCGCTTCTTGCCGCCACTGGCAATTAACGATGAATTGCTGAACGAGGGCCTCGATGTGCTAGCCGAAGCTTTTGCGTCGTTGTGAGCTCGGAGCACGTCATCAGCGAGCCAGCGGCAATCGCACACGAGGTCTATGGCTCACAGTTCTCTACTTTAAATAGATATATCGACATTTTGCGGTCTACCGGAGTCGAGTGGGGCTTGCTCGGTCCTCACGAGGCCGACCGATTGTGGGATCGTCACATTCTGAACAGCGCCGCGCTGAGCGGGCTGATCCTCGCGGGCCGAAAAGTGGCGGACGTAGGCAGTGGCGCCGGCCTGCCCGGTATACCGCTTGCCCTGTTGCGGCCTGACGTCCGGATGACGCTTATCGAGCCACTGCTCCGCCGGAGCAACTTTCTGACCCAGACGGTCGACGAGCTGGGCCTCGGCGAACGCGTGGAGGTCATTCGATCTCGGGCCGAAGATCATTCTCAAACGTACGACGTGGTGGTCGCGCGAGCCCTTGCTCCACTGGACCGATTGATCGGCTGGTGCAACCCGCTGCGCTCCCCGGACGGAATGATCCTGGCACTCAAGGGGCGCTCGGCGTCGGATGAGGTTGCAGCGGCCAGGAGTCAGCTGAAAGCCGCGCGGCTCAGGGCCGAGGTCTTGTCAGTACGAGCCCACCCAGCCGCGCAGGAAGCAACGGTAGTACGCCTC
>DATLQP010000146.1:0-14272 GCA_035535155.1 Propionibacteriaceae bacterium
GAAGCAAGAGAGTAATGCCGAGGGCGGCTACCCAGAGTCCCCAGCCGGAGCTTCCGATGAGGCCTGCGAGATCGAAGACGGGAAAGCCGGGAAGAGCGGTCGCCAGGATGTCTCCCTGATTGAACAGATAAAGCACGCTGACGAGCAGACCAGCCACGCCAAGCCAGCGCGGCAGCACGCGAGTACGCAGCACGATGATGCTGAGAGTGACCGACCAGCCGATAGCGAGCAACTGTCCAAGGTGCTCACCGAGCAGGGCACCGCCGAATTGGTGCTGGGCGAGCCATGCAGCCGCCAGCGCGGTGCGGTTTGCGGCATCGCCCTCTTGGTACATCTGCGCGAGTGGCGGGACTACGAACACCCAGCGCAGGAAGCCGATCAAGGCAAGTACGACAGATATCGCGCCGGCGAAGGTCGCCACCCAGAGCGCAGCATCATCACGCCGCCCAAGCACCGCCGGAAGAAGCAAGATCGGCACAAAGAGAATCGCGTACGTCCACGCCGTCGCAAACCACGTCCAGACCAAACTGGAGCCACCCGCAGCGAACCTCGTAAGCACCACGTCAGCCGGCTCCCGCAGTATGTCTGGCCAGTCGAACGTTGCAGACAGAACGGTTGCCGCGCCGGCAAAGGCCAGAGCGCCAATCAAAAAGAGTGCGCCAGTGATACGACGCAATGTGAGATCACTGCCTTCAGTTGTCACGATGTGCCGCCCTCCAGGGAGATAGTCACAACTGGTTCATCACTCTGTCATGGGTACGGGATGTGAGGCGGGCAACTCGCAGCGGTCCGCGACCGCCTGCCTCGCCCTGATGCGTCGTCACCGGAGCGCAATAGCATCAGAGGGTGGCGCGACGCCTGCTGGAGCGTGATCAGGAACTGGCCATCTTGGTGGATGCGGCACGCGAGGCCGCGACCGGGATCGGCTCAGTTGTTCTTCTGCACGGCGAGGCGGGCATCGGCAAGAGCAGCCTGGTTGCAGCCCTCCGACCGCAGCTGCCCAACCAGACCCGGATGCTCGTGGGCTCCTGTGATGCGCTTAGTACGCCTCGGACGCTGGGCCCATTTCGAGATTTGGCACCGAGCGTTGGGCCCCGGCTCGCCCAGGCCCTGCAGGCCGGTGAGCGCGATCAAGTCATGGATGCCCTGCTGGAGGAGTTGCAGCAGCCACCGCCGAGCACTCTGGTGGTCGAGGATGTCCACTGGGCCGACGAGGCAACCGTGGACACCCTGCGTTTCCTGGTACGGCGAATTGCGAAGCTGCCGGTTGTCCTGTTGCTCACCTACCGCGACGATGAGCTGTCCCGCGATCATCCGCTGACCCAGCTGCTGGGCGACGCCTCACACGCCGAACAGGTACGCCATCTCAGCCCGCAACGCCTCTCGGAACCGGCAGTACGCGCGCTCGTCGCGGGCAGCTCCTTGGATGTCGAGGAGGTCTACAGCGTCAGCGACGGAAATCCGTATTTCGTCAGTGAGCTGATCGCCTCCGCGGTGGATTCGAGCGTGCCGCCGACAGTCGTGGACGCCGTACTCGGCCGGCTCCGTCGCCTCCCTCGGGCCCATCAAGACGCCATCGAGCTGCTCGCCGTTGTCCCGTCGGCGCTGGATCGTAGGCTCCTCAACGCGCTGCTGAGCGACCATTCGGCACTGGCCGCCGCTGAAGAGCGTGGGCTGCTCACCGTTCATCCCGACCAGGTTGTGTTCCGCCATGAGCTCACCCGACGGGCCATTGCAGATGCGCTGCCCGTGGCGCGTCGCCTGGAGCTCAATGCCCGCGTCCTAGCTGCCTTGGAAGATCTCGGAATCGCAGACGCCGGCCGACTCGTCCATCACGCCTCAGAGGCCGGCGACGTTGACGCGCTCGTACGGTATGCCCCGATCGCCGCCCAGGACGCTGCCATCTCTGGTGCACATCGGGAGGCAGCCGCCCATTACGGACTGGCGCTCGCGCACGAGGACCGCTTCAGCCCCGCAGAACTGGCGGACCTTCTTGAGGCCTGTGCTGTGGAGCGCTACACCATCGGAGCTGCCGCGGATGCCGCCACTGCGCAACGTCGGGCCGTCGCATTGCGCCGTCACTTGCAGGACGAGCGAGGCCTTGGGCTAAGCCTGCGCTGGCTGTCGCGGATCGCGTGGTTCAACGGGAAACCCGCAGAGGCGAAGGAGGCGGCCGAGGAAGCGACCGCCGTACTGGGCAAGGTCGGCGATGAGGGGCTGTTCGCGTTCGCCTTGAGCAACCAGTCGCAGCTTGCCATGCTCGCCCACCGCACTGAAGAGGCCACAACGCTCGCTCGCCGCGCGATCGCATTGGCCACCACTGCGGATGCGACTCCAGTGCTCTCGCACGCCTTGACCAATCTCGGTCTCGCCAGGTGGCTGAGCGGAGACCCCGAGGGCCATGAGGATCTCCGCGAAGCTGTGCGCGTGGCGCTGTCCATCAACGATGTGGAGGACGCATGTCGGGCGTACGTGGGCCTCGTGTGGAGTCTGCTGGACGAGTTCCACCTCGATGAAGCGGAGCCGTTGATGCTCAAGGCGCTGGCGCTGGCTGAACAAGCCGAGTTCATCGGCTTTCTCGCCTATCTTCAGGCGTGCCATGGCCGGCTGGAGCTGGCCCGTGGCCATTGGGAGGCTGCAGTCGCGCTGGCGCAAGTGGCATCCCGGTCGCAGCCGGCCTCACGTTGTGCCGCGTTGACGGTGCTTGCCTCGGTACGGGTTCGGCTAGGGGAGCCTGGCGCGACCGAACTCTTGGAGGAGGCCCGGCGACTCGCTGATCAGATAGACGAGCTACAGCGGATTGGTCCGGTGGCCGCAGCCTCCTGCGAACACGCCGCCTTGCGAGGTGACTTGCCGGCGGTGATCAACATCGCTGAGCCGGTCCTTGCCGAAGCCGTGCGACTCGGGGACCTGTATTTGCAAGCCGAGCTCGCCTATTGGTTGCGAAAGGCCGGGAGGGTTGTCGACCTGCCTGATGTTGATCATCCCTTTGCCCTGCAGGCCCGCGGCGAGTGGCAGGCCGCAGCGGAGATATGGGCCGAGCGCGGTTGTCCATACCAACAGGCGGCCGCGCTGGCCGACAGCTCAGAACCGTCCGCATTGCTAGAAGCCTTGGCGATCTTGGATTCGCTTGGTGCCACGCCTCTCGCGCGTCAGGTCAGGGCCGGACTACGGCAGCTGGGCGTGCCCAACGTGCCACGCGGACCGATGTCGGGCACCCGGGAGAATCCCGCCGGACTCACCGACCGGCAACTGGAAGTGCTGATGCTCCTGGCGCAGGGCCTGACCAACGGCGAGATCGCTACGCAGCTCGTCCTCTCGGTGCGTACCGTCGACCGCCACGTCGCCGAGATCTTGGCCAAGCTCGGTGTGACGTCCCGCCGAGCAGCTGCCGCTCGCGCCGAATCGCTCGGCGTCCTGGCTCGGCGTCGGTAGCACCGTCGGCTCATTACCCATCCCCACGTCGCCGGGCGGCCGCGATCTGGGTAGTCCATCAGACCGATGTCGGTAGCCCTTGCCGATGATCTCGCCTGCCACTCCCTTGTAGAAATTGATCATGACAAGCAATCAGAGAGACATCATGATCAACAACGCAACCGCTACCACACAAACCGGACAGCGCGTACTCATCGTCGGAGGAGGCATCAGCGGACTGAGCCTGGCACGTGCGCTCAAGGACGCTGGGCACGATCCACTGGTCATCGAACGCAACCAGGAGTGGCCGGCGACGAACGGCGCATACTATCTGCCCGCCAACGCGATCCGAGCGGTCGCTCAACTCGGGCTCGGAGAAGCGGTCGCAGCAGCGGCTCACCCGATCAGCCGACAGCGAGTATCGGGAACCGACGGACGCACCCTGGTGGACCTCCCAGTGTCGACGATCTGGGGCGAAGAGAGTCGTTCCGCGGCGATCCGTCATGACACGCTGCATGAGCTGCTCCTCAAGGCAACAACTGACATCCCCATCCGCCTCGGCACCACGATCGAGGCCCGGCTGCGCGATGACGCGGTCAAGCTCAGCGACGGATCGGTCGAGCATTACGACGTCCTGGTGGGCGCCGACGGAGTGAATTCCGTGGTACGCACAGCTGGCCTTGGCGGCGCCGAGCCGACCTACACCGGCCGTTGGGCCTGGCGTTTCATCGCCGACAACTGGGACGGGGAGGAAGGCACTTGGCACGCACGATCGACACCCGGTCGGAGCCTGCTCACCATGCCGCTCGGCGACGGAGCCGTCTTCTGCTACGCCGACATCGCCAGTGCTAACGGCCGGCCTAGCGGCGACTGGCGAGACTACTTCGATGATCTCGGCAAGCCGATCACCGACCTGTTGGCAGAGGCTGGCCAGGTGGCCGGGAGCCCGATCATGGAGGTTGACCAGCCGTACGCGTACCTCGGTCGGACGGTATTGATCGGCGACGCAGCTCACGCGATGTCGCCGTCGATGTCCCAGGGTGTCGCGCTGGCAGTCGAGGATGCACTCGTATTGGCGGAGACGCTCAGCAACCTGCCGGTGTACCAAGCCCTCCCCGCGTACGAGCATTGGCGGGCCGAGCGCATCTCCTGGGTCCGGTCGCAGGCCCACCGCCGCGACAGCGCCCGAGGGCTGACGGCCGCCGTACGGGACAGGCTGCAGATGGTCACCCGGCATCGCACAGCACGCTCCGGCCAGCGAGCGCTGCTGGCGACCATGCCCTGACTCGGCCGCTGGAGGCGGCCTCTCTCGGTAGCGCGTGCCAAGCGGTGCGCCTTGACGAGCGACCAGAGCATGAGTTGACTTGGCGAGGAAATGACCACGAACGAAAGCCACCGTGCGACGTCAGAGGTGAAGCGCGAGCGTGACCCGCTTGGGATGATCAACGGCGAGGGCGTCATCACGGGCACTGTCGTGTCTGCGGCTGTCATCGCGGCGGCTGCTGGGCATCTGGAAGAGACGCGGCTGGTTCTTGTCATTTTGGGGACGTCGTTCATTTACTGGCTCGCGCATCTCCACGCTCGGACCCTGGGCGACTCGGTCAAACACCGCACACATCCCGTCGACGCTTTCCAAGAGGCGCTTGCAGAGACGTGGCCGATTCTCGCGGCGGCCCTGGTGCCTGCCGGGATTTTGATCGTCACCCAACTCGCCGGCCTACCAATCCGCACGGACGCGTGGATTGCCGTGATAGCTAGTACCGTGCTGTTGACCGTCTACAGCTTCTTCGCGGGCCGTCGCGGTGGACTCGGTCTCGGCGGCAGCCTGCTGAGCGCTTGCATCGGCGCGCTGCTCGGGCTCTTGGTCATTGGTCTCAAGGCCAGCCTGCACTGACGTCAGCCTGAACGAGCCTCCGCGAGCACGCGGCGTACGGCTGCCAGGGTCCGGTCCACGTCTTCATCTGTGGTCCGCCAGTTGGAGACTGAGATCCGCAGCACGGCCTGTCCGCGCCAGGTGGATGGCGTCATCCAGGCGGTGCCGTCCTGCAACAGTCGCGCGGCCACCTCGCGGGTCAGCTCATCGCTTCCGAACGACACGCAGACCTGGGTAAACACCACGTCGTTGACCACGCGTACGCCTTCCATCTGACTCAGGCCAGCGGCGAACCGACGGGCGTGCGCGCAGAACCGCTCAACCATCTCGGCCACCCCGCGACGACCCAGCGAGCGCAACGCGGCCCAGACCGTGAAGCCACGGGCGCGGCGCGAAAACTCTGGCACGGTCGCGAACGGGTCCGGCCGCTCGTCTTGGATGAGGTACGCGGCATGCACGCCCATCGCGGCATACATGGCTTCTGCGTTGGCCACGATGGCGAGGCCGCTGTCGTAAGGCACATTGAGCGTTTTGTGCGCGTCAGTGGCCCAGGAGTCGGCGCGTTCGACGCCTGCGACCAGCGAGCGGTACCGGGACGACGCGGCCGCCCAAAGCCCGAATGCACCATCGACGTGCACCCAGGCATCGTGGCGATGTGCAAGATCGACAACGTCAGCGATGGGGTCGAATGCCCCGCTGTGCACATTCCCGGCCTGCGCGCACACGATAAGGGGATTGCCGCTGACCTCGGCGAGAGCGTCCGCCAGTGCGTCAAGTCGCATTCGACCTTCATCATCTGCGGGCACCACAACACTGCGGGCTTCACCGAGCCCGAGGAACCGCAGGGCGACGTCGACCGTCTCGTGGCGTTCTTCGCCGACGATCACGGTTACCGAAGACGCGCCCTGCAGGCCGTCTTGCTCGACGTTCCAGCCCGCCCGGCGTAACACCTCGTGGCGCGCTGCCGCAAGACAGGTGAAGTTCGCGATCATCGCGCCTGTGACGAAGCCGACCGCGGAGTCCGCGGGTAGACCCAGCAGATCGAGGAGCCATTCGCCGGCCACCCATTCCGCGCCGGCCGCGGCCGGTGAGGACGCCAGTAGTCCCGCGTTTTGATCCCAGGTCGAGGTCAGCCAGTCCGCAGCGAGCGTGGCAGGCAGTACGCCGCCGATCACCCAGCCGAAGAACCGTCCCGAGGGCATCGCGACGACACCCGGCTCGGCCCCGGCGATCAACTCCTCGATCACCTCCAGCGGATCCGCACCCCCTTCGGGCAGCGGTCGTCTGAGCGCGTTCGCAACGCCGTCCACATCGGCGCGCGCAGCCACCCGCCGATCGTCGAGACCATCAAGGAATCCGGTCGCTTCCTCGAGCACCCGCTCCAAGATCTTTCTTTCCTCGATCATCTACTTACTCCCACACGTTGGTGTCGGAAACCTACGGGCACGTAGGCTGCTCTCACTTTGCACTGGTTGCAACCTATGCAGTCCGCAAGGAACCTGGGTAGGGCTTGAGCGCATGATCGGCTGGACACGTCAGGCAGAGGAGAGTCATGGATCACTTCTTACGCCCGGGGCTGCGCTTCGACGTTGTCGACTCCGGACCCGCCGACGCTCCAGCCGTCGTGCTGCTGCACGGGTTTCCTCAGCAACCATCCACCTTCCAGGCCGTTGCCGATCGCCTGAACGCGGAGGGACTACGAACCCTTACGCCGAGTCAACGCGGCTACACCCGTGCCGCTCGGCCCAGCCGGCGACGGGACTATCGCACCGCTGCCACAGCCGCTGACGTGATCGCCCTCTTGGACACCGCCGGGCTTGCCCAAGCCCACATCGTTGGTCATGACTGGGGCGGCAACCAGGCCTGGGGCGCGGCCGGCTGGCATCCGGATCGGGTCGCCTCGCTGACCGTTCTGTCGACACCTCATCCGATGGCATTCCGCAAGGCGCTGCTGACAAGCAAGCAGGGCTTGGTCTCCTGGTACATGGGGCTGTTTCAGCTGCCGGCGGTGCCGGAGTGGCTGGCGGCCCGCACCATTGCGAAATCATTGCGGGACAGCGGCCTGCCGGACGAGTTCGCCAACCGGTACGCCGCGGCGATGAGCGAGCCCGGCGCGCTCACCGGAGCCCTGAATTGGTATCGCGGGCTTCCGTTCTCTGGACGTCCGCCACTCGGCCGGATCACCGTGCCGACGACCTACATCTGGGGCCGGAATGATTTTGCGCTGGCGCGCGCCGGGGTCGCAATGACAGCTGATCATGTGGCGGGGCCGTACGAGGTTGTCGAGTTGGACGCTGGACACTGGCTGCCCGAGACGGAGCCTGACGCGGTGGCCGCGGGAATCCTCGGTCGGGTGCGTTCAATCTGACCTCAGAGTCGCTGCCAACCACCAGTCGGACGTTTCTCCGCATGCAACCATGATCGGGAAGCAACCATGCTCGGTAAGTATTCAGCTCCCGACGTCTTCGAGATCACCTTCGACCTCGAGGTAGACCTGCTGCAATTGAGTGATCAACTCCGGATCCGGCTCCTGCCATAGCCCGCGATCGACTGCCTCACTGAGTTTTTCGATGATGCCCCGCAACGCCCAGGGATTGGCGTGCTTCATGAAGTCCTGATTGTCCTTGTCGAGGACGTAACTCTCGGCGAGCTGCGAATACATCCAATCCGGCACCACACCGGCGGTCGCATCGAAGCCAAAGAGGTAGTCGACAGTCGCCGCCAGCTCGAACGCCCCCTTGTAGCCGTGCCGCTGCATCGCTGCGATCCATCGCGGATTGATCACCCGCGCCCGAAACACCCGCGCCGTCTCCTCGGTTAGCGAACGAGTTCGGACCGCATCCGGAGCCGTCGAATCTCCCACGTACGCCTTCGGATCGGCTCCGGTCAGCGCGCGGACCGTTGCCACCATCCCACCGTGGTACTGGAAATAGTCGTCGGAATCAGCGATGTCGTGCTCCCGGGTATCGACGTTCTTGGCGGCCACCGCGATGCGCCGATAGTTGGCTTCCATGTCCTCGCGCGCCGGAATCCCATCAAGATCACGACCGTACGCGAAGCCACCCCAGGTGGAATAGACCTCGGCAAGATCATGATCGTTACGCCAGTTGCCTGCTTCGATCAAGGGCAACATGCCTGCGCCGTACGAACCCGGCTTGGAACCGAAGATCCGGGTAGTGGCGCGGCGATGATCGCCATGAGCGGCAAGATCATCTTGAGCGTGCTGCCTGACGAAGTTCAGCTGGCTCGGCTCGTCGCGATCCACCACCAGGCGAACGGCATCGTCCAGCATGGCCACCACGTGCGGAAATGCGTCCCGGAAGAAGCCTGAAATGCGAACGGTGACGTCGATCCGGGGCCGACCGAGCTCGGTGAGATCGATCGCCTCCAGTCCGACGACTCGGCGCGACGCCTCATCCCAGCTGGGCATCACGCCCAGCAGCGCCAAGACCTCGGCAATGTCGTCACCACTGGTCCGCATTGCCGAGGTACCCCAGACGGACAATCCGACGGACTGCGGATACACCCCCGTCTCGTCCAGATGCCGCTGCAGCAACGATTCAGCCATCGCCTGGCCGGTCTGGTACGCCAGGCGCGAGGGAATCGCCTTCGGGTCGACGGAGTAGAAGTTGCGACCCGTCGGCAAGACGTTGATCAGCCCGCGGAGCGGCGACCCTGATGGCCCGGCAGGGACGTACCCGCCGTCCAAGGCATGCAGGATGGCGGTGATTTCGTCGCCGGTGCGGGCCAGCCGAGGTACCACTTCCTGGCAAGCGAAACGTAGCGCCGCACTGACCGCCTCGTTGGGCGCCCGGACGGTGCGTTCTACTATCTCCGGCACGGCGTCGACGGACCACTCTGACGCGGCAACAGCCGCAACGAGCTCACGGGCCTGCTCCTCAACCGCATCCACCTCGCTCAGCGATGCGTTCTCTCCAAGTCCCAGCGCCGCTCGCAAGCCCGGTACGCCGTTGACCTGGCCGCCGAAGATCTGAGGTGATCGCAGCACTGCCAGCACCAGGTTGATCAACTCCGCACCGTCGGGCACCTGACCCAGCACGTGCAGCCCGTCCCGAATTTGCGCATCCTTGATCTCACACAACCAGCCGTCGACGTGCAGCACGAAGTCATCAAAGACTTCGTCCTCCGGAGCCTTTTCCAGACCAAGATCGTGATCGAGCTGAGCGGCCGTGATCAGTGTCCAGATCTCGCCCCGCAGTGCGGGCGCCTTGGCCGGATCCATCGCATTGACCTGGGCGTACTCATCGAGCAGTTGCTCCAGCCGAGCGATGTCGCCGTAACTCTCAGCGCGCGCCATGGGCGGTACAAGATAATCAACGATCGTGGCGTGTGCCCGGCGCTTCGCCTGGGTTCCTTCACCGGGATCGTTGACCAGAAACGGATAGATCAGCGGCATTGAGCCGATCGCCGCATCGGTGCCGCAGGACGCTGACATGCCGAGATTCTTGCCGGGCAGCCATTCCAGGTTTCCGTGCTTGCCGACGTGGATCACCGCGTGGGCGCCGAATTCCCGCTCTAGCCATCGATAGACAGCCACGTAGTGGTGCGACGGAGCAAGATCAGGATCGTGATAGATCGCGATCGGATTCTCCCCGAAGCCGCGCGGCGGTTGGACCAAGATCACCAAGTTGCCGGCCTGCAGCGCGGCAGCCACGATCTCCCCATCGCGGTTTCGGCTGCGGTCGACGAAAAGCTCGCCGGGTGCGTCACCCCAGGCAGCAGTGATCGCCGTGACAAGATCGGCAGGCAATTGGGCCAGCCAGCGGCGGTAGACATCTGCCGCAATGCGGACCGGCTGGCCGGACAGCTGCTCGGCTGTCAGCCACTCCGGATCTTGTCCGCCGGCCGAGATCAAAGCGTGGATCAACGCGTTGCCGGCAGTGGTATCAGGATGCTCGCCATCGACAGGATCGAGGAGGCCGGTGCCCGGAATCTCTCCCGGAGCACCCAGGTCGTATCCGGCGGCACGCATCTCCCGCAGCAGCCGGATCACCGAGACGGGTGTGTCCAGGCCGACGGCGTTGCCGATCCGCGAGTGCTTGGTCGGATAAGCCGAAAGCACGATCGCAATGCGCCGCTGCGCGGCCGGAATGTGCCGCAGCCGAGCGTGATTCAGGGCGATCTCGGCGACGCGGCAGCACCTTTCATGATCAGCGACGTACGTCGGCAGCCCGTCAGCATTGGTTTCCTTGAAGGAGAAGGGCACGGTGATGATCCGGCCGTCGAACTCCGGGACAGCCACCTGGGTCGCCACATCGAGCGGAGTCATGCCTTCGTCCGAGGCGGCCCACGACGCCCGGTCCCAGGTGAGACAAAGGCCCTGCACGATCGGAATATCGAGAGCGGCGAGGGCGCGTACGTCCCAGGCTTCCTCGTCTCCACCGGCGGATGCCATAGCAGGTCTGGTGCCGCCGGCCGCCAGCACGGTCATGATCAACGCGTCGCAACTGGCCAAATAGTCGAGTAGATCGGAAGGTGCGCTGCGCAGCGAGGCGGCGAAAATCGGTATCCCGACACCACCCGAAGCATCGACGGCGTCCGCGAGCGCCTCGACGTAGGCGGTGTTCCCCGCGGCGTACTGGGCGCGATAGAACAGGATTCCGATGCGCGGGCTGAACTCGTCGGCCCGCGGTGCGCGCGGCAGCACACCCCAGACCGGCTGCTCGACCGGTGCCTCGAAGCCGGCACCGGTGAGCAGCACGGTGTCGCACAGAAAAGCATGTAACTGGCCAAGGTTGTCCGGCCCGCCATGGGCGAGATAAGCGTGGGCGTCGGCAGCGACCCCCATCGGGACGGTCGACAGCTCCATCAACGCAGCATCGGGAGTTTGCTCACCGCCGAGCATGACCATCGGCTTACCTGCCGCCCGAAACCGATCGAATCCGCTGCATAGCAGCTGGGGCGAGCCGAGAATCCGCGCCACGATGAGGTCGCAGGCCTCCAGCACAGCCGCAAGTTCGGCGTGGGCCGCCCGCGCCGGATTGGCCAGCACGTAGTCGGCATTACTGGCCCGCGCTGAGAGCAGGTCGGTGTCAGAGGTGGACAGCAGGGCAATCCGCGGCACCACGGGAGCCTAACCCTTCAGCCGCTGCGCAGCCGTACGATGGCGGGCGTGACCCGCGCCGACCGCTGCCCCGGTGTGCTACGGCCCCACGTAGCCCAGGATGGCGCCGTTGTGCGGATCCGGATTCCCGGTGGACAGACCACTGGTGCGGCAGTCGGCCGGCTGAGCGGGATCGCTCAGCAATTTGGCAGCGGTGATCTTCAGCTCACCTCGCGCGCGAGCGTCCAGCTTCGCGGCCTGCCAGACCCCGTGCCCGTCGCGCTCATCGCTGCGGTGCGGGACGCGGGGTTCTTGCCATCCGACACCCACGAGCGGGTGCGCAATATCGTCGCATCGCCGCTCACCGCTGTCAGTGGTGGCCTGGTCGATGTGCGGCCGCTGGTGGCCGAGCTGGATGCTGGCCTGCGCGCCGAACCTCGGCTCGCCAGCCTGCCCACTCGGTTCCTTTTTGTTCTCGATGACGGCCGGGGCGACGTCAGTGCCATGTCATTTGATCTTGGGTATCGAGCTGTTGACCGTGATCATGGATGGCTCTTGCTGGGTGCTGCCGATTTCGGTATCCCTGTTGCGGCAGCCGATGCCGCGCGCATGTTGCTCGATCTTGCGCAAGAGTTCCTGACCGCGAGTCGGCGGTACGGTGACGTTTGGCATGTCCGCGACCTCAAGAGCTGGACGAGGAGCCACTTCGGCGTACGCAGGCTGACGCTGCGACATGAGACGTCAGATGTCCCTCTCGGCGCGATCGCTGATGCAGCCTCAGTCAGAGTGCCGTTGGCGCTGCTGACGCCGACTCAGGCTGCCACGGTCGAGGCCTACGCCGCCGGACGGGTCGTGATCACCCCATCGCGCGGCTTGGTGTTGCCTGGAGCCGCAGGTCGACTGCCCGAGCTTGTCGCCGCCGGGCTCATCGACGATGCCACCTCCCCATGGTCTGCAATCTCGGCCTGTGTTGGTGCGCCGTCGTGCGAGAAGTCCTTGATCGACACCCGCGCGTACGCGATGACATTGGCCAAGTCCACTTACCCGCTGCCGCGGACGCACATCAGCGGCTGCGAGCGCCGCTGCGGGGCACCGGCCGGTGATCATCATGATCTTGTGGCACCCGCCGCGGCAAGTCCGCTGCTGGCCGTCGGGGAGCATCAGTGACGGCTCCGCCGGTGCGGCGCTACGACTACGTCACCGTGCCCGATGAGATTTACCAGCGATCGTTTGCGACCATTCGGTCAGAGACGGATCTATCCGGCTTGCCAGCAGACATGCGCCCCGTCGCGGTTCGAATGATTCATGCCTGCGGTGACGTCGGTGTTGTCGATGCTCTTGCCTTCCATCCGCACGTGGTGTCCGCGGCCCGAGCGGCGCTGGCTGCTCAGGCGGTGATCTTCACCGATACGCAGATGCTTGCCGCGGGCATTACCCGGAAACGCCTGCCAGCGCACAACGAGGTGCTGTGCCTGCTGGAGGATCCGCGAACGGCCGAGCTGGCCACGCTGTGGGGGACAACGCGTTCAGCCGCGGCGGTCTCGCTGTGGGCCGAGCGCCTCGGCGGTGCCGTGGTAGCAATCGGCAATGCCCCTACGGCGCTTTTCCACCTCTTGGAGCTGATCGCCGATGGAGCACCTCGCCCGGCTGCGATCATCGGAATTCCGGTGGGATTTGTCGGCTCAGCGGAGTCCAAGGTGGCGTTGGCCGAGAACCCATGGGACATTCCCTGGCTGGTCGTGCATGGACGGCGCGGTGGGTCTGCGTTGTGCGCCGCGGCCATCAATGCTCTGGCTCGCGAGTCGGAGATCTCGTGACTGGTCACCTTTACGGCGTCGGCGTCGGTCCAGGTGATCCAGAACTGATCACTCTCAAGGCGGCACGGCTGATCAAGAACGCTGATGTGATCGCCTACCACTCGGGCACGGCCGGCCGATCCATCGCTCGTACCATTGCCGACTCGCTGATCACTGAGAAGGTGATCGAGGAACTGCTGATCTATCCCGTCACTACCGGCTCGACTGATCACCCGCTGGGCTACTACGGCGCCGTCGACGATTTCTACGACGAGTCGGCTGAGCGGCTGAGCAAGCACCTAGATGCCGGCCGGAATGTCGTGGTGCTGGCCGAGGGCGATCCACTGTTCTACAGCTCATACATGTACCTGCATGACCGGCTGTCGCCGCGCTTTCCGAGCGAAATCGTGCCCGGCGTCACCTCACTGACCGCCGCGGCGACGGCTCTAACCACTCCGCTCGCGCGGCACGAGGACATCCTCACCGTCTTGCCGGGCACCCTGCCGATACCTGAGCTCGCCCGCCGGCTCGCGGATACCGATGCTGCAGCGATCATGAAACTGGGCCGGACCTTCGCCGGCGTACGAGAGGCACTGCGGCAGTCCGGCCGACTCGACGACGCGCAGTATGTTGAGCGCGCCACCAGCGGTGAGCAACGCATCCTTCCGGTGGCTGACGTCGATGCTGCCGCGGTGCCGTACTTTTCCATGATCGTTGTGCCCGGCCGGAATCGCCGCCTCGACTCTGCGGGTCGTTCTGCAGTGCTACCAAACGCCGTCCCACGAGATCGTGACCGTGGGGCACAGCTCTTCGTGGTCGGGCTCGGGCCCGGACCGGACAGCTGGACCACCCCAGAGGTCTCCGCGGTACTCAGCGAAGTTGATCATCTGGTGGGATACGGTCGGTACCTGGATCGGCTGCCCGCTCGTCCAGACCAACAAAGACATACCACAGGAAACACCGTCGAGCTGGAACGCGCGCAGCGTGCTCTTGATCTTGCGCTAGCTGGCGAACGCGTTGCGGTGGTGTCCGGAGGAGATGCCGGAGTCTTCGGCATGGCCGCAGCGGTGTTCGAGGCTGCCGAGGACGACCGGTATGCCGACGTCACGATCACCGTGCTCCCCG
>DATLQP010000147.1:0-3185 GCA_035535155.1 Propionibacteriaceae bacterium
CCCTTGACGTTCATCTGTCCTCCGCCAGCCGTATCTGCGATCGACTAGTCCAGGCAGGACTCCTCAATCGGCGTGATCTGCCTGAAGACAGACGCCACGTCGAGTTGACCCTAAGCCCCGCCGGTGAGCGTCTGCTGGCAAGCGTGAATGATCACCGTCGGGAGGTCTTCACCCGCATTCTGCGACGCATGGACCCCGCTCAGCGGGAAGCGCTGGCCCAAGCCCTCTCTGGATTCGTTGAGGCTGCCGAAGAGTACAGCGCGCGGTCATCCGTCTCGCCCTAGGTCTGCCGTGGTAAGCGCGACGGTTACTCGTTCGGTGCAAGGCAATTGTTGTATCTAAGCAATTACGAGCAACACTGAGTGATATCGGGTCAAGTTGCGACGCTGTCGCGCAGTGACCAGTTGTCGAGTGTTTGCTTGGAGGCTTGGAATGGGCAGCGGAACGGTTGTTGTCATCGTGGTTGTGGCTGTCATCGTGGTTGTGGTGGTGATATTGCTCCTGAGCATGCGCGCCCGCAGACGCCGCGCTGAGGCCAGGGATCACCTGGGCCTCCCCGACCTCGGCTCGTTGTCGGAGGCGGCGGACCAAACTGCCGGCGGCGTCAGCCATGAGAAAGCCTCGACCGAGGAGCATCCGCCGAAGAGCTGACCTGTCAGCGTCAGTCGGGTCGGTTGTCGGCCGCACCTCCGATTCGGTACGGCGTATCGATCCCCTCATACATCAGGTGAGCCACCATGCCCTGTGCTGCGTGCTTGAGATGGTGGCAGTGGTCGAGCCAGATGCCGGGATTGTTCGCAACGAAGGCGATGTCGTACGTCTCGCCTTCGAGCACATTGACTGAATCCATCCACCATGGGCTGCCCGTGGCAGCAACGCCGTTCCGGGCGAGCACCACAGCGTGATGGCCGTGCAGATGCATGGGATGCAACTCGCCGCTGTGGTTGTCGATATGCATGATCACGACGTCGCCTTCGCGGACGACGTACATCGGCACGTGAGGATAGAGATGCCCGTTGATCGACCACCACAGCCCCGGCGCACCACGGACGAAGCCCGGGCGATGGCCAATCGAGTAGTCGAAGTGTCGGTTCGCCGTCGCCGGGTCGAACGGCAGCGCAGTGGGACGTCCATAGCTCAACAGATCGAGAGCGGCTGCTGGTTGCGGCGGGGCGACTGGATCGCCGGCGCCGATGACGACCGCTGTGCCTTTCGAGATCTGCACCCGTACGGCCTTGCCATCGCTCGGCACGGTGACGCCTAGATCTGCCCTACCGCCAGCAGTAACAGTCACCGAACGATCGGTCACCTCCGTCGGACCATTGACCGGAAAGCCGTCGATCGCGAGAACCCGGAACGGTGTGTCGGCCCATGTCTCGATCGGACCGTTGTCTGTGTTGATCACCCGAACCCGCACCTGCTGGCCGGGCATTGCGGGCACCTTCAGATCGCCGACTACGCCGTTGATCGTCTTCATGCCTGCATAGCTGTGAGCTGCCGCGACCACGTCTACGGGGTCACCGTGACCGGCCTTCGGTAAGACGACAAGTGTCCCGAAGAGCCCGCCGATCACCTGTGGGTTTGAGACCTGATGCGAGTGGTACCAATAGGTCCCGATCTGATTCGCCACAAAGCGGTAGGTGAACTCCCCGCCGATCGGCACCTCGTCCTGGGTGACCCCAGCAACTCCATCCATCGCCGCTGGGACGTCGTAGCCATGCCAATGCAACGTGACGCCGGCCTTCACTGAGGCGTTGCGCAGATGTACCTCGACCAGCTGACCCTCACGCGCGGTGATCGTCGGGCCCGGCGAGGTTCCGTTCAGGGTATAGCCGGGCACGGATTTGCCACCGATGATGAGGTTCTGCTGAGCTGCGACAAGATCAACGCGCAGATCGGCCTTGCGCGTTGTATTGACCGTGATGTCGGCGACCGAACGCGCGCCTGCTTCATGATCATGGCCACCGGCCGGGCCACCACCATAGTCGAGATAGCCCATCTCCATCACGGAGTAGCTCTTGGCCACCAGGCTCGACTGCCAAAGCCAGGCCAGCGGCGCAAGAATCGCCACCGTCGCGATCAGAGCAACAACAAGCCGTCCTCGCTTCGACAGGCGGGGGGCCATGATCTGGATCGCGGGTTACGCAACCTGTGCCGGGGTGGGCTCCTCAACGGCGGCCGGCTTGTGTACCCGCATGGCTGCAGTGACTGCGACTCCGAAGAGAACCAGCGCGACCGCGCCGTGCACCGCGCCGATCGGTGCCAGCATGCGCGACAACGCTCCCAAAGCGATCTGGACGAAGGCGCAGACCAGCACGATGACCGCCCATCTCACGCCGTGCGGAATCTTCGCGAAGAACGAGACGATCAACAGCGCGAGCGCGACGAGGAACACCGCGTAGCCCTCAAGGGCATGGAAAAACAAGGCACTGGTGCCGGGCGCGCTGGACTCGAGCGTTGCCTTGTCGAGCGTGCCGCCGTTTTCGATCCAGTGCAGCTGTGCAAAGACCGCATAGCCGATGGCGGCTGCCTGGATGGCAACCACTGCAGCAATGATCAGCGCAAGTACGCGATACGTCGTTTTCATCAATTCCCCTTTTGGGTCAGCTCCGATTCGCCCCCCGAATCAGGACACATAGGCAAGGATGCATTATCTGGGACGAAATGTCGTCAAATTTGTGTCACTGTCGGGCGAATTGTCTTGTTCGTGACGTGCTTGCCTGAGGACCTCGCCCCAGCGCATAGCCGAGCAGGCGCCGCTAGGTGCGCTGAGGCTCGTGATGAACCGCCTTTTCAGACGGGTCGCCAAGAAACGCGGCGAGCGCCGCCACCAGGTCGCCAGGGTTCTCTTCCGCCATTTGAGCGCCGGACTCAACACCGAAGCCACGAAGGTTGTCAGCCCACGCCTTCCAGATCGCGAGGGGATTGTCGAAGAGCACCTCGATATCGCCCTGACTTGACCAAAGGAACAACGTCGGGCATCCGATCGTGCGTCCAGCGAGGCGATCGGCACGGTCGGCCTCGCGGTCCACGCTCAAGCCGGCCCGATAATCCTCGAGCATGGCGCGTACGGTCTCCGGGTCGTTGATCACGTCGATCAGTTCAGCGCAGTTCTCCTCGCCCATCTGTTCAGCGTCCGGCCGGTACCAGGCCACCGGGTCTGCGCAGATCACCCGTTCTCCCAA
>DATLQP010000148.1:0-5825 GCA_035535155.1 Propionibacteriaceae bacterium
TCATCGTAAATCTCGGCCAGCAGCTGGCGGGCCTTGAGGAGCTGCTGCTGAATCGTTGCGGCCTCCTCTGGGAGCACCTGACCAGCGACGCCCACCACCCACTCGAGGCGTCCCATCTCCTGCCAGGCTTCTTCCCACTCCTCGTCGGCCGAGTCGACATTCAGGTGATCGGCACACCGAGCCATCCGGGTGACGGCAATCGAGACCAGGCCGGCAAGCACCTCGCCGGCGGGATCGGAGCGTTGATCGGCCAGCTTGGGCGCCCGGACGGCCGCGACCAGCCGTTCCAGCACGGTGAGATAGCGCTCGCTACGGAGTCGGGCGGTCAGTCGGTCATGCCCATCCGAATTGGACGAATCTCCCTCCAAGCTGATCCAGCCGAGCTCGTCGTAAAGATCTTCGACCCACTCCGGGTCGAGGACGACTGACAATCCCTTCAGCTCCACCCGCAGCCGCGAAGCGTGATCGGCAAGCCGGTCGACAGCACCAAGATCACCGCCGCGAATAGCAAGATCAGCTTCCACGATCTGTCGTAGCCGGAGGGCAACGAGTTGGGAGACGAACTTCTTGAAGGGTGCGGCGGAATCGAATGGTCCGGGCACCGGCAGGTCGGTTGGTCCAGTCGCGGGCGCACCTAGCCGGGAGACCAGTCGCGGAAAGCGCGGTACGTGGGTGGCGCCGGCTTGTGATAGAGCACGGTCGAGAAAGGCCAGCTGCTCATCGGTGAGTCCCGGCCCGACGGGGGTGATCAACACCTCGCGATAACGCGCAGTGGTCAGGCCTCCGCGGCGTACGGTCACCTTGTCGTCACGCAGCAGCGCCAGCGTCACACCCTCCTTATCGCGCAGCGCGAACTCACGACGATCACAAATCAGCGCCGCAACCGGACCCAACGTGGCCCGCCGACGCAGCGGCCGGATCATGTCGGCCAGCTCCTCAGGAAGATCGGCGTGGCCCATCAGCTCGATGCGATCAATCGGTAGCAGCGGTTGCCAATCCGGGGCCGTGATGTACCACTCACCTCGCCCGTCCAGCACCCGATGGGCAAGAAGCACGCCGGAGCGGATCAGCCGGTGATCCGGCGCATCCAGCAACGTGACGGCGATCTCGTACGCGGCATTGTGCCCGACCCTGGCTACCAGGTTGTGCAGACCAAGATCGGGATTAATCATCCGTGGCGCGGCTGCGCTGTACGGCATGTCGTAACAGCGTTGATCAGACGGATTCGTGCCGGAGCCCTCGGTAAGCCCGGCCGGCCGAGCAGCCACGAGCGCACCGCGCTTGCCCGCCTTGGCCTTACGGCGCTTCTTCTTACCCACGATCAGACACTAGTGCTGTCTGGTCGGCATGTGTGATCGTGATGGCAACCACTCATGGTGAAAGCTCCGCGTGCAACTAGCCAGCTTTGGCGCGAACGCTCTTCGCCGCAACCTTTTTCGCGGCCGATTTTGGTGTAGCTGCGCTCGCTGCGGCGGCCCTCGTCCGCTTCGCTGGACGCTTCTTGGGCGCCGGGCCCTTGGCGCGCTTCTCGGCGAGCAGCTCGGCCGCGCGTTCGGCAGTGATCGTTTCCACGTCATCGGCACGCCGCAACGTTGCATTGATCTCGCCGTCGGTGACATACGGCCCGAAGCGGCCTTCCTTGATGATCATGGGGCGGCCCGAGGCGGGGTCGGGGCCCAGTTCCTTGAGCGGTGGCTTGGCGGCTGCCCGACCGCGCTGCTTGGGCTGAGCATAGATCGCCTGAGCCTCCGGCAGGCTGATCGAGAAGATCTGATCTTCGCTGTCCAGCGAGCGGGAGTCGGAACCCTTCTTCAGATAAGGCCCGTAGCGCCCGTTCTGTGCGGTGATCTCTGCACCGTCCACATCTGTGCCAACGATCCGCGGCAGGCTCATCAGCTCAAGCGCCTGCTCAAGGGTCACCGAGTCGAGGCTCATGGAGGTAAGAAGGGACGCGGTACGCGGCTTGGCAGTCTTCGGGCTGTCTTCGGGGAGGAGCTCAGTGACGTAGGGGCCGAAGCGACCGTTCCTCGCGACGATGGTGCGCAAGGTCTCAGAGTCGGATCCCAGTTCACGTTCCTCGCCGACCGGCTTGGCCAGCAGCTCACGAGCAAGATCAATAGTCAACTCGTCAGGTGGCAAATCCTCCGCGACGTTGGCGCGCCGACCTTCCTCATCCTCAACATAGGTGCCGTAGCGGCCGACCCGGACCACAACCTTCGGAGCGCCCGTCGCGAGAGCGTCGGGATCTCCGATCTCGAAGGTCGACAGCTTACGAGCGTCGATCTCGCCGAGCTCGGTCACCAGCCGGTGCAGGCCCTCGCGGTTGTCATCACCGAAATAGAAGTCCGTCAATACTCTGAGTCGCTCGGCCTGCCCATCGGCGATCTCGTCAAGGACGTCCTCCATCTCCGCGGTGAAGGCGTAATCGACCAGTCTGGGGAAGTGCTCCTCGAGCAACCCGGTAACCGCAAAGGCCAACCAGGTAGGCACCAGCGCCGTGCCCTTCTTGAAGACATAGTCCCGGGCCGTGATGGTGCGGATGATGGTCGCGTACGTCGAGGGCCGGCCGATCTCGAGTTCTTCCAGTTTGGCGACCAGCGACGGCTCGGTGTAGCGAGCGGGCGGCCGCGTTTCGTGGCCCGACGCCGTCACCGACTCGGGTCGCAGTGGCTGGCCGGCGGCGAGTTGCGGAAGTCGGGTCTGCTCATCGTCGGTGTGGCCATCGGTCTCTTCGACCGATTCCACGTACGCCTTGAGGAAACCGTAGAACGTGATCGTGCGCCCGGATGCCACGAAGGTACACGGCTCGCCGTCGATGGGTCGGGCGTTGATCTTGACCGTGATCGAGAAGCCCTCGGCATCTTTCATCTGGGAGGAGATGGTGCGCATCCAGATCAACTCATAGAGCCTGAACTGATCACCGCTCAGCCTGGTCTCTGCCGGCGTCAGGAAGCTCTCACCGGCTGGGCGGATCGCTTCGTGCGCTTCTTGGGCGTTCTTGACCCTGGAGGTGTAGACGCGCGGCTGATCCGGGAGGTAGTCCGCGCCGTAGAGCTGCTGGACCTGCTGCCGAGCTGCGGCAATCGCGGCGCCGGACAGCGTGATCGAATCGGTTCGCATGTAGGTAATGAACCCGGCCTCGTACAGGTCCTGGGCGATCGACATGGTTCGTTGCGCGGTGAAGCCGAGTTTGCGTCCCGCCTCCTGCTGCAGTGTCGTGGTCCGGAACGGGGCGTACGGGCGGCGGGTGTAGGGCTTGGACTCAACGCTGTCGACATCGAAGGAGGCGGAGCGTAGCGAGTCCGCCAGGGCCTTGGCCTGTGCCTCATCCAGACGGATCAGCTGATCATGGTCCTTGACGATCAAGGAACCACGAGTGTCGAAGTCCCGGCCTTGAGCCACCCGGCGCTCACCGACCCGAGTCAGTCGGGCTGGGAACAGCGGCGGGGTGACATCGGATCCGGCGTCCAAGATCGCGTCGAGATCCCAGTACGAGGCTCCGCGGAACGCGATACGTTCCCGCTCACGATCAACGATCAGCCGGGTCGCGACCGATTGGACACGCCCGGCCGAGAGCCGCGGCATGACCTTCTTCCACAGCACAGGTGAGACCTCGTAGCCATACAGTCGATCAAGGATGCGCCGGGTCTCTTGGGCATCGACAAGATCCTCGTCAAGATCACGTGGGTTAGCCACAGCCTCCGCAATGGCTGTTGGAGTGATCTCATGGAACACCATGCGCTTCGCTGGCACCTTGGGCTTCAGCTCCTGCAGCAGGTGCCACGCGATCGCCTCGCCCTCGCGATCACCGTCCGTGGCGAGCAACAACTCGTCGGCACCGACCAGTGCTTCCTTCAGTGATCGCAACGTCGCCCGCTTCTCGGGGCTGACGACGTAGATGGGCTCAAAACCATTGTCGACGTTGACGCCGGTACGCGCCCACTTCTCACCCTTGTACTTGGCGGGCACCTCGGCGGCACCAGTTGGCAGGTCCCGAATATGACCGCGGCTGGACTGCACGATGTAGCCATCGCCCAGAAAGCTCGCGATCTTATTCGCCTTGGTCGGGGACTCGACGATGACGAGCCGCCTGCCCCCTGCCTTCCCTGCCACCGATACTCACTTTCTCTACTGAACTGACACGTAGCTGATCTTGCGCGATCGAACAAACAGATCGTCACAGCGATTCAAACCAACTCAGCTGCCGCCCCCAGCGCGCTTACTCTACGGCCCGCGATCAACTGCGGCCCAAAACGCCACGGCTCCGCCGATGTATTCCCCGATCCGAAACCGGCTACGGCGCAGGGTACTGGCTGATCGGATAGGCCGGTGCCTGCGGCACGCCTGTTGAGATCCCGGGCCGCGCGGGCGGCTGGTAGTAGGGGTGCAGCTTGATCCGCTTGGCCTGCCACAGGATCAAGCCCAGCGCGACGCCGTTCGCCGCCACCGCCAGCAGCAGCATCATCGGTGTTCCGCTGGTCTGCGCCCCGACGAAGGCTTGGGACCAACCACCGAAAACAACAACGACGAAGAAAGTCAGGATGTTGTTGACCGCGTGCATCGCGATGCCGGCCTCCAGTCCGCCGGTCCGCCACGCCGCGATGCCCGAGGCAACCGCGAGGCAGGCAATCGTCCCGAGCACCCACGGGTCCGGACTCAGGTGCGCAGCGGAGAAGGCGACCGCTGACACGATCAGGGAGGCGACGAGCCCGACCATGGGTCGGGCGAACCAGGCTCCGACGTTCTGCATGATCCAGCCGCGGAAGAAGTACTCCTCCCCGGCTGCCTGCAATGGCGTCATGAGCACCACGATGACCAGCAGCGCTATCCAATGATCGGGACGCGGAGACGTGAAGGGTTCGACGAGCACGCCCATGCCCGTATAGAGCGCCCAGAGGGGCAGGATGACCGCGACGCAGCGCAGCAGCCAGCCCCACCGGATGCCACCGGCGACCGATGACAGGAACCGGGGTCGAACGCCATGCACAATCCAGATCGACAGGCCACTCGCGGGGATCAGCACGATGAGTGTGAGATTGAGGTAGATGAAGCCGACCGGACCCAGGTTGGCGATGTCGGTTGTCGCCCCGGTGATGTACGCGACCAGGTCGGGAGCGCCGGTGACGAGCCCGGCGATGAGCACGGGCACGATTGCGAGGGCCATCATGAGCAACGCCAGCGGTACGACCAGCAGCAGACAGAGCAAGGGCTTCCACCAGCGATACCGCGGCCCGCGGAGCATCTGCTGGTACGGCCGAGGTCCGTCGGGCATTGCGCTGACCGGCCCGGGCGGCTGGAAAGCCGACGGGGGCGGGTAAGCAGTTGGATACCCGTACGGTTGGCCCGGTCCCGACTGGCCGTAGCTCATCGGTCCAAAGGTCTGGACGGGCTCAGGCGGCGGATATCCAGCCAATGCAGGGTCGGGCTCATAGCCGTTGGCTGGCAGCTGGTCAAACCCCCGCGTGAAACCGTCGCCGGCAGGATTACTGGTCATCGCAATCCAGTGTGCCTTGCGTGCGGGATCGGGCAGGCAACCGCGGCCAGCGTCCCTCATTGAGCTAGTTTGTCAACTTTGTCTCGGAATGCGTAGTCGGGACCTCGACAGAGTGGCCGGCATGCCCTACCTCGGTACGCCCAGCGTCGGTGCCCTCAGGGTCGCCGAGCTCAGACTCGGTGTTCTGGGGCTCGAGTTCTTTGTGGGTCGGCTCCTCAGGCGGGCTGGCGATCGCGACTTCGCGCCGGGTGCTGATGGTCACCATGACGACGATGACGGCCACCGCGACCGCTGCGATCGCATAGCGCACGGCACTTGGTGTCGTGCTCAG
>DATLQP010000149.1:0-3173 GCA_035535155.1 Propionibacteriaceae bacterium
CGTGACAGCCCCCTGGACCCGCAACGAACATGGCGCCCTTGCCGGCGTGAAATCCACCTCCTACGCCGAGAACGTACGAGCCTTCAGCTATGCGGCCGAGCGCAAGGCCGGGGAGGCGATCTTCCTCAACACAGCCGGTCACGTCTGCGAAGGGACGGGTAGCAACATCTTCTTAGTGTTCGGCGAGACGGTTGTCACACCACCGCTGAGCTCGGGCCCGCTGGCCGGCATCACCCGGGAGTTGATCATGGCGTGGAGTCGGGTCGAGGAGCGCGACCTGACCCTGGAGGAGGCCAAGCGCGCAGACGAGGTCTTCCTCACGTCCTCAATGCGCAACGTCCAGGGCATCGAGCGATGGGACGATCACAGCTTCAGCCCGTTGCGCCCGGTTACCCACGCCCTGGCCGCGCACTTCGCGGAGTGTTCTGAAAAAGATCTTGACCCTTAGTCGGGGCTAGCGGAGGATCCACGGAGCGGAGATCGCCATCGGGAGTAGGCCCAGCAGAACCCATGAGCTGTACGGCCGACGGCGATTGATCAACAAGATCGCTGCGGCCGTAGCCAAGCCCATGACGCCGGTCATGATCCATAGTCCGGTGACGCTGAAAGGTGGCAGATCTTGATCGCCGCGAATCGCGAGGTACGCGGCGAGGACCGCCGAGAAGGTACCGAACACGATCCCAACGAGTGCCGAGACAATTGCGCGCTGGGTCTGGTCCAGGCTTCGCGCTGCATTCCTGGCCACGGCGCGGTCTCTTCGGGTGGGCTCTGAACTCATCCGCGTGCTCCGTTGCTTAAGGCTCGCTCGCCGCCGTTTGTCTTCGGCGTCTAGCTGCTCGTCTGCGGTGCTGGGCTCTCCGCCCCGACCGGCTTGTCCTGCTGCAGCGCCTCGATCAGCTCGCGCTCACTGTCGACGCTCAGGTTGGTTTGAATCACTGTCGGGCTATAGGGCCTGATGGCCTCGATGACTCGGTCGACAGTCGCATTGCGGGCCAGGAAGAACACAGCCGCTCTGCCTGGCTCCAATGTCTGGCCGATCTGGCGAATGAGGTCGTCGTTGACCCCGATATCGGTCAAGGATCCGGTGAGCGCGCCGGTTCCGGCGCCTACGCCGGCTCCGACAGCAGCACCTGCCAGGGGGTTGAGGAATAACAGGCCGATCAATGTCCCCCACAGTGCGCCCGTTACCGCTCCGGACCCCGCCATCATGGCCGTCAGGTTTACCGACTGATGAAGCTTGACCTTGCCATCCGGAGTGCGTTCCACCCAGGCGGCGTCGGCCAGCTCCAACAGCTGCTGCTTCGCCAGATCGCCGGCCAAGTCCAGAACCTTTTCCGCCGTCTGGGGGCTGTCCACACCGAATACCAGCAACTTTGACATGGAATCTCCTTCGTTCTTACGCGCGCTACTCTACGAACCGGCGTCCATGACCCACCGGAAGCGGGCGCCGATTCTTCCGCTTCATCCTCGGTGATATCCACACTGTCTGGGTCGACGCCGGGCAGGTCCAGAGAGACGGGGAAACCGTCGTCTGCTTGCAGTTGACTTCGACTAATTCCGAGCCTCTTACTTGACAGCGACTTTGGCAATCCCACTGTTGCCCGATCTGCGGCCTAGGCGACTCTTGCCGGCATCGGCAATGACGTCGGCCGCCACGCAACCGTTCTCGCTGATGTCAGACGGCACATTCCGCGGCGATCTGACCTGACGATGGGCCAAGCAAAAAAACATCCCTTGGGGTGATGCGAGCGGAGGCGCGTTTGGCTACGTTTGTTCGTTGGGATCTGCTCCTCACTAGTGGATTTCCGTGGGCCCGGCCGTATGTCTGCACGGCCGGGCCAGCGTCGTTTTGAGTATGTTCTGCAGTCTCGTGGATCGCCCCGGTCCCATCCCACCGCGACAGCAGCACCAGTGACGCCTGACGGAGCGTCCGCTAGTGGTGGGTGACGGAGCGGCCGCTAATGGTACGCGGGGTTATTTCGATGAACAGGTTCCGGGTTCCTTCCGCCCAGGGCACTGGCCCGGTTTCCCACGCCGATCTGAGCAGGTAATCGTGAGCCAAGGCTTGGGCGAATCCGAGCACGAGGACGCTCCAGCCCGACTTGTCCTGCTCGTCAATTCCATCGATCTCGAAAGCGACACTGGTTCGCCGTACCAGCCCGGACAGGACGCCGACGGGGGACGTCCGGAAGATCACGTTGCCGTTGCGGTACTGATAGGTCACCGGCAGGATCTGCGGACCGTCGGGGGCCACAAAACCAACCCGACCCGCGGCGTGCTGTGCCAGAAGTTCCTTGCATTCGGCCTCAGATAGCTCGGTGAAGTGGCTGGTGGAGGGTCTCTTGTCCAGTGGTGATGTCATTTACCGAGCTCCACTCATCGCGATCCTCGAGGCCGCGTCCGTGCGGCGCCGCCGCCACATCGGGCCGGTGACAGCCCGCGGCCAGCCGCCGCACCGCCCCGCACTCTTAGAATCGCGGCCCACCGGTGTTCACCCCAGGGTCGAAGGTCCCGGAGAGTTCGGAAAGTGGCATATCCGGGGCTCCAATGGGCCTCACACCCGCTGAACCTTGCGACGCAACCCGAGGGGTTGGGACGTTCGGCCCTGGGCACGCTTCTCCTTTGCCTCGGATGCTAAGAACGATGTTCTCTCCCTGTCGTTGTCCTCTCAGCCGAGGCGGTGCCGGCCCATTCCTCGCAGGCGTCCCGCATTGATGAGCCACCGGTACCTTATTGACCGGGTGACCGCCGACGACATGATGTCGCTTGCGTCTAGACGGCACCCTCCGCCCTTGCAGGTGGGCGCCGTACTGATCCTCGATGTACGCGGAGGGTTGGACGTCGGCTCGTTGCGGGCGGTCCTGCGGGAGCGGGTAGCGGCGGTTCCGCGGCTGCGGCAGCGGTCACGAAGGTCCCGTTCGGTTGTGGACGGCCAGTTTGGGTTGATGATCGGGGCTTCACGATCGACGACCACCTTTCGGTGCTGTCGCTGCAGGCGGAGACCGACGAAGCCGGTCTGCTGGACATTGCCTCGAGCCTCGTCACCACGCCACTGCCTGATGATCGTCCATTGTGGGCCGCCACCTTTGTTCCTGCCATAACGGGCGGCCGCGCCGCGCTCGTCCTAGTGATGCATCACGTCGTGGGGGATGGGCTCGCGGGGCTGGCCGTTC
>DATLQP010000150.1:0-12033 GCA_035535155.1 Propionibacteriaceae bacterium
CCTTCACCACCGACTCGGTTGATCGGGTCTTCAACATCGTCACATTGGAGGCCTACGGCGCTGGGCTCTGGTCAGACAAAGTGACCGACCTCGCTGCCACCTCGCGCCGGCTCGCCTCGTGCAGTCTGCGCCGGGGCGCCACCGATGGGACGATCCAGATCTGGGACCTGCCGTACGCGCTGATCTGCGAAGTGTCCGATCGCACCATGATCGAGGATGTGTTGGCTGGCCGGCGGGCGCTCGTATCCAGCGACCGCGACGGGCTCGCCTCCGCCAACCGCAAATGCGACCTTGTGCAGCTGCGCTCGACCGCCTCAGGGACGACGGTGCGCCTTCACATGTGGAAGTAGAGAGCACCGCTCAGCAGCGAATCGACCAACTCACTCGTCGTCGACGGTGAGCGCCCAGGTGTAAAGCACCGCGGCGGCCAAGCACGCAATCGTGCGTACGTGGTTGCCGGCAGTCCAGCGGCGTAGGTAATCCCGCCAGACGGCGTCGGTTCCGCGAGCGTTCGGATCCAGGCCGGCCAGGGCGTTGTTCAAGGGCACGTTGTACGCCGCGGTGACGCCGACGGCACCTGCGACGTACAGCACGGTGCCAGCGACAGCCGCCACTCTGCGCGGCGATGGACCGCGGACACCGGTCCAGACACCTACAGCCGCGCAAGCGGCAGCAGTGCCAAATAGTGCCGCCATCAATCCGGGCCGTACGGCAGTCAGGTTGATCTGCTGCATTGCAGCTGTTCCTGAAGCGGTCGGTACCTGTCGCAGTCCGCGCATGATGAAGGTCGAGAACCCGTAAAACACCCCGCCAACCGTTGCCGATCCAACCGCGGCCACCCCGGTCAGCAGGTTCATAGCTGCGCTCATCGGGCCACTAACCATGAGGGACGGACTTGAGATATCCCTTTGTGGATTGCATTCATAGTCACTATCTCAGCGCCAATCACCGCGACTAAACATGCTCTCGAGTCGCCGAAACATACGAGATCGTCTAGCTTGGCGTCATGGATGTGATTGCTGGGCTCCTGGACGGCCCTCGCGCTCGGCGCGCCTTCCTGCTGCGCTCGGTACTTGTTTCGCCGTGGTCGATCAGGGTGCTGGACGAGGCGCCGCTGGCCCTCGTGGCAGTCGTCCGCGGCCACGCTTGGGTGCTGCCCGACAACTACGCCGCGGTTCGCATCAGCAAAGGCGACGTCGTCGTGCTCCGCGGACCCGATCACTACACAGTGGCCGATCAGCCGAACACACCACCCCAGGCCCTCATTCATTCCGACGAATCGTGCACCAGCCTTGATGGTGGCGAACTCGACTGGCAGCCGGGCACAGGCGTCCGCACCTGGGGCAATGCATCATCCGACGGGCTGCCCGAAACAACTCTGCTCACGGGCACCTATCTTGCGCGTGGCGCGGTCAGCCAGCGGCTGCTCGCAGCTCTACCGCCGGTCGTCCATGTCTGCTACGCCGACACCGATCGGACGCTGATCGACGTCCTCGCTACGGAGATGGGCAAAGATCAACTCGGCCAGCAGGCGGTCCTTGATCGGCTTCTTGATCTGCTGCTCGTCTCGACCCTCCGCGCTTGGTTCGATCGCCCAGACGCCATGCCGCCCGGCTGGTATCGCGCTCAGAGTGATCCTGTCGTCGGGCGGGTACTGATGCTGATCCAACACAATCCCGAACGTCCCTGGACGCTTGCGAGCCTCGCTGCCGCGGTGGGCATGTCTCGCGCAGGGCTGGCGCGCCGGTTCGGCGATCTCGTCGGCGAGCCGCCGATGACCTTCCTCACCACGTGGCGTCTTGCCCTGGCCGCTGACCTCCTCAGTGAGACATCGCACACCCTGGAGCACATTGCTCGTCAGGTTGGATACAGCAACGCCTTCGCTCTCAGCGCCGCCTTCCGGCGCGAGCGGGGAATCAGTCCGCGCGAACATCGGGTCGCCGCAGCACAAGCCGGGTCAGCTCAGGGTGCATCGCAGCAGTTGTGACTGCTCGACTGGCAAAGAATAGATCAACCGGGACAGCCGAACACTAAGATCAAATCCGACATGCCAGCATCCGGGCACTACTCCATGGTTGTGCACCGAACAGCTCTCGATGATCAGGACCGGGCGGCATCCGCGCGGTCAAGATTCAGCCAAGCCGGCGCGCCGAGCCGTGGAATTAGTTCACCGATGCAATAGCGTGTTCGCTCATCATCCTTCGGGCGGCAGACCCGAATACGTTACACATTTGCGCATCGACTTTTCTGGTTGAGCGCACGTACCCTGAGGGTTGGGGAAGGACTCTGTGCGGCATCTCGCCGACCGGTTAGTAGTAGCTGCGCCGAAAGGGGGCTTCATGCCCAGCACAAGGGTCCGCCCTGCAGTCCTGATCGTTCTCTTTACTTCCCTATTGGTTTTCGCGAATTCTGCCGCGGCATATGGTGATGATCCCGAGACGCCGCCCTGCAACACCGCGACTCCGTTCACCCCCTTCAACTTTCCCGACCCAACCAAGATCGACAACAAATGGAATCCTTTGATTCCGGGGACGCAGTTCACCTTGAACGGACAAGCCGACCGCGGTGGCGGGCTGCTGCCACACGAAGTGGTGACCACCGTGACCGATCTCACCAAGGTGGTCAACGGCGTACGCGCCGTCGTTATCTTGGAGAAGGACATCAATGAGGGCACCGTCGAGGAAGCCGAACTGAACTTCCAAGCGCAAGACAGCGGCGCAAACATTTGGAATATGGGTGAATATCCCGAGGAATACAAGAACGGCAAGTTCGATGGCGCCCCCGATGTCTGGATTGCCGGCCTGAATGACGCCCAGCCAGGCAACTCCATGATCGGGAATGCTCAGCTGGGTACACCTGAATATCTCCAAGGCTGGTCACCCGAGATCGAGTTCTTGGATTGCGCGAAAGTCTTCATGATGCAACAGCGGACCTGCGTACCTGCTGGCTGCTACGACGACGTGATGGTCACTGACGAGCGCAGTCCGCTTGAGCCCGAGAGCGGACACCAGCGGAAGTTCTACGCGCCGGAGTTGGGAAATGTCCAGGTGGGCGCTGTCAATGATCCAGAAAACGAAACATTGGTCCTGACCAAGGTCGCCCATCTCAGCCCAGAAGAGCTGGCGAAGGCTCGCCAGGACGCGCTGAAGCTGGAGAAGAACGCCTACAAGGTCAACCAGGTCTATCGCAAGACCCAACCCATCACTCCGCCAGCCATCGTGCCGGGTCCTCTCGGCGGTTAGTAGACGTGCGGCGCCACAGCACCCGACCTCAACCGAGAAGCTAGGAGCTTCGCCGGTTACGTCGGCTGGCGGTCGCTTCGGTCATCGCTGTATAGATCTCGATCAGTGCCCGGCGCTGCCGCGCGGTCAGTCCTGGATCGGCCGAGATCGCGGCGACGCTTGCGGCATGCTCACCAGGTTGGGGCTCTGTTTCCTGATCCTCGTCGGCATCAGAAGCATGATCATCATCACTGGAGCGCGGCCGTAGCGTTTCCGCGGAGACGCCCAGCGTTGCGGCAATCCCCTCGAGCACATCGGCTGATGGCGCGCGCAGGCCATGCTCGATCTGAGATAGATACGGATTGGAAATGCCAGCCATAGCCGCGACCTGACGCATCGACAGCTCGGCCAGCTCTCGTTGCCGCCGGATAAGCTCGCCGATCAGATTCTCCGATGGTTCCTCGCGCGGATTCATAGACCTATCGTAGAGATCGGCGATGTGACCCATCTCGCACGAGCAGCGCTAGCACAGCTAGCGTTTTGTGGCTAACATTGGGTGTTGTAATCCCACAATCCAAGGAGAACACTCATGGCTAAGACAGACACTGCCAAGAAGATCAATGATTTCACCGAAGGCTTCGGCGACGTCTCTGAGCGCTACCGCGTCTTCAACGAGAAGTTGATCGAGACTGGCAAGAAGACCGGCAACGCCGCGCTCGAGAGTTACGAGAAGGCTGTTGCCAGCTACGTCGACTACCGGACGCAGCTCGCCGACGCGACCCAGCTCGACTGGGTGAACACCGTCGTCAAGGCGCAGAACGACTTGATCACCGAGGTCACCGCGGCGTACACCTCCGCCGTTCGGGATGTCCTGAAGTAGAACCGTATGCTCAAGCTGTGACAACACAGCAGTCGGCGGATGATCAGCTGAGGCTCGGCGAGATCATCCGCCGGCAACGAGAGCTGGCCGCGCTGTCGATGCGTCAGGTCGCGGCTATGGCTGGCATTTCCAATCCGTATCTATCTCAGATCGAACGCGGGCTGCGGGCCCCGTCGGAAGAGGTGCTGCGGGCAATCGCCGAGTCTCTTGATGTCTCTGCCGACCTGTTGCGCGGCGACAAGCCGGAGGATGCGTCGGCGGAGGTCATCGAGGCGATCCAGTTGGATCCCGACTTGACGGCATCCCAGCGCCGTTCGCTGATTGAGGCGTACCAGGCGCTGCGCCGGGTCACTTTGAAACACCGCAGGGTTCGGGTGTCGCGATGAGCGAGACGAGCGGCGCAGAATCTGGCGGCCGACCAGCCAGCGCCGACGATGACTGGGACAGCATCGACGAGGCGGTCCGCGATCAACTTGGCCAGCTGCTGACAGCGGGCACCAATCTTTTCAGCGGCAGCGACCTGATGGGCCGGCTCGACCCGCTCTCGTTGTTCTCTCCGCTGCTACGCACCGGCCTTGCCGCGGCAGCTCGCCCCGACAAGATAGCGGGCGTGGTCACCCGTACCGGAGGCGAGATGCTGCGCGCCACCGCGGCGGCTGCCGTACGCGCAACCGGCGGCAACTCGTCGTACACGCCGAAGCGTGGCAAGGACCGGCGGTTCACCGATCCGGCCTGGACCAGCAACGCCGGGTACTGGTGGCTCAGAGAGATCTACCAGGACTGGGAGCAGTCGTTGCTGGAGATCGTTCGAGACACCGAAACATCGCCCGCGATCAAGCAAAAGGCGGAGTTCGCGGTGCAGTTGATCATCGATGCGCTGGCGCCGACCAACTTCGCCTTGGGAAATCCGGCGGTGATCAAGAAGGCCCTTGACACCGGCGGCCTGTCGTTGGCGAAAGGGGCGCGCAACCTCGTCGATGACCTGCGGACCAATCGCGGCGCACCGCGTCAGGTGGTGGCGGGTGAGCATACAGTCGGCGAGGACATGGCCGTCACACCGGGCAAAGTGGTCTTCCGCAACGACCTGATGGAGCTGATCCAGTACGCGCCAAGCACCGCCGAGGTGCACGAGATTCCGCTGCTCTTCAGCCCGCCATGGATCAACAAGTACTACATCATGGACCTCGCTCCAGGCCGCAGCCTCGTGCAGTGGGCGGTTGATCATGGACACACCGTGTTCATGATCAGCTACCGCAACCCCGATGAGCGGATGCGCAATGTGCAGATGGACGACTATCTGATCTCGGGCCCGATCGCGGCGCTTGAGGTGGTTCGCAACATCACCGGTGCAGCGAAGGTCAACCTGCTGGGCCTGTGTCTCGGCGGCACACTGACGATGGCGAGTCTCGCCTACCTCGATGCGGTCGGACTGGAATTGATCAACTCGGCAACCTTCCTGAACACCTTGATCGACTTCAGTGAACCCGGCCTGCTTGGCGTCTTCACCGACGAAGCAAGCATCCGCCGGCTCGAGAAGACGATGAAGCGCACCGGCTTCTTGCCGAAGGAGGACATGCAGCGCTCCTTCAACCTGCTCCGGACCAACGATCTGATCTGGAACTACGTGGTCAGCAGCTGGCTGATGGGGGAGGAGCCGTCGGCGTTCGATCTACTCAGCTGGAACAACGACTCGACCCGAATGCCAGCCGGGATGCACACCTTCTATCTCCGCAGCTGTTATGTCGAGAACCAGCTGGCACGCGGTGTCATGGAGCTGGCCGGGCAACGACTTGATCTTGCAAAAGTTGATCAAGATCTCTACTTCCTTTCGGCCGAGCAAGATCACATCGCGCCGTGGCGCAGCTCGTACGCGGGTGCCCGGCTGCCCGCCGGAGACGTGCGCTTCGTGCTCTCGAACTCCGGCCATATCGCGGGGATCGTGAATCCGCCGAGTCCGAAGTCAATCCATCGAGTTCTCGAGGGCAATAAGCCGCTGCCGGCGGATCCAGCCGAGTGGATGGCGGCCGCGACTGTCCATCCGGTGACCTGGTGGGAGGACTGGGCCGAATGGATTTCGGCCCGGGCCGGGGCCATGCGCAAGCCGCCGCGGATGGGTAGTCGTAAGTACCGTCCGGTAACCGATGCGCCTGGAACCTACGTTCTGGAAGCGTGAGCCCTGCTTACCGGGACGTACTAGCTCGGCTCGGCCAGGGTGACGAATTGGTATCCGTGCGAACGGTAGTCATCGATGATCCCTTGCAAAGCCGCAACTGTTGCCGATCGGTTTCCACCACCATCATGGAGCAAGATCACCGGATGCTCCTCAGTCAGTCCGCCCGCAACCCGCTTTCGGATGACCGGGGCCAATTTCTTGTAGTGCGCGGTCGCCCAGTCTCTGGGGTCAGTCGACCACAAGATCATCGACAGGTCAGCCGCCTGGGTGACTTTTCGGGCACCCTTGACGATCCCTCCAGGTGGACGAAACACGCACGGCTCGAGGCCTGTGGCAGCGAGGATTGCGTGATTGGTGCGTTCGATCTCGGCACTAACGGTGCTGCGCTTCCAACCGGCTTTCGCCCGTGGAATGCGGTGTGACCAGGTGTGATTGCCTAACGCGTGACCTTCGCCGACAATCCTGCGCAACATCTCTGGTTCAGCGGCCGCACGCTGACCGATCACGAAGAACGTCGCGCGCACGTTATTCCTGCGCAGTATCTCCAGCACTGCCGGCGTGGCCGACCCCGGGCCGTCGTCGAAGGTCAAAGCCACGGTCCGGACTGCTGCATCGGCAACAGCCGGCGCAGTATGGACGATCCCCTTCGCAGGCCGCGGGCATTTTTGCTGCGCCTCGGGCGCGTGCTGAGCGACGGTGATCGATGTTCTCGTTGGTGATGGTTGCGATGCGGCAGTCATCGCTCTGAGACTGTCGGTGACGGTGCCGATGACAGCGTGTGCCGTGACGGTGCTGAGAACGGCCAGCAACGCGGCCAGCACGCTCACCCGATCCCATCGCACGCGCACCCGGGCGGGACGAACCGGCGTGGGGCCGGCCATCCGCGGCCTACGCTCCGCTTGCCGCGTCGCGGCCATGCCTCATCCTGCATCGTCGGAGCCTCCACAACCGCGTACTCATCGGCATGTCGCCGCAAGAACTGGAGCACAGCAAGATCAACAAGGGCGCAGGTGGGAGATATTCACCACTGAGCGACCCGGCTCCCGCATTGACCACTGGATGCGTTCCGTCGACGAGCTGCAAGTCGGGATATCGGACGAGTGCTAGCTGAAAAGCACATTAGGCTCCCGTCATGGCTCGCGTTCTCGTGGTACCCGGGCTGGCGGTACGCGCGTACGCTGAACCGCCCGTCCAGCATCTCCGCGACAATGGCCACAACGCCACGCTGCTCAAACCGCCCGCCTGGCGTGGTGTTGATCACGATCTCGAGCGTTACGGCCGCCACCTGGCAGCCGATATCGACAGCGACGGTGCTCCGGTGGATGTGCTCATCGGTCTGTCGGCCGGCACCCAGGCCGCCGCTGTTGGTGCGTCATCGACGAGCCTGGTCAAACGGCTGGTGCTGGTGAGCCCAACCATCGATCCGGCGTACCGTTCCATGATCAAGCAGTCGTTCGTCTTCGTCAGAGGCGACCCGCACGACAAGTCAGCCTTCTACCGCCATCTGCCGGACTGGTCCCGAGCCGGCATTCCGCGCATCGTCCGCGGCTTCGCCTCCGCTATCAGATTGCACCTAGAAGACATGCTGCCGAAAGTGCTGGCGGAGATCACGATCATCCACACCGAGTACGACCCGCTCACCACTCATGCTTACGCCGCACAGCACGCCGAGACCGCCGGAGCCAGGCTCGTGCTGATTCCGGGCGTGAGTCATTCCTGGCCGCAGGAGGATTCGGCGAGGTTCCTCCGGTTCATCAACGAGTTGATCAGCTGAACGCCCTGCGCATCTAGGCTGACGTGGTGAGCGATCTTCACCCGAAACAGGTGGTCGCATCCTTCGACTCCGCGAGCGTCCTGCACGCGGCCACGGTCGCCGCCCTCAATGGTCAGCCGTTTCACAACCTCGGCAGCTCGTCGTTGGCTGGGCTCGCCGTGCGAGCAGCTGGCCGGCTGCCGTGGTCGGTGCTGCGGGGCATCTATACCCGTATCGGCGCGTCGGAAGGAATCAATCCTGATCGGCTTGGCGATGTTGATCTAACCGCCGTCGCGGAGTCGTTCGCGGAGCGTTATCCGAAGCGGCGCTACCCAGCGGTCCTGCTCGGCTCGAGCAATGGTGCATTGACTCACCTTGCAGCGGCGATGCAGGTGCCGTGGCTGCCCGACACCGTACTGGTGCCCGTCGGCCATGTCGGCGATCCCGACCGACCCGACCTAGCCATGGACTTCGGTCGTTCCGTAGCGCCAGCGTTGCTCGACCGCAATCCCGACATCACTTTGCATCACATGCATGATCAGTTGCAGGACGTTCTGATGGCGGAACGAATGAGCTACTTCCGCGTGAAATGGAGCGGGCTGCCGGATGCGTACGCCGCCTTCATCGACAAGCAACTGGCTCCGGGTGGGACTGTGGTGGTCGTTCGTGATCACTCAAGCTGGCCGGTCACCCGAGTTGGACCGCGGCATGTCTTTCAAACCGGCGGTCGCGGTGGTACCTCTCCCGAGGGATATCTAGCACTCCCGCATGCCCCGGCTCCAGATGAGAAGGCGGCCGAATCCGAGTGGGGCCTTGATCCCGCTTTCCGGAACGACGTACAGGCGTGGTGCGCTCGGCGCGGCTTCCGATACACCGAGATCAGCTACGACGGGCCGCAGGCGACGTCCGCCGCCGTAGCGACGGTGATGCGGGATTGGTATCGCGCTCGTGGTGAGTCGGCCGATCGTCTTGTGGTGCCCTGCTTCGTGTTGGGTGATCCGTGGCAGACCATCTGCGCCGGCGCCGTTCCGTTCTGGATCTATTTCGCGGTACAGCCGGCATTGCGCTCCCTTGACGCGTATCTCACCGAGGCAGAGCGGTACGCCGACGTAAACCTGTTCTTGTTCGAGCACGGTGCGGACTCACCCGGCATCGCGACGCCCGAGCAATTCAATGCGGTCGTCCGCCGCCACGATGCTGAGCCGCATCTTGACGGGCTGGAGCCCGAACGTTTTCCCCACGACATCGGCACGCTAGGCCGCTACGGCAAAGTATTTGATCAACTTCCTCGGGCGCGGCAGGCATGGAGCCCGCTGCCGGTCGAGCAAGCGCTCGGTGGGCTCGCGGCCGCCGGTGTCTCTGTCGAGAATGCACCCTGAGCTCGAAGCACACCGGCTCAAGGGCAGATATGTCTCAGTCTTCCCAGGGAGGCGTGCGATCCATCTTGCGGTAGTACTTCGCCAGGTGACTCTTCACCCGATCCACGTCCGACTTGGGAATGTCAACGCCACCGCGAGCGCCCTGCATAACGCCGCCAGCCGCCATCACTCCCCGCGGAACGGCTACGACCTTGCCGTTCACGACATCACAGATGAGCAGCTTGTACGCGGTGAAATTGTCCTTGTTGTCCGCGTCGTACCACACATGGGTGTCGCGGTACTTCTGGTTAGGTTCGTCCTCCGCATCGGCCCACTTGCGTACGCGCTTGTCGGCCGCATCGCCGTCCCAATCGCGATCGGCGTTGGCCAGGTCGAAGTCTTGGAAGCTGGTGGTCGCCATCGAGGCTCCTCTCCGGTACGCCGCCGCCTACTTTTTGGGAGAGCCGGCTCGGCACCCGCTCGTCGAACTAGGCTCGCGCGAGGCGCTTTGCTAGTAACTTCTTGCCCTCTTCCGCACCCTTGCGGCTCTCGTGCTGCGCTCGGCGGAAGAAGTCGGCAAGCTCCGCGTCTCCGGCCAGCCCCGCGTCCTCGACATAGGTCTCCAACCGCAACACATTGCTCAGGCAGGCTTCGGTGAACCAGATGATGTCGTAGTCCTTGTCTTTGGTGCCGGTGACATTGCCGAACTCAGGGTTGCTGGTCATGGCTCTCACTTCCTTTGTCTGCTGGAACTGAATGAGTGCTTTCGAGGCACCTACCCCAGATCGAGCAGCCAAAACGGCTGTCCAGACCGCCGCCTACCGCCCCTTGCGGGCGATGGTGAGTCAGGCGTCCCAGGTCTGATCAAGATCGACAGCCTGCGCCTCAGCGATCTTCGCAATGCCGACCAGCTTGCGGTGCGACCAGGACGACAACGCGATCCGGATCAGTGGTCTCGGCAACACCTTTCGTCGGTGATGGGCCGTGGCAATGAGATGCGCAATCGCGCCGTTCGCACCGTGATCAACTGACAAACAGCAACCAACCTCGCCAAGCATTGGAACGTGGTCATACCAGTGCACGGAGTTGCCTCGCTCCGAATCAGCCGGGCGACGCCAGTGTTGGATCGTGTCAAAATTCCGGCCGTCGGACAGGTTGTGTCCGAGGAATGCGGTGTTCAGCACGGCGCCAGGCGAGCATCGGATGAATCGGTGTTGCGTCACGGTTCTGCATTTCCTGATAAGTACGGCGAAAAGACGGGCGTGCGGCAGTCTGGCTACGGATACCCGGTCTGCAGAGACAAAAACACGGCCGGAGGACCATCTCGACCTTATGTGCCCCCAGCTCTCCAGGAGCCACATACCGCGCTTCGACTAGTTCGGCGCGCGGAGGCGTCGCGCCTCATTGAGGCCGAGGACCGCCTCCGCGATCTTCCCGACGTGCCCCGGATCGGTGATCGTGTCGATCTTGATGATCTTGATGACCTTGCGGCTGGCTACGATGAACCTCCATCAGGGACGGTCCGCCGGCGTGCCGTGATCACTGCTCTCGCTGTTCCATTGATCAACACAAAGCGTCGGTCAAGGAGCCGAGCATCCGATAGGCCACGGCGCTCGAACAGGGCCCGGTGCTCCTCGAAGCGATTCGCGAACCAGTCATTCTCACCCATTAGTCACATCATCTGTCGCCAGGTTTCATAGAGGGTGGCACCACCGATGAATGTGACAAGGGAGGCATGTGATGAAGACTCTTGTGACGGGCGGCACCGGCACGCTGGGGCGGCTTGTCGTCCCTCGACTGCTGGCTGCCGGATACGACGTCCGGGTACTCAGCCGGCACCGCGATGAGGTCGCAACCGACATCGAGTCAGTGGCTGGTGATTTGGCGACCGGCGACGGTATCGAGGCGGCAGTGTCGGGGACCGAGATCATCATCCATTGCGCAGGCAGCATGAAGGGCGATGAGGAGAAGGCTCGGCACCTGGTACAGGCCGCTTCGCAGACGGGGACGGGCCATCTGATCTACATCTCGGTGGTCGGGGCCGACCGGATTCCTGTCGCCGGCCGAATGGATCGCGCGATGTTCGGCTACTTCGGATCCAAGCTTGCCGCTGAACAGATCATCGCCAACTCTGGACTGCCGTGGACGACGCTGCGCGCTACCCAATTCCATGAGTTGATCTTGATGGCCGTGCAGCAGATGGCAAGGCTGCCGGTGACACCTGTCCCAGCAGGATTCCGGTTCCAGCCGGTCGATGCCGGCGAGGTAGCCGACCGACTCGTCGAGCTCGCGCTTGCCAAGCCAGTCGGTCTGGTGCCGGATATCGGCGGGCCGCGGGTGTACGAGATGGCTGACTTGGTGCGCAGCTACCTAAAGAGCCGTGGCAAACGTCGCCCGATCCTGCCGGTTTGGCTCCCGGGAGCGGCGGCCCGCGCACTTCGCGGGGGTGCCAACCTCACCGCCCCCGATCGGGCCGTCGGACGACGAACCTGGGAGGACTTCCTGGCGGCGCGAATGAGCTCGCGTAGTGCCGGGGTGAGCTAGGTAGGTAGCAGCTCCAGGCAGATGATGTCTAGATGAGCAGTCACCGGGCGGACAGACAGGCATGAGCCTGCCGGGTGCGGATGGACAACCTTTCCGCTACTCAG
>DATLQP010000151.1:0-4115 GCA_035535155.1 Propionibacteriaceae bacterium
AAAGGCGCCGAGCTCACCCACGACAACCTGCGCAGCAACGTCCGTACCACCATCGAAACCGTGCTGCCGATGGGGCCTGGCGATGTGATCTTCGGCGGGTTGCCGCTCTTCCATTCCTTCGGCCAGACCGTTGGCCTGAACTCCGCGATCGCCGGTGGAGCGTGCCTGACACTGTTGCCCAGGTTCGACGGCGAGCAGGCCCTGTCGATCATCGACAACGATCGGGTGACTGTCTTCCTCGGCGTCCCCACCATGTATATGGGCCTGCTGGCGGTGAAGGACAAGGAGCGGTTCGATACCAGCGCGCTACGGGTTGCCGCCTCCGGAGGTGCGTCGCTACCTGTCGAGGTGCTGCACGATGTCGAGCAGACGTTCAGCTTCGCCCTGCTGGAAGGTTACGGGCTGTCGGAGACATCACCGGTGGCCTCGTTCAACCATCCGGACCGGCCGACCAAGCCAGGCTCAGTCGGCACTCCCATCCGTGGTGTCGAGTTCGGACTGCGAGACGAGGACGACGCCGAGGTGGCCGACGGCGAGATCGGCGAGATCGTGATCCGCGGCGAGAACGTGATGAAGGGCTACTGGAACCAGCCGGACGCGACGGCCGACGCCATGCGTGGCGGCTGGTTTCACACCGGGGATCTCGCTCGCCGCGATGAGGACGGGTTCTACTTCATCGTCGACCGCAAGAAGGACATGATCAACCGCAGCGGCTTCAATGTGTATCCGCGCGAGGTCGAGGAGATCCTGTACGGCCATCCCGCCGTGGCAGAAGCGGCTGTGTTCGGGGTGCCGGATGCCATGAGCGGGGAGGAGATCGCCGCGCTGGTCACCCTTAAGGAGGGCGCCTCCGCGACTGAGGTCGAGCTGCGCAATTACGTGAAAGAGCTGATCGCGGCATACAAGTATCCGCGGATCATCCGATTCGGCCCCATTCCGAAGGGCCCGACCGGCAAGATCCTGAAGCGAGAGATCAAGTTCGAGCCCTAGGGTCCGCGGCAGCCCCGCGGCGCGGAGCCGCAAAGACCGGGTGCTGAGTCGCGTCTGCTGCCACTGCACTGGATGGACCGAGCTTGACCACGTCGCCGGACACCTCGACCTGTCCGATGATGATCACCGGATCGACCGGGCGTCCAAGGTTGACTTCGGTCGCGCGGTCACCGAAGTTGACCACCATCACCATGTCGCCACGCTCCAGCCGAAGCCAGCCGGCCTCGTCGTTCGACTGTGCGCGGCCCTCCTCAAAACTCGGGTTGGTGAAGTCGGGGTAGCTGCGCCGTATCGTGATCAGTCGCCTGGTCAGCTCCAACAGCTCGGCGTGGCTGGGCTCCTCGAGCTCAGACCAGTCCAGCCTTGACACCTCGAAGGTCCGCGGATCCTGTGGGTCGGGTACGTCGCTGGTGTCCCACTCCATCTGGGAGAACTCCTCCAGTCGGCCGGCCCGCACCATCTCGGCGAGCTCGGGCTCGGGATGTGAGGTGAAGAAGCGCCAGGGCGTCGAGGCACCCCATTCCTCACCCATGAAGATCATCGGGGTGAAGGGACTGAGCAGGGTCACCATGGCCGCGATGGCCTGCTTGGCGGGACTGAGCTTGCTCGACAGTCGTTCTCCCGCTGCGCGGTTGCCAATCTGATCATGGTTGTCCGAGCAGACAACCAGCCGCCAGGTCGGCGTACGCCATGTGTCGATCGGGTGTCCATGGGTGCGCCCGCGGAAGCTGGACCGGGTGCCGGTGTGGAAGAAGCCGCTCTCGAACACCTTTCCCAGCGCGGCAAGGGACTCGAAGTCGGCATAGTAGCCGCTGGTGTCGCCGGTCAGGCTCACGTAGAGAGCGTGATGGAAGTCATCGTTCCACTGTGCGGTCAGGCCGTAACCGCCGCCTTCTCGCGCAGTGATCAGCCGGGGATCGTTGAGGTCGGATTCGGCGATCAGCGGCATGGGCCGGCGTAGGAAGGTGCTGCGCGCCGAGACGTCGATATTGAGCTCTTCGAGGAGATGCGTGGCTCGGGTGTCGTGCAGCGCGTGTACGGCGTCGAGGCGTAAACCGTCCACGTGATAGTCGGTGAAGAACATCATCGCGTTATCGATGATGAAGCGCCGTACCTCGTCGGACTCTTCACCGTCCAGGTTGGGTTCATCCCCCCATACGGTGGGACCGGCGTCGCTTCTGAAGTACGGCGCAAACTTCGGCAGGTAGTTGCCACTCGGCCCGAGGTGGTTATAGACGACATCCTGTATTACTGCGAGGCCGGCTTGGTGGCAGGCATCGACGAACTGCATGTAGCCGAGCGGGCCTCCGTAGCCCTCGTGCACGGCGTACCAGAGCACCCCGTCATAGCCCCAGTTGTGGGGTCCGTTGAAAGCATTGACGGGCATCAACTCGACGAAGTCGATGCCGAGTTCAACGAGGTGGTCGAGCCGATCAATAGCTGCTGTCAGCGTCCCCTCTGGCGTAAACGTGCCGACGTGCAGCTCATAGATGATGCCGCCAGCAAGCTGACGTCCTGTCCACATCTGATCGGACCAGACGAACTCGTCCGGATCGAAGGTCCGCGACCAGCCGTGCACACCATCGGGCTGGCGCCGAGAGCGCGGATCGGGTAGCACGGTGTCGGAGTCGTCGAGCACAAAACCGTAGTCGAACTCACCGATACCGTCGTCCGGCAAGGACTTGGCCGGGGACCACCAGCCCTCCTCGTCACGTTCCATGGCGACTCTGATCGGCGTGGCCTGCCCCACTCTCTTGATCATCAGCGACACTGACGACCGGCGTGGTGCCCAGACGACGAATCGCGCCAAGCTCATAGCTCGCACTCCAGCAGCACCGGCTCGGGAACGAGTTCGATATCGAACTTCGCCACAACCCCCGCCCGGATCTCGCGCGCCAAATTCAGCAGCTGCGCCGCCGTGGCTCCGCCTCGGTTGGTCAGCGCGAGCGTGTGCTTGCTCGATATCCGAGCCGCACCATGCCCGTAGCCCTTAGCGAAGCCAGTCTGCTCGATCAACCAGGCGGCGCTGGTCTTGACCATGCCGTCGGCCTGTCCGAAGCGTGGGGCATCAGGAGGCAAGGCGAGCGCTTCCGCCGCACTGATGATCGGGTTGGTGAAGAAGGACCCGGCGCTCCAGGTGTCATGATCATGCTCTGCCAGCACCATGCCCTTGGCTGTCCGCAGGCCCAGTACAGCCTGACGAACCTCAGCCGTTGGAGCTCGCTGCCCAACCTCGATTTCCAACGAGCGGGCCAGTTCGGGATAGCGAATTGGTTGCGCCATAGTGCCGAGCCGGAGCTGAAAGGTCACTGAAAGCACCAGAAAACGTCCGGGATCGGTCTTGAACCGCGATGTCCGATATCCGAAGCCGCATTCAACGGGGAAGAAGGTTTTGCGGTGCCCGGTCGATCGGTCGAGGGTGACCACTGTAGAGATCAGTTCACTGACATCGGCCCCGTACGCGCCGACGTTCTGGATCGGCGTTGCACCTACCAGGCCGGGGATTCCCGACATGGTTTCCAGGCCGCTCCAGCCTCGCTCGATGGTGTAGCTGACCAGCGGATCCCAGGGTTCTCCAGCCGCCACGGTGATCACGGCACCCGAACACGCTTCGGTGTCTTCCGCGATGCCGCGCGTCGCTACCTTGATCACGGTACCGTCAAATCCCGCGTCGCTGACTAGCAGGTTCGACCCTCCGCCGAGGATCAGCAATGGTTCGCGTACGGCGTCGAGGTCGCGTACCGCGTCGATCAGCTCAGCCTCGGTTTGGACGATCATCATCTGGCGGGCGGGGCCGCCCACGCGGAGCGTCGTGTGGTTGGCGAGCAACTCGCGCCCTGTGACCGGCTCAGGACGCATTTTCCTCGACTGAACGTGTCGAAGCACCGGCTCAGGGCGCATATCAGCCTCAGGTTTCATGATCACGGTGCGGGACGCGTACGCCGAGATCAACTTCTGCTCGGGCGGCACCCAACACCTTCTGCCCACCACTGACCGCGTCGATGTTGACCGTGACCAGCGATCCGTTGATCGCAGAGACGCTGCCACTGAATTCCACCTCGACGCCGTCCGCGTCATCCGGTACGACAACTGGCCTGGTGAACCGGACGGCGTAGGAAATCACC
>DATLQP010000152.1:0-3852 GCA_035535155.1 Propionibacteriaceae bacterium
GCGTCGCGGCGACGTACGAGCGGCCATCCTTTCCGTCCTTGCCGAGCAGCAGATGAACGGCTACCAGATCATTCAGGAGATCGCGTCCCGTAGTGGCGGGGTCTGGAAGCCGAGCCCAGGCTCCATCTACCCGACCCTTCAGCAGCTCGAGGACGAAGGCTTGGTACGGGTCGAGGACGATGGCGGTCGGCGCAGCTACACCTTGACTGACGAAGGTCGCGGCTACGTGACCGAACACGCCGACGAGGTATCGGCTCCCTGGCAGGCCATGACAGAAGGCGGCGAAAGTGTCGACGAGCTGAAGCCTTTGCTGGGACAGGTGGCAGGGGCCGTGTGGCAGATCGTTTCCATGGGAACACCCCAGCAGCAGGCGAAAGGGCGGGAAGCATTGGTGGAGTTCAGGCGGAAGCTCTACTCGATCCTTGCTGAAGACGACACTCCGCCGCACAATGGCTCATGACTCGAAACTATCCGGGCCGGGTGGGCCTCCCCCCTGGGAATGTGTTGTGGGTGTGGCCAACGCCCTACGGCCCGATGGATTCTCGACCATCCCAGAAGACCCAAATTCGCATCGGCGACGCCGAGCGAGATCGGGCCGTCGCCGCCCTCGGTGATCACTTCGCCGCCGGTCGGCTTAGCAATGAGGAGTTCGAGCAGCGCATGGAGCAGGCCATCAAGGCGCGCTTCAACGATGATCTGGAACCCCTATTCGCCGACCTGCCACGCACGGTGCAGCCGGACAGCGAGCCGAAGTCGCATCATCGGTCCGATATCCCTCTCGCGTGGGCAGCCATGTTCTGGTTGGCGCCACTGTTCGTGATCACCGCGGTCGTCGCGGCAGTCGTGCTCAGCGCCCCCTGGCTGGTCTGGATCTTCCTCTGGATGTTCCTGATCACCGGGCTGTTCCGACACCGCCGGCGTTACGTCGGACCACGCCACTACTACCACCTCTGACGTCGGCGCGCGGCGGTCGCAGGAAGCTTGAACTCCCCCGACCGTCGCCCGCCGAGTGCGCGGCAACCGCCCAGGCTGTGGCGACATGGTGGGTGACTGGTGCGCACTCGATAACGCCCGCGTGTCCGCGGCGCATCGTGTTGGATGGGCCTGGTGGAAGCCTTCAAGGATGGGCGAAACTGGCAGATCGGATCGATCCGATGCCGCCGGGATCCATGATCAGCCGGGCTGCCGGGATCGCGCGGTCGCTGGTCACCTACTACGGCCCGGTCTGGCGTCGCCGACGGTTCAAGGCCTTCTACGGCCAGTTCCTCGGAGTGGGTGATCTGGCGTTCGACATCGGTGCGCATGTCGGCAATCGGGTACGCGTCTTCCGCCGCCTCGGCGCCTCTGTAGTTGCGGTCGAGCCGCAGCCGGATTTCGTTGCGTTGCTGCGAGTGCTGTATGGCCAGGACCCGGCGGTTGTCATCGACAGCAGTGGAGTGGCCGCGCACTCTGGCATCGGGCAGCTACATCGAAGCAGCCGTACGCCGACCGTCTCAACCTTCGCCGATTCCTGGATCAACGATGTGCAGGCAGATCGACGATTCCAGCGGATCCGCTGGGACACGGTGCTCAGCGTCCCGCTGGTCACTCTCGATGAGCTCATCGCGCGGTATGGCAAACCGCGGTTCTGCAAGATCGACGTGGAGGGATTCGAGCATGAGGTGCTTGCCGGCCTGAGTCAGCCACTCTCGATGCTGTCCTTCGAATACATTCCCGTTGCAATCGATCGGGCCGTTGCGTGCGTGACACGGCTCAGTGCTCTCGGTGAGTACCGCTATCGCCACTCCCGGGTGGAAACTCATCGCTGGGCGGGCCCTACCTGGCTGGACCAAGACGCCATGATCAAGGTCTTAAGCGCAATGCCGGGCGATGACCGGTCCGGTGATGTCTACGCCGTCCGCATCGATCAGCTATCGCGACTCAACCAGCTCGATGATTGACCGAGCGCCTAGCGAAACGGATCGAGGGTCCGCGGGCTGTCGAACTCAGAGCCGGTAACGTGGGGCAGGTCGAGTGCGTCAGTGGCCAGGTTGGCAAGATCACCATTACGGATGGGCTGCTTGCCGCTATAGCTCGTCCGGCTACTGCCCGGACTGCGGAACGTGGGATTGAGACCGTACAGGTTGCGACCGGCGGGTATCCCTGCACCCCATGTCATGAAGGGAATCCGGAAGTTTTGCAGTTTGCTTGCCGTGTAGTGCGAGGCACCTCGGCCACCATGATCGGCAGTCAAGATCACCAGCGTGTGGCGGCGCAGCGCGGGGTGGTCAGCGACGGTGTTGAGGATACGTCCGAGCAGCTTGTCCGTGCGCTTGACGGCCCCGAGGTATGGCTGGCTCATGAACCCGCGCGCATGTCCAACTCGATCCGGCAGGGAAAGATGGACGAAGGTGAACATCCGCGGTTTTCGGCCCAGCTCGGCGGTTAGCTTGGCGACGAGCCGGGTGTTGTTGCGGTCAATGGTGAATCGATCGATCTTGGCACGACCGTTGTTTTCGCCTACTCGATCACGGGCGCCGTGGCTATTCCAGGTGCGCTGGTAGATCCTGAACTTTGTCTTGGCCATGAACACGGCCGTGGAGCCGCCATGATCGTGCACCACGTCGAAGACGCTGGCGACGTAATGCCCTGCCGCGCGATGGATGGTGCCACCGTTGTCGAAGTTCTCGGTGTATCCATGTCCACCACGCCGGGCGGCGGCTGGGCGCCCGGTCAGCATCGTCGTGTGATTTGGCAGCGTGCTCGTCTTCTCCCGATCGGTACGAGCGTTCAAGGTGTAGGCACCCTCGCGCATCAGCCGGTGAAATGCCGGCGTACGGGATTTTCCGAGCTTCTCGATGGCAGCGGGGTTGAGACCGTCGATGGAGATGGCGATCACATGATCAATTGGATTGTCGGCATCCTCGGGAGACTGATCATCTGCGGTGTGCGGAAGGATCGATGACTTGGCCGCAGACGGGGTAACGGGGGCGGGCGCCGGCGATACCACGCTGGGAGCAGGAATGGCACCCGGGTAGGAGGTGGTATGACATCCCGCGGCGAGGAAGGTAGCCGCGATCACAACTGCCGACCACGACGTCCGCGGGCGTCGAGAGATCATGGGTTCGACCCTAGTCCGGACCGCTGCGGCTGGAAACGCGCCGCGCCTCCTCGATGAGGCGGTTGATCCGTCTGAGTATCTGTCGATCATCGGCCCAGCTCGAGCAGTCCTCTCACCCGTTTCTTCGTGTTCATATTGACGCCGATGTCCGGGTAAGAAGAAACATCGCGAAAGCAATGGCAGCCGCAGTAGCCGCACTGAACGCAACCGCACCGCCCGCCTTGTTGATCAAGATAGCGACCAAGAAGCAGAACAGCGCGAAGCCATCGAGGCCAGGCACGATGCCGCGCAGCAGTGCGAGGATCCCCTCGTGACCAGACTGTGCCACGGTGAAGGCACATACCACGCTCAAGGCGATCGGAAAGGGCGCCAACGCCCCGGTCAGGGCCGGTCCTAAAAACGTCGCAAAACCAGTGATCAGCACAACCAGGACTCCAGTCGCAATCGCCCTGGCGGGCAGATCCCACCACGGTGTCGCTACCGCGAGCGGCGGTGGCTGGTCCATTCGCCGCAGCAACGTGCCTGCTCCGTGCAGCGCCAACAGGGCAAGCAGCAATGCGACGCCAGCCGGCACGGCTAGGTGTGACAAAGCGAGATCTGCCACAAGCACCGTGATCCAGCTAATCAGCAAGATCAATAGCCAACCTTGCCGTCGCGACAGATGCGCGAAGATCAAGGCGAATGCTGAGAGCGGCACAATTCCGAGGGTGGCAGCGCGGGCGGCATCAGCAGCAAAGCTGCGGCCGTGGTCC
>DATLQP010000153.1:0-6203 GCA_035535155.1 Propionibacteriaceae bacterium
CACGACCTGTACCGCAACCCGGCTCATCCGTACACCAAGGGTCTGCTGGACTCGATTCCCCGGCTGGACCAAAAGGGCGAGACACTCGACGCGATCGGCGGCTTGCCGCCGAACCTGACGAACATCCCGCCCGGATGTCCCTTCAACCCGCGCTGCCATTACGCCCAAGACATCTGCCGGATCGACCCACCGCCTCCGCTCAGGGAGATCGCCCGACATCGACTTTCGGCATGCCACTTCTCGGAGCTCCTGTTAGCCCACAGCCCTGAGCTTGCGGTGACGCGGACCGCCGAGGAGGTTGAGGCGTACCTGGAGTTCGGACCCGAGTATCCGGTAACTGCAGGAGAGTTGGATCACAACCAAGATATTGAGCGAGGAGGCGACCTTCAGTGAGCCGCGAGGTGGTCCTCAAGGCCGAGAATCTGGTCAAGCACTATCCGATCAAAGCGGGAGTGTTGCGGCGCACAGTTGGGCACGTGAAAGCGGTCGACGGAGTCTCCTTCGAGCTCTACAAGGGTGAGACTCTCGGCATCGTCGGCGAATCCGGATGCGGGAAGTCAACACTCGGTCGGATGCTCATCCGACTGGAGGAGCCGACTGCCGGCAAGCTCACCTTCGACGGGGTGGACGTCTACTCCCAGAAGGGCGCGGAGATGCGCCAGCTCCGACGGGACATCCAGATCGTCTTTCAGGATCCCTACACATCACTCAATCCGCGCAAGACGGTGGGAGACATCGTCGGCGAGCCGTTCGACATCCACACCGATGTCGTGCCCAAGCGCGGACGCCGGCAGCGGGTTCAGGAGTTGCTGGAGCTGGTTGGGCTCAACCCCGAGCACATCAACCGGTACCCGCACCAGTTCTCCGGTGGCCAGCGGCAGCGGATCGGTATCGCCCGGGGGGTGGCGCTGAATCCGAAGGTGATCATCTGCGACGAGCCGGTGTCGGCGCTGGACGTCTCGGTGCAGGCCCAGGTGGTGAACCTGTTGAAGGATTTGCAGGACCGGCTCGGGCTGGCGTACGTCTTTATCGCGCACGACCTGTCCGTGGTCCGGCACATTTCCGACCGAGTCGGTGTGATGTACCTCGGGAAGATCGTCGAGATCGGTGACGAGGATCAGATCTACGGCAGGCCGACCCACCCGTATACCCAAGCGCTTCTCTCCGCAGTGCCAATGCCTGATCCGACACTACGCGACGTTCGTGAGCAGATCGTGCTGATCGGCGACGTGCCGAGCCCGGCCAACCCGCCGTCGGGGTGCAGGTTTCACACGCGGTGCTGGATGGCCCAGGAGATCTGCAGCGTCGAGGAGCCATTGCTGGTCGAGCGTCCTGACGGGCAATCGGAACATGATTCGGCTTGTCATTTCGCTGAGCCTCGGGTGATCGTCGCATGAGCTGATCTCGCTGGTGACGTAAGGCTCCAGATCGAGCATCGAGCACGGCATAAGGTTGGGGCCGTGACTTCTAACGTGACGTCCGAGCCCGGCCGGCGGCTGATGTTGGTTCACGCGCATCCCGATGACGAGACGATCAACAACGGGGCGACGATGGCGAAGTACGTGTCGGAAGGCGCGGCTGTATGTCTGGTCAGCTGCACCCTCGGCGAAGAGGGTGAGGTGCTTGTCGAAGACCTCGCGCATCTTGCGCCAGACCAGAACGACGATCTCGGGGCGCACCGCCATGGTGAACTGAAATTGGCCATGGAGACCCTCGGCGTCACCGACTTCGTTCGGCTCGGTGGCGATGGCCGATATCGGGATTCCGGCATGGCGTACGCGCCGGATGGTCGCGCCATTGCTCGGGACGTGCTCCGTCAAGGAATCTTTTGGACTACTGACCTGCTCGAGGCTGCCAACGAGCTGGTGCCGCTGATCCGCGACCGGCGTCCACAGGTTCTGATCACGTACAACGAGATCGGCAACTACGGTCACCCAGATCACGTACAAGCCCATCGGGTAGCTATGTACGCCACTCAACTGGCAGGTGTGCGCTCCTATCGTCGCGATCTCGGCCAGCCCTGGACGGTGGCTCGGGTGTTCTGGATCACGATGAGCAGGAAGCGAATGATCACCGGCATCCAGGCGCTGCGCGACGCCGGTGACATTGAGACGTTCAAGGGCTTTGATCCGGAGGGTCCGATGTCGGTAATGCTCTCCGACGACGCTGACATCGATGTCGAGATCGACGGGCGGCGGTGGGTGGCACAGAAGATCGCGGCTATGCGGGCCCACGCAACCCAAATCACATCCGACGGTCCGTTCTTTGCTGGCGCCGAGGTGCTCGGGGATGATCGTTGGGCCCACGAGTGCTACCGCCTGGCATGTGGCGTTCCGCTTCCCGACGGCGAGGGCTGGGCCGACGACCTGTTCGCAGGGCTGAGCTAGAGCTTGTGACGAGCGCAAGCTGGCCGGAGGAGTACCCGAAGAGTGCACCGGATCTGGCTCACGGCGTCCCGGGCTCGCCGGACGCGCTACGCCATGTCATGGGCCATTTCGCCTCCGGTGTCACCGTTGCTACCGCACTCCTACGCGGGATCAAGCACGCGATGACGGCGACGGCCGTCTGCTCGGTCTCCTTGGACCCACCGCTGGTTCTGGTATGCGTCAGCAAGTCGAGCCGCTTCCATCGTGCGATCACCGAGACCGAAAACTGGTGTCTGTCGCTGTTGACCGTCGACCAGGAGCCGGTTGCCTGGCACTTTTCCAATCGCGGGCGAGATCTGTTCAGCCAGTTCGACCACATTCCGCACAGTCCGAGCCCTTTCAGCGGGACACCATTGATCGACGGCGCAATGGCCTGGGTCGAATGCACGACGTACGGGATGCATGACGGCGGCGATCACACCATCGTGGTGGGCGAGATCGTCCGGGCCAGTGGTCTGCCTTCTGATGACGACCCAAACGCTCGGCCTCCATTGACGTACTATCGGGGGGCCTATTCCTAAACGGGCATGAGCTCGTAAGGGCGTGAGCGTATCGGGGAGGAGCAGCGCAACGCCCAGTGCGACGTCATCGTAGGTGAACGTGATGCGCGAGCGCCCGCCACCCAGTGCCATCAATCCGAGGTAGCAGTTTGTGACCACCCAGACGCCAAGATGGGACGTCGGGCCCGATGAGACGGTCGTCGAGGACTCAGCCCGTTCAGCAGAGGAACAACCAACGGAGGGTCAACCTCCCAGGCAAGTCGACTGGCGGCTGGTCGCCGCCATCGTCGGCGGCGTCGTAGTCATCCTCGGGATCCTCTATGTCGTTAGCTATGTCGTCGCGGGTGACAAGCTCCCGAAGAAGGCTCAGATTTCCGGCGTCGCCGTCGGCGGGCTCCATCCGTCGGAGGCGATCGACAAGCTGACCGCTGAGCTCGGCGCCAGGGCAGCCGAACCGCTGAATGTCACCCTGCGAGACGATCGGGCTGACCTGAAGCCCGCAGATGCCGGCCTTTCCGTGGATTACCCGAAAAGTGTCGAGGCCGCCGGGGGAGGCAAGAGCCTGAACCCGCTGCGGATCGTCAAGGTGTTGACGGGCGGATCGGCCGTTGACGCCGTGGTCATCGTCGATGAGCCCAAGCTGCAGGCCGCGGTGGGCGGGCTGGCCAAGACCTTCAATCACCCACCGGCCGACGCCGCGGTGACCTACAAGGGTACGAAGATCAAGCAGAAGACCGCCCGCGAGGGGACGACGCTACAGCAAAATGCCGCGACTGGAATACTCAGGAGCAGCTTCTTGAACGTGACGGGTCCGATTGAGCTTCCGGCGGACGTGGCCCAGCCTGGGGTCACGGACGAGGAAGCCGACAAGGTGGTCGCTGACTTCGCCAAGCCAGCGGTCGCCGCGCCCGTCAAAGTCAAGCTCGCTAACGCTGGATCATTCCAGGTGAGCCCGCGCATGCTGGCCGCCTCCATTGAATTCGCTTCTCAGAACGGCACCCTTGTTCCCGCGCTCGACGCAAAGAAGCTGCGGCGCAACGCCGAGTCCGCGATCAAGAAGGTTGAGCTCGTGGAACCCAAAGACGCCACGGTGCGGCTGGTGAGCGGCAAGCCCAAGGTAATTCCTGCGGTCAACGGGACGACCGTTGCAGCCGACGACCTGAGAAAGGTCATCGAACCGGTACTGACCAAGCCAGCGGGAGAGCGAACCGTTAGCGCCCAGCTCACCGGTGCCAAGGCAACCTTCTCTACCGCGGAAGCGAAAAAGCTCGGCATCAAGCGGGTGACAGGCAAGTTCACCACGTACTTTCCCTACCTCCCGTATCGCAACATCAACATCGGCCGGGCGGCGGCCTTGATCAACGGCACGATGCTCAAGCCAGGCGACGTCTTCTCGCTCAATAGGATCGTCGGGGAGCGAACCGAAGCCAACGGTTTCACCAAGGGCTTCATCATCAAGGGCGGCAGGTTCAAAAAGGAACTTGGTGGAGGCGTCTCGCAGAGTGCCACTACCACGTACAACGCAATGTTCTTTGCCGGACTCAAGGACGTCTTCCACAAGCCGCACGGTTTGTTCATCGACCGCTACCCGGCGGGTCGGGAGGCAACCGTCGCATGGCCTGGTGTCGACCTCAAGTTCCAGAACGACACCAAGTACGGCGTGCTGGTCCAGGCCTACATCGTGAAGGGGACGCCCACCAGGAAGGGATCCATCACGGTCAAGATGTGGTCAACCAAGACCTATGACAAGGTCGTCGCCACATCTCCGATCAAGTCGAACTTCAAGACCGGACGCGATGTGACCGATGATTCGCCGAAGTGCGAACCGAGCAGCCCGGTTCCCGGATTCACTGTCCGGTACCAGCGCCTGTTCTACAAGGACGGCTCGATCGCTCGCAGAGAGAACTTCAGCTGGACTTATGCCCCGACCGACAAGGTCACGTGCAAGAAGCCGAAAAGCCCTTAGCTTCACGCTGCGGCGAGGCATCGCGTCGGCTGCCTATCGTTCGGGCGCGAGATAGCTGTAGGAGTGATGATGGACGAAGCCGAGTTTGCGGTACGCGTCGATGGCCGGCTCATTGATCGTCGCGACTTGTACGTAGGCGTATCTCGCGCCCTGCCGAGCCGCCCAGTGCCCCAGCGCGGCCATCATCGACGCTGCCAGCCCGCGTTGCCGATGATCAGGACGGGTCCAGATCGACGCGAGCCCCAGCCAGTCCGCACTCCTGTGGCCCCGCGCGATGGCCACCAGCTCGGAGCGATCAGCTACTCGCTCACCGGCAACGGTGGCAAAAGCCCGGGGCGCGCTGCCATCCAAAATCATCCGGACGATCCTCGGATCGGCCGAGTTCGGCCGGCTGCGCTGATAGGCCTTTTCCCAATCCGGCTGCAGTCTCTCCCGCAGCTGCACCGTCGGCTGAGCAGGGCGGCCATGAAGGAAGTCGGCCAACCGGCAGACGAGCACGGCTGCTGGTTGGTGGGTGGCAACCCAGCCGAGAGCTTCCAGCGCGCGTTCCTCCGGTGAATCCTCGATCACTTGAGCCATCGGAGGGATGTCGTGAGCGGCCGCGTACGCGATGATCCGCTCAACAGCCTGCTGCGTCGACACCCCTGGATCACCGACGGCCTGGCATGAGTTGGCGCGCCCAGTGAAGCCCCCGCCCGCACGCAGCGTCCACTCACCGAGAGGCTCGTGCCAGGCCAACCAACTGGGCAGCGCGTGTCGTTGCAGATCGTGAGCGGAGATCCGCCGAGGATCTCCGCCACCGCGCGCCGCGGGTGCCCGGCGGGCAGCGATGATCATGGATCTGTCGATGATCTGCGGCGGCGCATCAATGGTTGTGAGCCGGATGGTCACTGAATCAAGAGCCTCGATCCAGCCGATGACGTCGGTCGCTGCGCCGCCGGGTAACCAATATCGCACCACCCACCGCTCGTCGAGCAGCGCGCCTTCGAGCGGATCGCGTCTTCGAACGGCCATCAGACTCGCCCTTCGTACCTGGACCTTAGTAAGCAACGTTTCCGAAAGGCGTGATACTAGGCGAAGAATATGGCGTTGTTCCTACTGCGACGACCCACCAGCAAATCGAGGAGCGAATCCGTGACGTACGTCATTGCGCAGCCATGTGTGGACCTAAAGGACCTCGCCTGCGTCGAGGAATGCCCGGTCGACTGCATTTATGAGGGTAAGCGGATGCTCTATATCCACCCTGACGAATGTGTCGACTGCGGCGCGTGCGAGCCGGTCTGCCCGGTGGAGGCGATCTTCTATGAGGAT
>DATLQP010000154.1:0-23998 GCA_035535155.1 Propionibacteriaceae bacterium
CGTTGAGATTTACTCGTTGACGGTGGCGTCGCCCTCGCTGAAGCCTTCAACGATCCCGCCGAACTCCACTGGCGGCACGTCCGGAGCTGCCGAACGCGGGATGCCGGTGAACGTGAACGGGTGCTCCGAGCCCGGGTCAGCGACGTCGACAACGACGATCTCGCCCGGCTTAAGCTCCATGAACAAGATCTTCTCCGCAAGCAGGTCCTCGACGTCGCGCTGGATCGCGCGGCGCAGCGGACGAGCCCCGAGCACGGGATCGAAGCCGCGCTTGGCGATCAGTGTCTTCGCCGCGGGCGTGAGCTCGATGCCCATGTCCTTGTCCTTCAGCCGAATCTCGATCTGACCGACCATCAGATCGACGATCCGCTCGATGTCCTCTTGCGTCAGCTGGCGGAAGACCACGACCTCATCAACCCGGTTCAAGAACTCCGGCCGGAAGTGTTGCTTCAGCTCATCCGATACTTTGGCCTTCATCTTTTCGTAGCCGCCATCGGTGTCGGAGCCCTGGCTGAATCCGAGCGACACGCTCCTGGCGATGTCGCGGGTACCGAGGTTGGTGGTCATCACGATCACCGTGTTCTTGAAGTCGACCACGCGACCCTGCGCGTCGGTCAGCCGGCCCTCATCAAGGATCTGCAGCAGCGAGTTGAAGATGTCGGGGTGAGCCTTCTCGACCTCGTCGAACAGCACCACACTGAACGGCTTGCGGCGCACCTTCTCGGTGAGCTGGCCACCCTCTTCGTAGCCGACATAGCCAGGAGGCGAACCGAAGAGCCGTGAGGCGGTGTGCTTCTCTGAGTACTCGCTCATGTCGAGCTGGATCAGCGCGTCCTCGTCGCCGAACAGGAATTCCGTCAGCGCCTTGGTCAGCTCGGTCTTACCGACACCGGACGGGCCGGCGAAGATGAACGAGCCGCTGGGCCGCTTCGGGTCCTTCAGGCCCGCACGCGTACGGCGGATCGAACGAGAGAGCGCCTTGACCGCGTCGTGCTGGCCGATGTAGCGCTTGCCGATCTCCTCCTCCATCCGGAGCAGCCGGGCCGACTCTTCCTCGGTCAGCTTGAACACCGGAATGCCGGTCGCAGTCGACAAGACCTCAGCAATGATCTCCTCGTCCACCTCGGCGACGACGTCAAGATCACCAGACTTCCACTGCGCTTCACGCTCTGCGCGAGCGGTCAGCAGCTTCTTCTCGTCGTCGCGAAGGCCGGCAGCGCGCTCGAAGTCTTGCGCGTCAATAGCCGCTTCCTTCTCCAGCCGTACGGCGGCGACCTTCTCATCGAATTCCCGCAGGTCGGGCGGCGCAGTCATCCTGCGGATCCGTAGCCGGGCCCCCGCCTCGTCGATGAGGTCGATTGCCTTGTCTGGCAAGAAGCGATCAGAGATGTACCGATCGGCCATCTGGGCGGCGGCCACCAGCGCCTCGTCGGTGATCGTGATCCGGTGATGCGCCTCGTACCGGTCGCGCAACCCGCGCAAGATATCGATGGTGTGCGCAATGGATGGTTCGGCGACCTGGATGGGCTGGAAGCGCCGCTCCAGGGCAGCGTCCTTCTCCACATACTTGCGGTACTCGTCCAAGGTGGTGGCACCGATGGTCTGCAGTTCACCGCGGGCCAGCATCGGCTTCAGGATGCTCGCGGCGTCGATCGCGCCTTCGGCCGCACCAGCGCCGACCAGAGTGTGGATCTCGTCGATAAACAGCACCACGTCACCACGAGTCTTGATCTCCTTCAAGACCTTCTTCAACCGCTCCTCGAAATCACCGCGGTAACGGCTGCCGGCAACCAGCGCACCTAGATCAAGGGTGTAAATCTGCTTATCCCGGAGCGTCTCGGGAACATCTCCGCGAACGATGGCCTGAGAAAGACCTTCGACGACCGCGGTCTTACCGACACCCGGCTCGCCAATCAGCACCGGATTATTCTTGGTACGCCGGGAGAGCACAGTCATGACGCGCTCGATCTCAGTCTCGCGGCCGATAACCGGGTCAAGCTTGTTTTCCCGAGCGGCCTGGGTGAGATTACGGCCGAATTGATCAAGCACCATCGATGAGGATGGGGTGCTGCCCTGCTCCGGGGCCCCTGAAGTGGCCGCTTCCTTACCTTGGAAGCCGCTGAGCAATTGCAAGACCTGATTCCGAACTCGGTTAAGGTCCGCCCCAAGCTTCACCAAAACCTGAGCAGCGACTCCTTCGCCTTCCCGAATCAAGCCAAGCAGGATGTGTTCGGTGCCGATGTAGGAATGATTGATCTGCAACGCTTCACGCAAGCTGAGTTCGAGAACCTTTTTTGCTCGCGGGGTGAATGGGATGTGTCCGCTCGGAGATTGCTGGCCATGTCCGATGATCTCTTCTACCTTTTGTCGGACGGCCTCTAAGGAAATACCAAGGGACTCCAAAGCTTTGGCCGCAACGCCCTCGCCCTCATGGATGAGTCCCAACAAGATGTGTTCAGTGCCGATGTAGTTGTGGTTCAGCATGCGAGCCTCTTCTTGCGCCAACACCACGACGCGCCGGGCCCGGTCGGTAAACCGCTCGAACATGATGATTGCTCCCTCGCTCTCGGCGCCGCACTCGCCCTACTGGCGCGGCCTCACCGATGTCTCTCACTCTAGTCGGCAATGCACTCGGTTGCCTTGTTGCTTCTTCCTGGCAGACCCGGCTGTCGGTTGCCCGGACGAAGCTGCCTGGCTTGATCGACAGGAGTGCGATGTTGGGTTACAACCCTCACCCGTCCGTCAGATATTCCCGCTGACGATCACGGTTCGGCAGCACGCCGCAACAGAAGCTGGGATGCGCTCGGACAAGACTTGAATCCCGCGGCGCTGTGGCCAGGAACGGAAATCGCCCTGGGCGAACGTGTTCGCCCAGGGCGCAATGAGGCCGATCGTGTGAGGCCAGGAGACTACCCGGGAGGCCTCCAGGAGAGGCATAGGGCAGGCGCTCTGGCCTGGAGGTCAGGCGTGAGCCTTTTCGTACGCCTCTCGCACGTCTGCCGAGACTCGACCGCGGCTGCTGACATCAAGTCCGTTGGACTGTGCCCAGGCGCGGATGTCGCTGGTGCTCGACGAGCCGGATGCTTTCGTCGATCGTTTACGCCGGCCGCCCGTCTTGCGGGCATGTGCCAACCATGGCGCCAACGCGTCTCGGAGCCCTGCTGCATTCGTCGACGAGAGGTCGATTTCATACTCCGCCCCGTCCAGTGCAAAATTCACTGTCTCGTCGGCGGCACCCCCGTCATAATCGTCTTCGAGAATGATCTGCACGCGCTGCGCCATACGTTCCTCCGATTAAAAAGTGAGACTAACCTGACAGCTGCGAGATTACTCGCATTCCTCAGCTTTCAGAAGTAAAGTCGAGCGCGATATCCAGGATGGGAGCTGAATGGGTGATCGCTCCCACCGCAACGAAATTGACGCCGGTCTGACCAACTTCGGTTGCCTTATGTATTGTCAGGCCGCCACTAGCCTCAAAAGTGGCTCGATCCGCCAACTCCGCGACGATACCGGCCATCACAGCAGAGCTCATATTGTCGAGCAGGATCTCGGTAGCCCCCGCCGCAACAACTTCACGCGCCTGCTCAGCCGAGGTCACTTCCACCTCGATCGGTATGTCCGGGAAAGAGTCACGGACGGCGCGATAAGCCGGCACTACTCCCCCGGCGGCGATCACATGGTTGTCCTTGATCAACGCAGCATCGGCCAATGACATCCGATGATTGATACCGCCGCCAATACGGACAGCGTACTTTTGCAGCATTCGCAGACCGGGAATCGTCTTCCGCGAGTCTCGAACCTGAGTTTTCGTTCCAGCAAGGGCATCGACCCAGGCTCGCGTGGCGGTAGCCACTCCGGACATCATCGTGATCAAATTCAGCGCAACACGCTCAGCCGCCAGCAGCGCCCGGGTATTGCCCATGACGGAGATCAACACGTCACCGCGCATGACCCGATCGCCGTCGGTTGCCTGCACCGTGAGCTCGAAGTCGCCGGCCGCTGAGCAGACCGACGCGACGGTATAGGCGGCTACCGGGAGGCCTGCGACAGTACCCGGCTGCCGAACGATGAACGTGCCGTGTGCTGTGGCGCCGGCCGGAATCGTCGCGTAGGAAGTGACATCGAGGCCGGCACCGCCACCGCGCGGCAGCACACCTCGGCCGCCGAGATCTTCATCCATAGCCTCCGTGATGATCAGGGACAGCGCAGCCAGATCAAGGCCTGCAGCTGTTACCAGCTCTTCGATCTCGGCCAGCTTGGTGTAGCTGATCAATGGTTCCCCTGCCCATCGGTTTGCGTCGGCTCGGCCGAGGCGAAATGGTGTCGCAAGCCGTGCCGAATGTCGCGTTCGACGATGAGGTGGCCATGCCACTTCTCACGACGGCCCTCGAAGTCGTCCCGCCAGTGCGCACCTCGGGACTCCTCGCGCAACCGGGCAGAGGCGACGATCGCGGTCGCGACCGTCATCAGGTTGGTCGCCTCCCAGGACTCCAAGCCAGATTCGGCACCACCCAGTTGTCCCCCCAGCCGCACCAATTCGCGGGCACACCGATCAAGTCCGGCTGCGTCGCGCAAGCCTCCTGCACCGCGGCTCATCGCCTGTTGCAGGGCCGGAACCACCGACCGATCAATGAGTCCAGGCTCTCGGTGATCTTGCCCCGGCCGGCGAAGGCTGATGCGCGTGTGCTGCAGGTCCACGGCGATCCTGCGGGCGAAAACCAGCCCTTCCAGCAAGGAATTCGAGGCCAGGCGATTGGCACCGTGCACCCCTGACGATGCAACCTCACCACACGCATACAGTCCGGCGAGATTGGTGGCGCCGTTGATGTCGGTCTGCACCCCTCCACAGAAGTAGTGGCAGGCCGGCGCGACCGGGATCAGGTCAGTGGCCGGGTTGATGCCGGCACGACGGCAGCTATGCCAGATGGTGGGGAACCGCACGCGCCAGGTCTCCTCAGCCAGCATCCGGCCGTCGACGTAGACGTGATCAACACTTCCGGCCGCCATCTCCTTCATGATCTGTTTGGCGACGACATCGCGCGGCGCCAGCTCCGCAAGCGGATGCACTCCAACCATGAAGCGCTCGCCGCGGGAGTTAACCAGTAGGCCGCCCTCGCCGCGTACGGCTTCGCTGACCAACGGCAGTTGACCGCGGGCACCCGCACCGAGGTAGAGCACCGTCGGATGGAACTGGATGAACTCGATGTCACGCAACCGGGCTCCGGCGCGCAGCGCCGCTGCGACTCCGTCGCCGGTGGAGACTGGCGGGTTCGTGGTCACCGCGTAGATCTGGCCGATACCACCTGTGGCCAGTACCACCGCGCGGGCGTGCACGGCGCCGACGCCGCCTCGAGTGCCCTCCCCGAGAACGTGTAGCGTCACCCCGGCCACGGCCGGCGGCTCCCCCGGGGCTACCTCGGCAGGGATGAGATCAAGCACCAGCGCATGCTCGACGATCTCGATGTTGCGATCAGCGGTAACTGCGGCGATCAGGGCGCGTTCGACCTCGGCGCCGGTCGCATCGCCCCCCGCGTGCGCGATTCGATTGCGCATGTGGCCACCCTCGCGGGTCAGCTCCAGCCGGCCGGCAAGATCGCGATCGAACTCCGCGCCCCTGTTGATCAGCTTGGCCACCTCGTCGGGACCTTCAGTGACCAACACCCGTACGGCCTCCTCGATGCACAGGCCAGCGCCCGCAACCAAGGTGTCGTCAATGTGCTGCTCGATCGTGTCGCCATCGGCCTGAACCCACGCGATCCCGCCCTGCGCCCAGTGAGTCGAGCCGGCTGCGACTTCGTCCTTGGTGACGACCATGATCGTGCCCAGATCCCGGCACTCCAAGGCGGCGGTGAGGCCGGCGATGCCCGAGCCGATCACGACGATGTCCACTTCGCGGATCCAGCCCGGCTGTTCGGCGGCTAACCGCTGAGGCAGCGACGGCAAGGACGGCAGCGGAGGAAATGAAGGTTGGATGCTTGGCTGGACCGGGCTGGTCGTCGTGGACGCACCATCAGGCACCATAGGCCCATGCTTCCGCACTCGTCAGTGGGTGGTACGACCCCCCCTGCGCGGAGATCACGATCCTGGTTCGACGCGTGGGTCGAGTCGGCCTACGGGGCAGATGGATTCTGGCGGGTCCACAGCCCTGAGGCACACTTCCGTACGGCAGCGGCAAGCGGTCCGATGGTCGCCCAGATGCTCGCGACGCTGGTGGATCGCCAGGAAGGAGTCAAGGCCGTCGTCGATGTCGGTGCGGGGAGCGGCAGACTGCTCGAGGAGCTTGCGGCGATTCGACCCGACCTAGAGCTGGTTGGAATTGATCTACGAACAAGGCCGACTGATCTGCCCGAGCAGGTCGATTGGGCTCAGGACCTGTGGGACGTCCGGTACGGGTGCTGGACCAGCGGCGAGGCCGGAGCAGTACTCGATCAGGACGGACCGGTCATGATCATCTGCTCGGAATGGCTGGATGACTTGCCCTGCCCCGTGGTCGCTCGGCACGCCGACGGCTGGCGGGAGGTGATCATCAGTGACGACGGCCTGGAGCAACCGGGACCGCGGCTGGAGCGTGAGGAGCTCGCCTGGGCGGACCGGTGGTGGCCGGGCGGTGATCGGGCCGAGATCGGTCTTACCCGAGATCGTGCTTGGGTCGAGCTCGTCAAGTTGATCAAGAAACGCGGCGGCTGTGCTCTGATGATCGACTACGGGCATTTGGCACGGCGACGGCCGGTCACGGGCTCACTAGCGGCGTACCGCGACGGTCGCGCCCTTGAGCCGGTGGCCGGAGCCGGCCTCAATCTCACCGCGCATGTTGCGGTCGACGCCGTTCGTGCCGCCGGCGAGGCGCTCGGGGCGACCACCGCTTTCTGCGGTCTGCAAAGCGAGATTGTGCCTGAGCTGCTCCAGGCCGAGGCCCATCCGGATCCGCTGTCCGATCTTGGTCGGCGGAGCCAGCACGCTGCGCTCAGCTCGCAATACGTCTGGGGCTCCCACTGGTGGCTGCTGCAGTGCTGAATTGCTCGCGCTCTGTCAACGGCTCGCGCTCGAACCCGCCGTCTTCGTCGCATCTGGTGAAACGGCAGGTGGGTAGTAGCTCGCTCCGCTCGGGATGGGTACGTTTCCCATCACAGACGCGAAAACGTACCCCCGAGCCCCGCGAAGAGGGTGCGTTTTCCAGCACAGAAGTGAAAACGTACGGCGGAGGGTCTCGCTGCTGATGGCCCATCAGCAGCTTCGCGTGCTCGTCGGATCGCTGGCTCCAGGCATGCTTCCCTCCACCCAGCCGGCCAAGATGCCGACCGGCACGATCATGCTCGACCTCGGCCCCGAGCATCCCAGTAACGCGGGGTTGATCGAGCTACGGCTGTGGACCGAGAGCCATGTGATCACCACGGCTCGCGTCGTGGTGGGCGCTCTGCATCGAGGAGCCGAGAAGTTGTTCGAGGTTCGCGACTACCGGCAGATCCTGATGTTGGCGGATCGCCACGACTGGCAGGCTCCCTTCTTCGGCGAGCTGGCGATGGCCATGGTGTGTGAACAGATGATGGGACTTGCTGTGCCGGACCGAGCCGTCTGGCTGCGTACCCTGCTTGCCGAGCACACTCGCATCCTGAGCCACTGCGGCTTCCTGGCTTACGTGCCGCATCGCATCCCTGGCGATCCTGGACTCCGTAGCTTGCGCGAGGAGCTGCGTAGCCAAACCCTGCGGCTGACCGGCAACCGCATCCACCCCATGGCGACACGTGTCGGTGGGCTCGCGGTTGATGCGGACGAGGCCTGGTTACGAACCGAGCGACAAGTCGCCGAGCAGGCGACGCGAGTGGCTGAGGCGGTGTTGGCCATCATCGACTCCGCGGCGTTCGCAAGCTTGACCAGCGGTGTCGGGGTGCTGGGCCGAGAGGTGATCTCACAATTCGGAGTGAGCGGCCCGGCTGCGCGGGCGAGCGGCGTCGATCTTGATCTGCGCGTGCAGCGGCCGTATTTGGCCTATGCCGAGCTCGGGAGCATGATCTCCTCCCCGGTACGCCGCGCCGGCGATGCCCAGTCTCGGCTAGGCGTTCTCGCCGAGGATCTGGTGATCAGCGCACTGTTGATCACTGCCTGCATCGAGCGGCTCTCGGAACTGCCCGGCACAGTGTCGGTGAGCCTGGGCAAGATCATTCGGGTACCGGAGGGCGAGGCGTACCTGGCCGTCGAGGCTCCGCTCGGTGTTGCCGGCGTGTTTTTGGTGTCCCGCGGCGAGAAGACACCGTGGCGACTCAAGCTGCGGACGCCGTCGTTCAACAACATCTCGAGCCTGGAGCAGATGCTGGTGGGCGTACGGACCGACGCCTTGGAGACAACGCTCGCCTCGATCGGCTACGTCGTGGGCGACATCGACAAGTAGCAGCCCCGCTTCGACCACGTCACTGCGGGCAAAGCCTGCTCCCAGCAGATCACGCCGGCTGGCGATCGTCCTCGTACTCGGGCTGCGCCATGCTGATGATCGCGAGATCGGCCAGCGACGGAACCGCTCCGGTGATCTCGTCCTCAGCGGACAGCTCCTGCCAAACGAAATCCTCTTGGCCAGCCAGTACGCGGCGCGGCATGTGGTGGACCTCCGCATCAAGCTCAGCGGGCGGCGTGATCAGCTCGACTTCTTGCTCGCGTACCGTCTCGCGCAGCGCTGAGATCACCTTGACGCGGTACTCAACCTCGCCCCGCAGATAGACGCGGTCCTCCTTCAAACCGGAGATCTCCAGCCGCTGCGCGGCCATCCGCATCCGCTGCCTTTCGATCACTTTGCTTGCATCGAAGATGCGCGTACCCAATGCATCGACGACCGCCGCGTTTCGAGACCGCTCCTCGGTCAGCGCGGCACCGTGCTCACGGGCGGCCTTGAGCATGGCATCTGCGTGGGCGTGCCTGGCGCTGTTGAGCTCGCGCCAAGCGAAGGAGCAGGCCAGCAGAGCCGCCGATATGGCCGTCGCGACGCCGAGGCGCACTATCCAGAGGGTGCCGGCGGCAGCAGCGGCCGCAGCTACCGTGCCGGTGATCAAGACGATTTCTGAAATGCGCTGCAGTCGCGAGGCCGTGAGCCCTCGGCTGGCAGTGGCTGGCGAAGTCACGCTGGTCACCATATTGCGCAGCATGCCGAGCGCCGGGGATTTCGCGACTTAGCCGCGAGTGTCTGCCTCCAAGCCGTTTCCTTCGCCGGCTTCCTCGTCTTCGTCGGGCTCGGTAGGAACCTTGCACGCCCGCTCGAGCAGCAACCCCGCGACACACAAAGCCACTGCGGCAACGATCGCCACCGCTGACCGGATCACTCGGTCACGCGGAGCGGCGGCATCCAGTCTCGTCAAGAACATCACGGCGAACCCGAAGTAGCCGCCGGCAACCAAGGAACCTGCGAGTGCGGATGCCTTGCCGAGCACCAGGAAGGCCACGGCGCGCTGGGGTTCTATGCGTTCACGGCGTACCTGGACCCGCTGATGCGTCAGGTACGCCAGTGCGCCGACCAAACCCGCGACCAGGAACAATCCGATGGGAGCGGTCCACGGCACCTCGGGCGGGATCAGATCGAAGGCGTTCGCGGTGACGACCAGCAGCCAGCCGGCCAAGCCGCCGAAGAGAGCGGCAACGACGAGAGCGCGAAACGGTGTGAGGTTGACCGTGCGGCCAGCAGGTTGCCGAGCCAAGCTTCCCTGATCCTCAGTCTCGGTCGATCACAAGATCATCGCGTCGGACGACCCCCGATGCGTCCGCCTTGACCACCAGATCACCGATGGCTCCCTTGCCGACAATCTCTGCGGTCGGGTCGACCTCGTACCACGGCACCAGGACGAACGCACGTTCGTGCGCCATCGGATGCGGCAGTCTCAAGTCTTCCTGATCGATGACGGCATTCCCGACCATGATCAAGTCCACGTCCAGGGTACGCGGCCCCCAGCGGTCGCCGTCGCGAGTACGACCGTAGGCATCCTCAATCGCAAACGCCCGCTCTACGAGGGTTCGCGGCTCCAGAGTGGTTTCTGCAATCACCACGATGTTGAGGAATTGCGGGCTGTTCGGCGGTCCCCCGAACGGCTTGGTCTCATACACCGAGGAGACATCCACCACGATGACATCCGGCGTGTCGCTCAGAGCGTCAACGGCGCCTTGCACGTTACTCAGCCGTTCACCGAGATTCGATCCGATGGAGTAGACGACCTTCCGCAACGGTTTCATGCCGCTCAAGGTGTCCGCGTCGATCGCATGAGGGTTGGGGCTAGTCACAATCGTTTACTCCTTGTCAGCGTGACCGCTACATCGGCAACGTCGACCGGCATTGGCGCTTGCGGCTTGTGCACGGTGACCTCGACGCACTGGACAGCGTCATAGCGTAGGCACGTTAGGGCAATTCTGTCGGCAAGAGCTTCGATCAGGTTCAGCGGGTCCCGTTCTACATCGGCAGCGATCGCTCGTGCCAGGGCGCCATAATCGATCGTCTCCCCAAGATCATCAGTGCTGGCTGCTGAAGCAAGGTCGAGAATGCAGCTCACGTCGACGACGAATTGCTGGCCCTGCTGGCGCTCGGAGTCGAATACCCCGTGACGGCCGAACGCGGTGATGCCGGTCAGGCTGATGCGATCGCTACCGCCTTCAATGGGCCGGTGCCCGGCGTCTACGACTGCATGCGCCGCCATCTCACCTCCTGACTCATGCGACCCTATCCGACACTGGCAAGGCCCACCCTGAGCAATCAGGATCAGTACACAAGCAATCGCTGCGCGACCGCAACGGCGTCGCGACTCGCGCGCACCGAGTGCACTCGTACGCCCCAGACCTGGCGTAGCGCGAGCACGGCGGTCAGTGCGGTGGTGGCATCATCACGCTCCTTGGCAGGCCGCGGGCTACCGTCGGCGGCGGCCAGCAGCCGACCCAGGAATGCCTTGCGTGAAACACCGACGAGCATGGGCCGGCCGAGAACGCCGAACTCTTCCAGCCGTTGCAGCAGTTGCCAGTTGTGCTCGCCTGTCTTGGCAAATCCGAACCCCGGATCGATGATCAACTTCTCAGCTAGGACACCTGCGTCACCGGCGGCCTCGACCTGGGCCCGTAGCTCGGCGATGACCTCAGCGACGACGTCGTCATACGAGGCTTTGCTTTGCATGTCCTCGGAGTGGCCGCGCCAGTGCATGCACACGTACGGGACGCCCGATTCGGCGACCAGCCGCAGCATCGCGGGATCGGCTCTACCGCCTGAGACGTCATTGACCAGCCGGGCGCCCGCCATGATCGCGGGCTCGGCGACTTCGGCCCGCATGGTGTCGATGCTGACGCAGGCGCCCGTGGCCGCGAGTTCGGAAATAACCGGGAGCACCCGGCGTAGCTCTTCGGAGACCTCCGGCCGGATCGCGCCCGGCCTGGTCGACTCACCGCCGACATCGACGATGTCGGCACCCTGGTCGAGCAAGTCCAGGCCGTGGCTGATGGCTGCTCCCGGCTCAAGCCACTCCCCGCCGTCGGAGAAAGAATCTGGCGTCACATTGATGACGCCCATGACGAGAGTTCGACCTGGCTGCGGCAAGCCTGGCACGGCTGGCAGCGGATTCACCCGGATCACCCTATGCTCTCTTCTCGTGCCGCATCCGCCGTCTGGGCCGTCGCTGTCGCGGCACAACTCTCGGGTACGGCGTTGGATGCGGTCACCGTGGCGACTCGTCGCCGCTGCTAGGGCCTTCCTGGCTCTCGGGTTGGCCATCGCGACGCTATGCGGATGCCGGGCGACTGGCGGTGAGATACCGGGCATCGAGCCGCCGACATCAAGTCCGACTGCATCGGCGACGCCGGTCGCCCCCACCCCCACAACGGGCAGACTGCCGTCTCTCCCTGCCCCGACGGTGAAGTCAGGCCACGGCCAAACGAGCAGTCAGATCAACACATCGCTGAAGAAGAACAGCATTTACGCCGTGGACCTTGGTGGCGTCGCGGTCTCGTGCAAGGTCAAGGTGCGATCGCCGAAACCTCCGCTGCAGGATGCCAAGCTGGCCGGGTACGGGAAGAAGCTGGTCAGCTGCCTAGTCAAGGCCTTTGCGAAGCCACTGGCTGCGCGCGGCATCGAGCTTCCCACTCCGAAGGTCAAGGCCTACCGTCACACGATCAGGACACCGTGCGGGCGGTTCGGCCAGCGGGATGCCCCGGCCTATTACTGCTCGGCCACCCGGACCATCTACTGGCCGGTGAGCGCTGACGACGGTAACGAGGCCTACACGTTCGCGCGGCTCGGGTACCTCGGGCTTGTCGCGCATGAGTTCGGGCACCACATGCAGTCGGCGAGCGGAATGCTCCGCGATTACGGTCAACGATCCTATCTGACCAAGAGCCGGAGCCAGCGGTACCTACTCAGCCGCCGCCTGGAGCTGCAGGCACAGTGCTTCGAGGGCATCTTCCTCGCCACCGGAGCGCGATCGATTGGGCTGAGCAGCAACGACCGCTACCAGCTCCGCCTCTGGCACACCTACACCGGCGATGAGGATCCGCCGAAAGGTCGTAAGCCTGACCACGGCAGCAGTGCCGCGCAGATTCGCTGGCTCAACCGTGGCCTGGACTCGGCAGACTTCGGCCGCTGCAACACCTGGACGGCGAGTAAGAGGTCGGTCAAGTAAGTCGGCACTCGTCGGCCGCCGCTCTTTTCGCCCCGAAAGTGGTCGGAAACAACAACGTCTTGGCCGAAATTCGTGTCGTCTCGGACCAGTTCCTCCGGGAAGACTCGCATGTCCGCCAGAGCGCAGGGGCCAGGCAGACTCAGCTGGTAATGAGTCCCATGGCCTCGGCACGGGTGGCAGCATTACGCAGCTGCCCGCGTACGGCGCTGGTGATGGTCTTCGAGCCCGGCTTGCGGACACCGCGCATCGTCATACAGAGGTGCTCGCATGCGATCACCACGATCACGCCGCGTGGCTCCAGGATGCGATTGATGGCATCGGCGATCTGGGTGGTCAGCCGCTCCTGCACTTGGGGTCGCTTCGCGTAGACATCAACGAGCCGGGCCAGCTTGCTGAGCCCGGTGATCTTGCCGTCCCGGCTCGGGATATAGCCGACGTGGGCGACTCCGGTGAACGGCACCAGATGATGCTCGCACCAGCTCCACACCTCGATGTCCTTGACCAGCACGAACTCGTCATGACCCAGGTCGAAGACCGTCGCCAGGACCGACTCCGGGTCCTGTCGAAGCCCGCTGAACATTTCCGCGTACGCCCGCGCGACCCGTTCCGGAGTATCGCGCAAGCCGTCCCGGTCTGGATCCTCGCCGATCCCGATCAAGATTTCGCGTACGGCCGCGACGACGCGCGGATGATCAAACTTTCCTACCTGGCTAGGAAAGTGGATCGGGTCAATGCCGTCAAGCCGGCCGCTCCCGTTCGTGTCGACGTCGACGGCCTCGTCGAGCTCTGTCACCGAAAGTCCGGGCCTCTTCGTGGTGGCGGGTCGGATTCACCAGCGGTCGGCAGCTGCGACGGCACCTGCGAATGTCCCGGAGGTTGCTGGGTGCCGCCAGCTGGGATCTGATGACCCGGGCTCGGCGCTCCGTTGGCAGCCTGCCCGTTGGGCACGCTCTGGCCGTTGGTGGACGGCGGTAGCGCTGGTGGCGGGGGCGGAGTGACCGGCGGAACGGCCGACGGCACCCGCTCGTCCGAACCGGTCCAGGCCGGCCGCTTTGGCCATAGCCGCAGCGGCTGGAACACCGCCGCGACTTGCTCCCGATCCAGCGACTCCTTCTCGAACAACGCGCGGACCAGGTCGTCGAGGACATCCCGGTTCTCGGTGAGGATGTCGAACGCCTCCTGGTGGGCGGTGCCGATCAGTTTGGAGACCTCCTCGTCGACGATGGCTGCCACTTCTTCGGAGTAGTCGCGACCGTGACCGATGTCGCGACCCAGGAAGGGTTCGGCGTCACCGGAGCCAAGCTTGATCGCGCCGAGCCGTTCGGTCATTCCGTACTGGGTCACCATGGCGCGCGCGACGGCGGTGGCTTTCTCGATGTCGTTGCTGGCGCCCGTGGTCGGGTCGTGGAAAACCAGCTCTTCGGCCGCGCGGCCACCCATCATGTACGCGAGCTGGTCGAGCAACTCAGAGCGGGTGTTCGCGTACTTGTCCGTCTCTGGCAGCACCATGGTGTAGCCGAGGGCCCGGCCGCGGGGCAGGATGGTGACCTTCTGCACCGGGTCGGTGCCAGGCAGAGCCGCAGCAACCAACGCGTGGCCGCCCTCGTGATAGGCCGTCACCAGCTTTTCCAACTCGGTCATCAGCCGGCTACGCTTCTGCGGGCCGGCGACGACTCGGTCGATCGCCTCGTCCAGGTACTCATTGGTGATCAGCCGCGCGTTCTGGCGGGCGGTCAGCAGCGCAGCCTCGTTCAGCACATTGGCCAGGTCGGCGCCGGTGAATCCCGGCGTACGCCGTGCGATGCCTTCCAGATCGACGTTCGGGGCCATCGGCTTGCCCTCGGCGTGCACCTTGAGAATCTGGAACCGGCCCCTGAGGTCGGGCGTGTCGACCGCGATCTGCCGGTCGAAGCGGCCAGGGCGCAGCAGCGCGGGATCGAGCACATCCGGTCGGTTGGTGGCTGCGATCAAGATCACGCCGCCGCGTACGTCGAAGCCATCCATCTCGACCAGCAGCTGGTTGAGGGTCTGCTCACGCTCGTCATGGCCGCCGCCCATACCGGCGCCGCGGTGCCGACCGACGGCATCGATCTCGTCGATGAAGACGATCGCGGGCGCGTTCTCCTTGGCCTGCTCGAACAGGTCGCGTACCCGGGAGGCACCCACACCGACGAACATCTCGACGAAGTCAGAACCTGAGATCGAGTAGAACGGCACACCGGCCTCGCCGGCCACCGCACGGGCCAGCAGGGTCTTGCCGGTGCCAGGCTGGCCGTACAACAGAACGCCCTTAGGAATCTTGGCGCCGACGGCCTGGAACTTGGCCGGCTCCGCAAGGAACTCCTTGATCTCCTCTAGCTCCTCGATCGCCTCGTCGCATCCGGCGACATCGCGGAACGTCGTCTTGGGCGTGTCCTTGTTGGCGATCTTGGCTTTCGACTTGCCGAACTGCATGACTCGGCTGCCGCCGCCTTGGACCGAATTCAGCAGGAAGAAGAACAACACGCCGATGATGATGAAGGGAATCAGCGTGCCAAGCAGCGAGCTGAAGAAGCCCGGCGTCGCGTTCTCACCCTTCCATTGATCCAATGACTTGTCGGCGACTCGTTGGTTGAGCCGAGTGATCAGCTGGTCACTCTGGTTGCCGACCCAGGTTGCCTTGTAACCGGTTTTGTTCGCGTCCTTCAATGTGACGCGGATTTCTTGTTCTTTGTCGATCAAGATGACCTCGCTCAACGGCTCGTTGCCGTTGATGATCGAGACCACCTGAGAGGTTGGTGCATCCTTATACCCGCTGGTCACGCGCTGGCTGAAGTCGATCAACAGTCCGATCGTGATGACAGCAAGGACGATCCACACCAGAGGTGAGCGGAATATCCGTCGTAGGTTCATGACCTGCCTAGTAAATGGAGTCGGGACCCGGGAGATCCTCCTGACCAGGCTATCGTTTGCACCCAAGCTGGCTGGTACGTCTCGTGTGGTCGAGGCGGTATGAAATGGGTGGCATACGAGCTGGAGGCGGATGTAGGAGCCTGGAAGTCAGCTGTAAACGCTCGGCGAGAGCGCCCCAACTGAGGTCAGGTTGCGATAGAGCCCGTCGTAATCCAGGCCGTAGCCGACCACGAACTCATTGGGAATGTCGAAACCGACGTAGGCAATCTCAACGGGATTTCGTGCCGCCTCCGGCTTTCTGAAGACGGTCAAGACCTGCAGGCTCGCTGGTCGGCGGTAGCGCAGATTGCTGACTAGGTACGACAGGGTGAGCCCGGTATCGATGATGTCCTCCACAAGCAGTACGTGCATTCCGCTCACGTCGGTACTCAGATCTTTCAAGATCCTGACGACGCCGGAGGACTTGCTGCCGGAGCCGTAGGAGGACACCGCCATCCAATCCATCTTGCAGTGGATCGAGAGCGCCCGGGACAAGTCGGCCATCACCATGACCGCTCCATTGAGCACGCCGACGAGAAGCAGCTCCTTTCCTGCATAATCCCGATCAATCTCCGCGGCCAGCTCGGTGATCCGGGCGGCCAACTCATCCTTGGTCACGAGGACTCGGGTCACTTCAGCGCTGAGCTGGGTGGCTTCCACGGGCCTCAGCCTGCCACAGCAGCAGCGGCCGCGCGGGCCTGGCCGACGGTTGCGACGAGAGGTTACGCCGAGGTTGCGAGCAGTCAGCCGACCCGCAGTCTGCCCGCGGTACGCGTGACCGTCGCACCCGGGATCTCGATGGCCTTTTGGCCATGCCAGTCGATCACCAAAGACTCCACGGCGCTGATGTGCCGTAGCGACAGGTCACCAAGCCCGTGGCCCAATAGCCAGAGCCGAATAATGCGGCGCCGCAATGCCGGAGGCTGGGATTCCAACGCGGCGCAGTCAAGGGTGTCCGTGCCGCCCAGTCCCTCGGCGGTGCGGGACGCCTGCGCGGCCAGTCGATCAAGGAGCTCGGTGTCATCGCGGATCAGCTCTGCAGTTCGGGCCAGCGCCTCTGCAACGCCCGGCCCGAGCTCGGCCTCGAGCGTCGGCAGCACGGTGTCACGGACGCGGACTCTGGTGAAGCGGCGATCGGAGTTGTGCGGATCCGTCCAGGGTCGGAGCCTCAGCTCCGCGCACACCTGCACGGTCACGGCACGACGGATCTGGAGAAACGGCCGAACGCGATGTCCGGCTCGCGGCGCCATGCCCGCCAGCGAGCGGCTGCCGGATCCGCGAGCCAGACCGAGCAACACGGTCTCGGCTTGATCATCGAGAGTGTGGCCCAGCCAGACCGTGGCGCTGCGGGCTCGTGCCTCGGCTTCTAGAGCGCGATACCGGGCCTGGCGGGCCGCAGCCTCCGGTCCTGTGGCGGCCGATTGGTCCACCTCAGCGGTCGTAACCGACACGTCGTCGTAGCCGAGCGAGGCCAGCTGATCCCGGACCCGACCAGCCACCTCGGCCGAGTCGTCCTGCAGCCCGTGATCAATCACCACGGCGGCGTAGCGGATGTTGCGACGAGCCGCCACGTAACGGACGGCGAAGGCGAGTGCGAGTGAGTCGGCGCCGCCCGAGCAGGCGACGACGAGGCTGAGGTCGTGCTGGTTCAGCGCTCCATCGACGGCCTGAACGGCGGCCAGGGTGGCCGGGCCGAGTTCGCGACGACCCACAGCGTGGCGTTGTGATCTAGCCGGCGGTCAGCTCGTGATGCATGCGCGCCAGCCAGAGCTTGGGGTCGGTGATCTCAGCCGGGGTGGGAAGCGTTTCCGGTGACGTCCAGACGCGGTTGAGGCCGGTCATCCCAACCTCGGCCAGCACTGCGCGGCAAAACGTCGCGCCGTCGCGGTACTGCCGCATCTTGGCATCCAGCCCCAGCAACCTACGGATGATCTTGTCGAAGCCCTGACCCTGGCGGCGTACCGTGAACTTTGCCCGAATGTGCTCGACGGTTGGAATGATCTCAGGACCGACACTGTCCATCACCACATCCGCGTGCCCCTCCAGCAGTGACATCACTGCCGTCACCCGATCGACGGTTTGGCGCTGCGCCGGTGTCTGGACCAGGTCGATGATCGAGACCTCCTCGTTGTGGCTGAGGCCGTCGATGACTCGCTTGATCGCCTCCCGCAGCATCTGGGCAACGATCGTCGGGTCCAGTTCGGCCGAGTCGACGATCTGCGCGATCTGCTCATTGAGATAGCTCCGCAACCACGGCACTGCGGCGAACTGCACGCGGTGCGTCTCCTCGTGCAGGCAGACCCATAGCCGGAAATCCTCCGGCTCGACATTCAGCTCGCGCTCGATGGAAACGATGTTGGGCGCGACAAGCAACAGTCGACCGCCGGGTGCGCTGGAATCGGCACCGGGAAAGAACGGATCGAACTGGCCGAGAACCTTCGACGACAAATAGCTGAGCAGTGCGCCTACCTCGACGCCGGTGATCCGGGGGCCCAAGCTGGCAGCGGTGGGACTCGACTGCTTCATCCGGTCGATGACCTTGGCGTTGAGTGGGAGCAGGATCTGGCGGAATCCATCCAAGTTCGCCTGAATCCAGCGCGGCCGATCGACAACCAGCACCGGGGCCGTACCGCTGGCGGCTTCCATTTTCGTGACCTCGCGGACGTACGCCTCTGCTCGGCTGGCGAACCCACGCAACTCGGCGACGACGGCCGCAGCGCCTTCGCGGGAGATTTCTGGGCCCGGCTTGACCAACCTGGTAGCCGTGTTCAGCGCCACGGTCCAGTCGACCATCGAGGTTGTCATGCGGGCGAGTCTATGTGTGCGGTCCGCGCTGGCACGGTCGGCGGGAGTCGGGCGAGTGCCGTGTGGGTGAGACCGCGCCGATCTCCCGGTACGTCTTCCATCACAGCCGTCAAGACGGACCGGTGAACCAGGCCCAGACCGTCCGTCCTCCATCACAGCCGTCAAAACGGAGCGCACGAAGCTGGTACGAGCGCAGTGCGGACTTGTTCGTGGATGTGTGCGAAGAAACGCCCTTGGGTCGGGGCTAACGACGCGGGCCAGGGCCGGGGCTAGAGACCCAGGAGTCTCCTCAGCAGGGTGTCGATTCGAGCCATAACGACCTCGTCTGCTTCCCCGAATCTGTGCCGAAGCCGGCTCGGCGAGATCGCGCGAACATCCTCACACTTGGCGTAACTGGTTGCGGCCAAACCAGATGTCCCGGTTTCGATCTCTACATGTGTTGATCTTTGCCGGTAAGTGCGTGTCAGTGGCAGCACAGCGATAACGGGTGGTGAACTCTTCAGCCACGCCGGCGCGCTAACGATGAGGACCGGCCTGTCGCCGCCCTGCTCATGGCCGATGGGCTCACCGAGTGCGGCGAGGTAAACCTCGCCGCGACTTACCATCCGCCTCGAATGCTAATCGCCCGGTCCTCAGGATCGTCTAGGTCATCCAGCAAGGTGCTGTCATGGACGTATCGGCCGCGTTCTTCTTCGGTCAGACGGGCATTCTCTTCCCGAACCGCATCCCAGAACTGCCGCTCTTCCGCCTCGTCCAAGACCTTGGCAATCGTCGCAGCGAGAGTGATGTGCTCTCTCTTCGCGCGGGCGGCCAGGCGGTCGCGGAGTTCTGCCGGGACCTTGATGGTCGTCATCGTCACGACTTGAGTATACCAATCGGTATAGCGCTAACGACACCCGCAGGTACTGAGTGCGGTAGTCACCCGGTCCAGCCAGATCATGGCCGCGTACTCATTCTTGGGTTTGTTGATCAAGAACGCGTACGCCAGGAGCGACCCGTCGGCGGTGCGTACCAGGCCGGCGCGGGCGCGCACCTTGTTGAGCGTTCCGGTCTTGCCACGTACCACTCCCCGACCGGCAACACTCTTGTCGTCGAAGTACTGGCGGCGCAGGCTGCCTTCAACTCCAGCGACCGACAGCCCGGTGATCACCGCACGAAGCTCGGGATGTTGCTCGTCCGCCGCCGCTCGGAGCATCTTGACCATCGAGTCGGCCGGCACCTTGGTTTGACGGGCAAGCCCGCTGCCGTCGTTGATCGTCATGCCGGGATCCCAGATGCCGAGCTTGGTCAGCTCCGCCCGTACGACCTTCGTCGCTTCTGCAATAGATCCCGGCCTCTTGGCGCCGATCGCGGCCTGACGGAAGATCACTTCGGCCGCATCGTTGTCGCTCACCATCAATAGATGCTCGACAATCCGCTCCAGAGGCATCGAGGACACCCTGGCAACGACCACGGCAGACTTCGACGCACGCGCGGACCGCGTCGAGGTGACCCTGATCCCCTGCTTGGAGAGGGCCGCGGCAAAGACCTTGGCGGCTTGCTTGGCCGGATCCTTGAAACGCACGCCACCAAAACCCACATGACCTTCGTCCACCCAGAGCGCCGAGGTATGTGAGACCTGATCAGCGTAGAAACCGGGCCAACGGGGGTTCCACGACGGGCCGCGGAACAGCGATGCGTCGTAGCCCAAAGTGACCTTCTTGATCTTGTCGCGCTTCAGATGGCTTGCCGTCTCCCGGGCCAGCCCGGTGATCGAGGCTCGCTTGGGGTAGTCGCCGCGTGACCTGCTGGACAAATATGGATCGCCGCCACCGACCAGAATGATCTGACCCCGCTTCGGACTGACCACTGAGGTTCGGAAGGTGTGCTCTGGACCCAAGATCGACAGCGCCGCGGTCGAGGTGAGCAGCTTCATCGTCGACGCCGGGATGTAGCCACGGGTGGCGTTGTGGGCATAGACCACTTTTCCGCTGCCCACCTCGAGGACGGAGCCGGAGTAGGAGCCGGTCATCCCCTTGACCTTGACCGCTCTGACTTTGTTGGCCACCGCGGTCTGGTTCGGAACGACCCGCGGCGAGGCCGGAGCTAGCACGGGGGCGGGCAGATCGCGCTTGGCAGGCTTTGGGCTCGGAGTGGTCGTGCTGGTGGCTGGAGGCGTGGTTGGACTACTGATTGGTGAGGGAGGTGCGGTATAGCTGGATTGAGCCCCAAGTGCGTAGCGGTTCTCGTGCGGAAGCACCGCGATAGCTCCGGCGATCACGCTGATCAGCACAACAATGCCCGCGAGAACAGCCAGAATTACCGTCGCGGTCCGCTTCGGGCCCACCGGGTACGCACACCCCCTTTCACGCTAGGCTCAGGCATCGGGACACAACTGGTATGCACTCTCGCAGAAGTCAGTGCTAATCCCAAGGAGGTCAGATGGCCGCACCGGATGTCGAGCGAGGTCTGACGCCGCTCAGCGGTTTGACCTTCGATGTCACCGTCGAGATTCCCAAGGGCCAGAAGAACAAGTATGAAGTTGATCATGAAACTGGCCGCATCCGACTGGATCGTACGCTGTTCACCTCGACCCAGTATCCGGCCGATTACGGCTTCATCGAGGGGACTCTCGGTCAGGACGGCGATCCCCTGGATGCGTTGGTGATGATCAGCGAGCCGACCTTCCCGGGCTGCTTGATCAAGTGCCGGGCGGTCGCGATGTTCCGGATGACGGATGAAGCGGGCGGCGACGACAAGGTGCTCTGTGTCCCAGCGTCCGATCCCAGGCGGGACCACATCCGCAATCTCTCGGATGTGCGCCAGTGGGTGCTCCTTGAGATCGAGCATTTCTTCGAGGTCTACAAGGACCTCGAGCCTGGGAAGTCGGTTGAGGGCGCGACCTGGACCGGCGTTGAGGAAGCCGAAGAGGAGATTCGAGCGAGCTTCGAGCGAGCCAAGGAGCACCGCCACGGCGGCGATCGGCGTTAACAGTTGGACTTCTCTCGCGGCCGGTTTTTTGCCGAGTCCATGATCAGGCGGAATGGTTGATCATCTGATCTTGCTCGCGCCGTCGGCCAATCGTGTCTATGCGTCCGAGGCGAATCGGTTGGTGGCAGCTGAGCTGAAGATCATGCTCGGTGCGAATGATCATCCTCCGATCGAGTCCATCTCGATTGCGGGGATCGGGTATCTGGCTTTGGTCGCGGACAGCCTGAACGAGCAAGCCTGCATCGCCTTGGGGCGGCTGTCCGCTAGCTATGCGACCTTCCAACGCGAGCATGATCGGCTGCTACCCATCGAGGTGCGGAGCCCGGACCTCTTCGACGATGATCTGGTGACGATTCCCAAGTATCCGGGAAAAACCAACGAGCAATTCACCCGCTTACTGATCAACGTCACGCTGGCATCGATGCGACGCCCGGACAGCGGACCGTTCTCGATCTTGGACCCGTTGTGTGGTCGCGGCACGACACTGAGCACCGCCATGATGCTGGGCTGCAACGTCGCCGGCGTGGAGGTCGAGCCGAAGGCCGTTGAGGCGTACGCGGCGTACCTGCGTACCTACTGGCGGCGTAAGCGACTGAAGCACACGCTTGAGGTGAGCCCGGTGCGACGTGAGGGCAAGATCATCGGCAAGCGCCTGGACGCGGAGGTCATCCCGGCCGCCCGGGATCTGCCGCTTGCCCTGACTGTCTTCTCCGGGGACACGCGGCAGTCTGGAGCGCTGTTCGGCAAGCGCAGGTTCGATGCGGTGGTGGCCGATGCTCCCTATGGTGTCGTGCACGGCAGCCAGACCGACGTACGCGGTATCAGCGGTAAGCGGGAACGCTCGGCGGAAGGCTTGATCAGCGAGGCACTCCCGGTTTGGACGATGCAGCTGAAGACCGGTGGTGCGCTCGGGCTGTCCTGGAATGCGATCAGCCTGCGCCGGGAGCGGTTGCTCGAGCTTGTTGCCGGGGCGGGCCTGGAACCGCTGGACTTCGGTCCGTATCGAGACTTCGAGCACCGAGTCGACTCCTCGATCCGCCGCGACATCGTGGTAGGCATCAAGCCATAACCACTTCGACTATTGGTGGAAACGCCGCGCGCAGGCACCCGGCGATCCACGCAAGTGCCGATGACCCAGAACGAACCTAAGCGCGCTGCTCGGGGAGCGCGCGAGCGAGAGTCCACCGCCGGATCGCGCGGCGCCTTAGGCTGCTGGAGTGGACCGACGACGCATCCTGCTCGTACTTCGTCATGCGCAAACCGAGGACGTACGCCCTGGCGGCCGGGATAGCGAGCGGCGGCTGACCTCTGACGGCGAGCGCCAGGCGCGTGAGGTGGGCGCCTACCTGCGGACTCAGCACATCAAGATCGATTCGGTGCAGTGCTCGAGCGCAGTGCGAGCGCAGCAGACGTTCGAGCTGCTGAAACCGGGTGATCAACTCGAACCGAATCGCGTGGACATCGCTGACCGTTTCTACAACGCAGGCGGTGATGACTTGATCGACGCGGTCCGCGAGCTTCCCGACGACTGCCAGGTGGCCTTGCTGATTGGCCATGCACCTGGGGCACCAGGCATGGTCCACGAACTGACCGAACCCGCGACTTCCAGCACCGAGGCCGTTGCCGCTATCGACGGCCGGTTTCCGGCCGCCGCCTTGGCTCAACTGGAGTTCGAGGGTGACTGGTCCGAGATCCAGGGCGGCTCGCTTGTCTCGGTCCGATTACCCGGCGCCGCGTGAGCTCGACCGCGAGGCTGACCTGGTTGCGTATCAGACTCGCGTTCGTCGGCATCTCGGTCACTCTCGGTGTCGTGGCCTGCGGTTCTGTGGCAGTGCAGCCGATGCCCACCGCGACGTCTGACGGCCCATTGGTGGAGCAACTGACCGGTGAGGTCAGCGATGCCAGGGCCATGAAGCATCTCCAGGCGCTGCAAAAGATCGCCGACGAGCACGGTGGCAACCGGGCCGCCGGCACCCCCGGCTTTGACGCGAGTGTCGAGTACGTGGTCGGCGTGTTGCGCGACGCCGGCTTCAAGGCCAGCACCCCAACCTTTGATGCGTCCGGGGATGACGACGAGGACCCCAGCGTGCCCCAGCGCAACGTCATCGCGCAGACCCGCACCGGAGACGCCGACCACGTCGTGATGATCGGTGCCCACCTCGACTCGGTCGAGGACGGCCCGGGCATCGTCGACAACGGCTCCGGCGTGGCGAGCCTGCTCGAGATCGCCACCCAACTCGGCGCCGACCCGTCAGTGCAGAACACGGTGCGGTTCGCATTCTTCGGCGACGAGGAGAACGGCGCCGTGGGATCGAACGGCTACCTGGAGGGCCTGTCCGCTAACGACCGCAAGAAGATCAAGCTATATCTGAACGTCGACATGGTGGCGTCCCCGAACGGCGGCTACTTCGTCCAGGGCGGCAAGCCGGGGAGCTGGTGGAGGCGGCTCGGCTGGGGCAGCGATCCCGAGACGGTTGGACCCGCGGGTTCGGCCACGATCGGACGGGTGCTCGCCGACCAGCTGAGCAAGACCGGTGTGAGATCCCCGGAGATCATCGAGTTTGTCGGGGACGACGAATCGCCGTTCATCGAAGCGGGAATCCCTGTTGGCGGCGCAGAGAGCGGCGACGAGGAAGAGAAGACGACCCAGCAGGCCAAAGCCTGGG
>DATLQP010000155.1:0-4926 GCA_035535155.1 Propionibacteriaceae bacterium
GGTTGAGATCGGGAGTTGCGTTGCGGATGTCGTCTTCGACAAGCTCGGCGTTGAGAGCGATGGCGACCGCGGAGCCGGCGCCGGCGGCGCTGATGACCTGGGCACGCGGGTCGACCAGGTTCCCGGCAGCCCAGACTCCGGGGACGCTGGTACGTCCCGCGGTGTCAGTGGTGACCCAGCCCTCAGCGTCGAGGTCGCAGCCAAGGCCGACGAGCAGTTGGTTGTTCGGCACCAAGCGAGGCGGGACGAACAGTGCGTCGCGAGGCACGACACAGCCGTCACTCATCTGGACACCGCGCAGCTTGTCGTCGGCGATGACCAGTTGCTCGATGGTGCCCTCGACGATGCTGACTGAGCGGGCGTTCAGCTCGGTCCGCTCGATAGCTGTGACGGTGTCGGGTGGGGTGAAGTAGATGAGGTCCGAAGTCCATTGGCGAACGATCTGCGCGTATCGGACGGCGCCCGGAGTACCGCCAAGGACGCCGAGCCGGCGGTTGCGGACTTCGTATCCATGGCAATACGGGCAGTGCAGCACGTCTCGAGCCCAGCGGTCGCGAAGCCCCGGGATATTCGGCAGCTCATCCCGCAGGCCGGTTGTGACGAGCAGCCGCCGCGCCGAGATCGGCTGCCCACCCTTCAGCAGAATTGAGAAGCCGCTCCGGCCGTCGGCCACAAGGTCAGTGACGGTACCCGTCACGATGTGGCCGCCGTAGCTCCTCACCTCGTCCCGGCCGGAGGCCAGTAGCTCCCCGGGTGGCAGGCCATCGCGTGAGAGGTAGCCGTGCAGGTGAGCGGCAGGAGCGTTGCGTGGCGCACCGGCGTCCACCACAACAACCTTGCGGAGTGCCCGAGACAGGACGAGTGCCGCGGAGAGTCCGGCGGCGCCTCCGCCGATAACTGCTATGTCGTACTGAACCATGCCCACCAGGTTGGAACCGCGTGGGTTGCTCGCCAACGAATGTTGCTGTTTCTGGGAAAACCGACTGGGATGAACATCATGGACGACCCGTCATCGGCGATCGAAGATCCGCTCGACCAGGTCGTCGAACGATTACCAGGATCCGAGGTCGGCCTTCAACTGCGCCAAGATGAAGGTGCTGTTCGGCTGGACCGCAACCTACAGCTGGCGCGACCAATAGGCCGCTCCCCCACTGGCCTGCGCAGGACGCCGTTGAGAACGACGGGACCCGAGGTCCCGGAAGTAGTTGAATCGCTGTTTCGGTGGCAGGACGCGCGGTAGCCCTGAGAGGCGACCTCTAGTGAGCCGTGACGCCAACTGACGGAGGTCAGCTCGACGCCCAGCCGGTTCACACTCCCCTAGTGTCGTGAGTCATTAATGCGTGTGCAGTAGCGGGCGATGGATGCAAGGATCTGGTCTGCGGTCTTGGTCCACACATAGGGGCGGGGGTTGTCGTTCCAGGTGGCGATCCAGCCGCGGATGTCGGCCTCCAGCTCGCGGACGCTGCGGTGGGTGCCTCGGCGTAGTTTCTTGCTGGTCAGCTCCCCGAACCAGCGTTCGACCAGGTTCAGCCAGGAGGCACTGGTGGGGGTGAAGTGCAGCTGGAAGCGGGGGTGCGCAGCCAGCCAGCGTTTGATCGCAGGGGTCTTGTGGGTCGACACGTTGTCCAGCACAAGATGGACCTCCAGGTCGGCCGGAACTTCGCGGTCGATGGTGACCAGGAACTTCTTGAACTCGATCGCCCGGTGTCGGGCGTGCAGCGCGCCGATCACCTGCCCGGTGGCAAGGTCCAAGGCCGCGTAGAGGCTGGAGGTGCCGGCGCGCTTGTAGTCGTGGCTGGCCCGGGCCGGGGTGCCCGGCATCATCGGGAAGATCGGCGCGGTGCGGTCCAACGCCTGGATCTGGGACTTCTCGTCCACACAGAGCACCACCGCCCGCTCCGGCGGATTCAGATAGAGCCCGACGACATCTTTGACCTTGTCGACAAACAACGGATCCCTGCTCAGCTTCCACGAGTCTTGCCGATGCGGCTGAAGACCGAACGCCCGCCAGATCCTCGACACCGCCGACTGCGTCAACCCCAGCTCCGCCGCGAGGGAACGGGTCGACCAGTGCGTCGCATCCCGCGGCGCCGACTCCAACGTCGTGGTGATCACCGCCTCCACCTGATCATCAGAGACCGTGCGCGGCCGGCCCGGGCGCGGCTCGTCGAGCAGCCCATCAAGCCGGTCCACAACAAAACGCGAACGCCACCGCGCGACCGTGCTCCGTGTCGGCGGCGATGCCATCGGCCGGCGGGGGAATGGTCTGGCTTGAGAAAGAGCCGGTGGCCGGGGCCCAGGCGAAAGTTGACCGGGATGATCTGCACACCGGCTGGCGAGACGAACCCAATCCGGCCAACGACCGCCACTGCGAGCAGTTCGTAACACTCGGACTCTGGAAGGGTTCTGCCGTTGGCCGACCGGAGTGGTCCCGTCCGGTGCGCCTCTGTCCGGCCGGAGCTCACGGCGCCGTCGGCCCCGATGCCGAAGGCGCTTCCACGGCGCTCGGTCCATCGCTTCCGGACCCCACACTGTCGCTGCCGTCACGGGTTGAACCAGGCTCCGTGGCACCCTGATCGAGCCGGAACGGTGGATACTCGTCGCGCATCAGGGCGACGTAGGCGGTCACCCGGTACACCCACCGGTTGATGCCCATCACCAGGTCGAACAGGGGTCGTGGGTAGCGTCCGGTGAACAGCAGGGCAAGGCCGGCGACAAGCACCAGCAGGCCGAGCAGTGAGATGCCGGCGGTGCGCTCGTAGTTGTCGGTCGGGGCGCCGTTGGCCACCCAGTACCAGGGGGCGGTGAGCAGGCCGACGATGATCAAGTGCGGGATGGCCAGCAACCAGGACTTGACCAGGACAAGGCCGTGGGACAGCCGCTCCGGGTATTCGACATCGAAGTCGGCGGGATAGTCGGTATGGGCGAGACTGAACGGCGGGTACTGGTCGGTGCCCAACCCGGAGTAGGAGTAGAAGCTGACCCGCCAGCTCCAGCGAACAACTCCCACGTTGAAGGCGAACAGCGAGCGCGGGTAACGGCCGGTGAACAAGATCGCGAAGCCGGCGACGATCGTGGTGACCAGGAAAGCGACCCAGAGGAACGCCAACACGAAGTAGTGCGGGATGGCCAGGACCCACTTGACGAGCCACAGCCAGCGGGACAGTGGCTCGGTCAGTTCACCCGTCAACTCGACGGGGTACGGGCGCTGGGCCATGGCCAGCCCGGTCCCAGATGCGGGCACGGCGGGGGTACGGTTCCCAGTCGAGGTCATTGGACGGCCAAGCCCGGAAGCCCCCCAGACGAGCAGCGCCACACCGGCACCGAGCAGCACGATGGTGCCGGCGATGAGTCCGGTGGCGATCGGCCCGAGCAAGGAAGACCGCACCCCGGCGGTCAGGTCGGCCGCGACCTGGGGAGTCGCATCAGCATTCATCACCACCACGACCCAATTCCCCGACTGGAGGGTGGTCTCCGCCTGCTGGGTCCCGGTGCCTTCTGTTGACACGGCCCAGAAGGTCTGGCGGCCCGGAAGCTCGGGCGCACGGGAGCCCGGAATGGCACGGTAGGTTGCCCGAAATGCCCGGAAGGGAGCAATAGTGACATCTGCCAGCTCGCTATGGGCGACATCGCTGAGATAGGCCGCCACGTCTGCCCGTGGTCCGATACCGACAAAGACCGGTTTGGCAGGGTCGGCAGAGGTCGCACGTACCATGACCCGCGCGGCGTCGGGCCGCGCGGCCGACGGCAGCCCGTCGTTGACGAGCACCTTCAGGTCGGTGGTCGTCAGCGCATAGGTGCTCACGGCGTAGCGGTGTGTCGGAGTGGTGACGAAGCCGCCGCCCCGCTGCTGGACGACGGCCCAACCCGCGGCGGCTGCTGCCCCGGCCAAGGTCAGGCCGAGCAGGCCGAGCAGCGCACCGAAGACCAACAGCAAGACGGGCCGCGTCCGGTTAGGCGGCCGGCTCGGCGTTGCGGGCTGGGGGACAGGGGATGGTTTCACGATCGTGGCCATGGCGGAGAGCCTCCTGACGGAACCTGGACTTAGTCCACACTCTCGCCACGACTGTTGCTCGCCAACGAATGTTGCTGTTTCTGGGAAAACCGACTGGGATGAACATCATGGACGACCCGTCATCGGCGATCGAAGATCCGCTCGACCAGGTCGGGGCCCGGCTCAAACGCATCCGTCTCCGACGCCGAATCACCCTCACCGGCCTCGCGAACACCACCGGTCTCTCGAAGAGCACCCTGTCCAGACTCGAGACGGGACAGCGGCGGCCAACCCTGGAATTACTCCTTGCCCTCTCCAAGGCCTACCGGGTGCCCCTCGACGACCTGGTCGGCGCGCCGGAAGTCGGTGACCCGCGCATCCACCTCAAGCATGGCCAGGTAAAGGGCACGACAGTGATCCCACTGACCCAACAACCCGACGGCATGCAGGCCTGGAAGATCGTCATCCCCACCAGCAAAGTCAAACCAGAACCACGAGCGCACGACGGCTATGAATGGATCTACGTCCTATCCGGCCACCTGCGACTCATCCTCGGCGACCAGGACTGGATTCTTGGTCCCGGCGAGGTCGCCGAATTCGACACCGGGGTACCACACTGGTTCGGCAGCACTGGGCACGATCCCGCTGAGGTCTTGAGCATCTTCACTCGACCCGGCGAACGAATGAGCGTCCGAACCACTCAACCCCAGGCCTAGCTGCGGGGGCCTACCGGATCGCAAGAGGGCTCTGAGGTTCAGCGCGTGTCGAAATCGCTACGATCTTGCTGACAGCAGGGCCTAGGCATCACCTCTCGGCTGTACCTGCATGGGGCTGCGCTGCTACCCGAATTACGCCGGGGGATCACCACGCTGACCGATCAGTCCGCCGCGATGCGACGCCGGCTGCACGGGATAGACCCCTGGCGCTTCGCG
>DATLQP010000156.1:0-25513 GCA_035535155.1 Propionibacteriaceae bacterium
GATGAAGATCGCAACCCGCTCGGCTTGTGATCATGAAGTGTTCTGGTTGAACCGGACCCTCAATGGAGTCCACGAACTGAATCTTGGAGTCGGTGAAACCGAATTGCCAAGAGTCACCGCGATAGGCGTAATGATCGAGCAGCAGGTTCAGGCCAGCGCTCGCACCTACCTCCAGCAGCCGAATGCGCCGTACGCCGGATGCTGCGACAAGATCAAATAGGCCCGCGAGCAACGCCGCAGATCGACCGACCTCATTCGTCTGCGGCGGAACCGCAAGAGCAGCATGCATCTCATCGACGTGCGCGCCGATCACCTCGCGGATCACCGGCCACGCCTGTGAGGCAGGCGCGCTGCCTCCCAAACACGGATAGAACGCCACCAGCTCCTCGGCTCGACCGGTCAGCACGAGCCGAAACACGCCAGCGAGCAGCCGAAGATGGATCGCTGAGCCGCGGGGAGCATTCTCGTATCCGCTACAGGCCATCCGAACAGGGCCGCCAGTCTCCCAATCCTGAGCCATGCCCCGGACGGCGTACCCGTAGAGATGTTCGGCGTTGCCGACATGTACGCGAAAGCGGTCGGCCAGGTCTCTCCGGCGTCCCAATGGTTCAATGCTCCGGCCTTTGGAGCGTCCATCATTCGCCTGCGATCGCCTGACCTGCAAGCAGTGCCCTCGTCTCTTCCCAGCCCTCGAGGCCGGCATCAAGCCGCATCACGTCGGTAGGTGTTCGCAGTCGGTGCCAGGTCGGCGCGAGCGTGCATCGGCTCTTGCGGGTAGCGATCGCGCTGAGGCGCGCGAATGGATTGTGGTCGAGGTCGAATGCATCGTCGGGAATCCAATCGGCCAGCGGCAGCGACACGCCGATCGCGACACAGCCCGCACCGGCATACTCCGGTGAAATGGCGATATCGGTCCGGTGCAGTACCTTGAACAGCTTGGCAAGCACGAGACCCGGAAGGTCGGGAACATCGGCCGGCACCACCACGAGTTCGTCGGCTTCTCCACTCACCAGACGGGCGATGACGGGCACTGTGACATCGGCCGGCAGCTGCAGAGCGCCAGGCCAGAGCATCTCGGCGACCTCAGTGGGCCCGGCGATTCCCGATCGGACGCCGATCAGATCGGCCACCACCTCATAGGAGTCCAGGAGGCATGCCGCGGCAAATGCCTCGGACGCAACGCCCGCAGGCGCAGCTGAGGAGGCGTCATAGCGGGCCAACACGACTGCCACGCGGCGACGGGCCGCTGGTTCAGTCGACATCGGATTCTTGGGCCTGCCGACCTTGACCGGCCACATACCCCTCCAGGTAACCCTTGGCCTTCTCGGCCGCCGGATACCGGCCGACAAGGCGCCAGAAACGACCGGAGTGGGTCGGCTCCACGAGGTGGGCTAATTCATGCAGCAGCACATAGTCCACGACCCAGGCAGGCATTGGCTGCAGGCGGTGGGACAGTCTGATGAGGCCGGTGTTCGGCGTACAGGAGCCCCAGCGCTGTTGCTGGTTGGTCACCCAGAAGACACCGGCTGGCACCGGCATCTGATCGACGGCCGGCGCAAGGTAGCTCGCTGCCAGCTGATGGGCTCGGATGGCAAGCGCTTCATCGCCTTGGGCCGCCGATGCCCGCGCCTCACGGGCGAGCACCTTCTGGACCATGTCGCGTACGAAGGTCCGCTCGTCGGCCTGCGACATCCGCTGCGGAATCAGCACGACGATGGTGTCGCGTTCTCGGTACGCCGTCACTGTGCGGGTACGACGGCTGCTTCGCCGCACCTCCACACGCGGGCTGGATTCGGCGCCCGCGACTTCGCTGGAGTTGACGCGCTTTGACCTTTTCGGCCTCCCGACCCCGCGCTTCGGCCTCGTCGTGGTCCCCGACTCCGACAGTGGCAATCGTGGCTGACTCACGCTGTCCCTTCTTGGGCCCTTCCTTGGCTGGCACGAGCCAACTTACCTGCCGGTACATCGCGTCACAGCCCGAAGCTATACACAGTTTGCTAGCGGTCTGGATAGGCAGCAACCCGTGCAAACCGACCGAAACCAGCGGGTACGTACGTCGCTGAAACCGAGCAAGGAGCGTAGGCAGTAAAGACTGAATCAGCACTTGAGAGTCGACATATATAGCCAGACAAATTAGATGAGACCACTGTCGAACAGGTTTCCACATAGCGCCCGCCGGACTGGGATCCGATCCCGACTTCGGTCCACAAAACATCCACGATCGGTGCACATCGTTTCCACAAACTTGTCCACATTCGGTGGAAAGTGAATTTCCCAGAACCGTTTGACGGCGGCCCTGGCCGCGGATAGCGTTCCGAGCACGAAACCTCCAGATGGTCGGCACGCTCGCAGGGGAAGGCTAGCGATCCCGATGTCCCTGGAGGTTTCGTCTTTGTTTTTCCCGCGGTCCGCCAGCGCTCCCGGCGCGCTCGCGTAGAGTAACGGGCGTCCACGCGGTATGACGTTTGGTGCGGTACCGGTTGCGCGCAGGTGTGATCGGGTGACCGGACGATGACATAGCTCGGGGTCCCGCAGCTGTGACCAGCGTGCGGACGAACATCGAACAAGGAGAAGGCATGGCGGAGACGTACAGCGGCGAGTTCTATTGCGTGAAGTGCAAGGCCAAGCGCGAAGCCTCGGGCGAAGTGCACGTCAACGACAAAGGCACCCGGATGGCAAAGGCCAAGTGCCCGGTTTGTGGCACGAACCTCAACCGCATCCTCGGCAGGGTCTAGCATCACTTGGAGCAACCCATCAGGGACGGTCGCCCGTCGGCCGTCCCTGATGCACGTCTAGGAGGAGTGGGGCCCGGATGCGCAAGGTCATCGTCAGCAACATCATGTCTGACGACGGCTACTACGACGGCCCCGAACGCAACGTCATTTTTCTGAACATGGACGAGGCTTTCGACGCCTCCCGAACGACGTGGACCGGTCTACTGGCGAACGGGCTCGTCGATGAGCTTCATTTGATGGTCAGTCCCGCGGCAATCGGGACCGGACGCCGATCTTCAAGGTGCCGTTGATCTGGCACTGCTTGAAGCGCGCAGGTTCGACGGGTCCAGCAACGTGCTGCTCCGCTACGGCGTGGGCTAAAGTTCACGATCAGAGCCGATAGAAGAACTCGCCTGTGGATAGCACGTGAAGGTCAGGCAGGTGCTCACAGACTGGCCCAATGAGTTCAGTCGCAACCCGATCTCGGTCTCATCCGCAGCTCCAGCATCCGCAGCTGACACCGTACGCACTGGTCCTCCATCGCGCTGCCGAAGAGGTTCAGGTTGGTGTCGATCCGGACGCCGCACTGGTCTTTCGTGGACCAGGCTTTAGTGCACTACTCGATCTGTTGGACGGCTCGCAATCGATCAATTCGGTGCGGCGCGGCGCAAGAGCCGCTGGCCTGACGACCGTGCAGGTCGAAGGAGCATTGGACGCCCTTGCATCGGCTGGCCTGATCGTCGACCGGGGCGCAGCGCCGTACACCGACTCCGCAGGCAGGGCGAAGGTCAGGCTGATCGGTGCAGGACCTGTGGGCAACCAAATCGCTCGACTGCTGGCAACCAGCGGGCTGGGCACGCTGTACGTCTATGACGACGAGCGGACCGATCTCACGCCATATCCGGCAGCTGGCGTGCTGTCATCGCGATCCGAGGCACTGCGCTCAGCGCTCGCCCACGGCGCGACCACGGTGTTCCCGTTGGGCCACTGGTCCAAGCCCGAAGGCGTGCAGCCAGATCTCACCATTGTGGCCTGTGATCAGCCCGAACTTGATCGAGTGATCACTGATCATCTGCTGCGTAATGACCAGGCCCATCTCGTGGTCCGTTGTTGGGGTAACGGGGTGAGCGTTGGCCCGCTCGTGGTTGCTGGCCAGGCCTCGTGCCTGCGTTGCGCCGACCTCGCGCGAAGCGACGCTGATCCGCACTGGCCTGCCGTGCTGAGGCAGCTCTCGCGCGTTAGCGTCGCCTCACCGCCCGCACTGCTTGCTTGGGCGGCCTCGGTTGCGACGGCGCAATCGCTGGCGTTCCTGCATGGGGAGCTGCCCGAATCCGCTGGCGCGACGCTGGAGCTCAGCTGGCCGGCTCTTGTCACACGGTTGCGTCGCTGGGCCGCTCATCCCAACTGCGGTTGTAGTTGGCTGAGCCAGACAGAATAGGGACCATGACCGACCAGCCGGTGAAGCCAGCCAACGGCGCGGAGCGACGTGTGCCCGGCGCAGGCGACGGCTCCTCGCTGGCTCGCTCGGCCTTTCGACGCGGGGCAAAGTTGGCCTCACTGCCACTCGGCTTCGCAGGGCGAGCGACGCTGGGACTAGGCAAGCGGTTGGGCGGCGCACCAGCCGATGAGGTGTCGGAGCAGCTTCAGCAGCGTGCAGCAGAGCAGCTCTTCCGAGTTCTCGGTGAGCTCAAGGGCGGGGCGATGAAGTTCGGGCAAGCGCTCAGCCTGTTCGAGTCGGTGCTCCCGGAGGAGGTTGCGGCGCCGTACCGGGCGCATCTGTCCCGGCTCCAAGACGCGGCACCGCCGATGCCGACCTCCAGAGTGCACGCCGTAATGGCGCGGGAATTTGGCCCGCGCTGGCGGGATTTGTTCACAGATTTCGATCCATTGCCCGCAGCGGCCGCCTCGATCGGTCAGGTACACCGAGCCACCTGGTCCGACGGGCGTACGGTCGCCGTCAAGGTTCAGTATCCCGGCGCTGACGAGGCTCTTCGCTCCGATTTGCGGCAAATCGGACGGCTCTCGAAGGTCATCGCGCCGCTGGCTGGCGGTATGGATGTAACTCCGCTGGTGGACGAGCTCACCGCTCGGGTGAGCGAGGAATTGGACTACACCCTCGAGGCTGACTCACAACAGCAGGCAGCGGCTGGCTTCGCCGGCAGCAAGGAGTTCTACGTTCCATCAGTGCTGGCGAGTACGCCGAAGGTCATGGTGAGCGAGTGGGTCGAGGGTGCGCCGCTCTCCTCGGCGGGAAACCTTCCCGACAAGAAGCGCAATGCGGCCGCGCTGCAATACGTGCGATTTCTGTTCGCCGGACCCAGCGTGGTTGGGCTGCTGCATGCCGATCCCCATCCTGGAAATTTCAAACTCATCAAGGACGGCCGGCTCGGTGTGGTCGACTTCGGGCTGGTTGCGCGACTCCCCGACGGTCTCCCCGCGGCCATGGGCCGAATCTTGCGGATCGCGCAGCAGGGCGATGCTCATCAGGTGGCCGAGAACTTACGCCAGGAAGGCTTTGTTGTCTCCGACATTGATGCAGGAGATCTGCTCGACTATTTGAGTCCGTTTGTGGAGCCGGCTGCGGTGCCGGAGTTTCAATTCAATCGGGACTGGATGCGGGAGCAGTTCGTCCGGGTACGTGACCCCCATGCGTCAGGTGGCGTGGCATTGAAGCTCAACCTGCCACCGAGCTATCTGCTGATCCATCGGGTGTGGCTTGGCGGGCTGGCCGTGCTGTCCCAGCTCAATGCCAAGGCAGCCTTCGGCGAGGTGCTTGAAGAGTTTCTCCCCGGCTACGCCACGGCGTAGTGCCGATGTGAGCAGGCATTGCTGCGAGCGTCGGGAATCGCGCGGCGCGGCGGATCCCGAGGGCGATGCGCGAGCAGCTCCCAAAGAAAGGACTTGCATCACCAACACGCGGCACAGCGTGGGGGCTGGGTCGCGGGCATGCGCTTGGCCGGGGTAGCCAGGACTCCACGGTCGACCCGAAGGGGAGCCTCAAGCTGTGCCGCATTTTGGTGATGCAAGCCGCTTTCTTAGCTGCGAGCGTTGGCATCCGCAAGCAGCTCTCAAACATCGAAGATGCTATCGGCACACTGCTCGGCGACACGGGAGAATCGCCGTAATCTGTTGCGTCGGCGCGTCGCATGACGCATCATGCCGCCGCCTCGTCCTTCGCTGCCGGAGCAAAGGGCTCGGCGATCGGATACTTGCGCGGACGACCCCTCGGCCGCTTGTGCGACACGACAGCACCGGCCACCAGCAGCTCGCCGCCCCAGACACCCCACGGCTCACGCCGCCGCAGCGCACCAGCCAGGCACGCTTCACGAATGGGGCAGTCCAAGCACAAGGCCTTGGCCACCTCCACATCGACAGGCGCTTCGGCGAAGAACAGGTCCGGATTCACCAAACGACAGGGCAGCTCGGCGACGCCCAACCGCCCTCGCCGGGGAGCGACTATCGGGCCACCTCCTGCGTCATACATGTCGGCCTACTTTTCTGATCATGAGGTGCCCGGTAAAGGCTCCTCGAATCTGGCCGGGAAACACGAAGGCCGCGGATCCCGGTTGTCTGGGAGCCACGGCCCTGGAGGCTGTCGGTGTTGCTACACCGGTGGACTACAGGAAGGTGGTCCCATGTTGGTCGAAAACTTGCTATCGGTGACGTCGTACGCGCCATATCCGGCGATACGTCCGCCTTGTGTTAGGCCTGCCGCTTTGCTGCCCGTGACACAGACCTCGCCCAGTCCGCGCCAGTTGGTCCGGTTGAGCATCGGACGGCGGAGATGGGCCCGCGGCCTGCCGTTGACGAGGTCCGTGACGACAGCCGCACCCGGCATGAGCGCACGCGAGGACAGCTGGAGTTCGGGCAAGGGCAGCTGGACCGTGCATGCGCTGCTGGTCTGCTCAATGTTCACGAACTCCTCCTCTCATGCATTCAGGCTGATAATCCAAAGCTGGTATTTGGCGGCCTTCTGCTCGGCCGAGCGTAAAGGTCCTCGTTCACCCTAGGGGAGTATCGCAAACTCGTGCAACGTCTTTTTAGCGGCTGCTCGCGCAATCGCGCGTGGAACCTGCCTACTTCGCCCTCGCTCGCAGAGGAAACAACGCCGCCGCTCGCAGCCGGAGAGCGTTTGTCAGCGGCTGCTCGCGCGATCAGCCTCCGAGGCGATGATCGCCAGCAGGTGCTCGCCGTACCTGTCCGCCTTCGTCCGGCCGAGCCCTTGGATCTTGATCAGATCCACGACGGTTTGTGGCCGCGCCTCGGCAACAGCGATCAGTGTGGCGTCGGTGAACACGCAGTACGCCGGAAGCTTCTGGTCGGCTGCCTCCTGGCGCCGCCATTCCTTGAGCATGACCATCGTGCGCTCATCGTAGGTCGCTGGGCACCCGAGGTGTCGGCCCATCTTGCGCTCGGCCGCCTCGGTCAGTGACCGGCCGCAAGACCGACAGTGCAACGAGAGCGCTGAGTGCCGGCTTCGCCTGGCAGATCCCGTCTTGCTGACGGGCGCCCTGAGAGAGTCGGGCAGCACCGGCTGGAGGAAGCGGGACGGCGCACGGGAATGGCCGTTGCCGTTTCGGGTTCGCGACCAGGAGATGCGAAGTGATTGCCGGGCACGAGTGACACCGACGTAGAGCAAGCGTTGTTCCTCCTCGATTTGCTCGGGTGAGCTGGCGAGGACGAACGGAACTGACCCTTCATGAATGCCGAGCAGCGCAACAGCGTCCCACTCCAGGCCCTTTGCGGAGTGCAGTGTGCAGACGGTGACGCCCTGCGCGGCCGGCACATGTTGCGCCTCGGCGCGACGGTCGAGCTCGGCCGAGACGCCCTGCAGGGTGAGGGCTTGGTGAGAACCGTCCGTTGGGCCGGCGGCCGCCTCGGTCTCCAGATCCTCTGCCACGCTCAACAGCGCGGCCAGCGACTCCCAGCGTTCGCGCAGCGCTCCGGCTCCTTCGGGCGGCTGCTGGGTCCAGCCCAAGGCGATGAGCACCTCCTTCATCTGCTCCACCGCACTCCCCTGCTCTGCGCCGCTCATGGCGCGCGCGGTCGTCCGCAACGACAGCAGCGCCTGACGCACCTCGGGCCGCTCATAGAAGCGCTCGCCGCCGCGTACCAGGTAGGGAATGTTGCGGTCAGCCAGCGCTTGCTCGATGGCCGGCGACTGAGCATTGATGCGAAACAGCACGGCCATCTCCCGAAAGTCGACGCCGGCCGCTGCCTGTTGGCCGAGCCACTCACCGACTGCGGTTGCCTCGGCCGACTCGTCTGTTGACTCGACGAATTCCACCTCGGACCCGGCGGGCTGCTGCGCCTGGAGCGTGACTGGGCCGAAGCCGACCTTGGTCGGCGTCGTCCCATTGCTGGCGGCGGCCATGATCGAGTTGGCACAGCGGACAACCTGTGGCGTCGAGCGGTAGTCGCGTACCAGACGGATCACGCTCGCCTGGGGGAAGCGTTGACCGAACCCCGTGAGATAGCTCGCCTGGGCGCCGGCGAAGGAGTGGATGGTTTGGGCCGGATCTCCTACGACGCACAGCTCGGCGCGGTCGCCACGCCACAGATTCAGCAGCGCCTCCTGCAGGGGGCTGACGTCTTGATATTCATCGACCACCAGATGCCGGTAGGTCCGGCGGATCGTTTCAGCGATCTCTGGTCGTTCCGACATCAAAGCGGCAGCACAGAGCAAGATGTCCTCAAAGTCGATCCGTGACCGGTCACGCTTGGCCTGCTCGTACGCCGTGAAGACCCGCGACACGGTCTCGGAGTCGAAGGAGGCGATCTGGCGGTTGTGCAGCGCGGCCAACCGCGGATAGTCCTCGGCCGTGACATTGCTCACCTTGGCCCACGAGATTTCAGAGACCAGGTCTCGCAAGCTCGGCGTGTCGACTCTGACCCGGAGCCGGCTCGCCGCCTCGGCCACCAGCCCCATCCGGTTGTCCAGCACTGCTGGCAACTCGCCGCGATAGACCCGTGGCCAAAAGTACTGCGCCTGGCGCAGCGCTGCGGAATGGAACGTCCGAGCCTGTACGCCGTGGGCGCCCAACTGCTGCAACCGGCCGCGCAGTTCGCCGGCCGCACGGGTCGTGAAGGTCACCGCCAGCACCGACGTCGGGTTGTAGACCCCGGTGGCGACGCCATAGGCGATGCGGTAGGTGATCGCGCGAGTCTTACCGGTGCCAGCGCCAGCGATCACTGCGACCGGACCGGTCAATGCGGTCGCGACCTGCCGCTGCTCCGGATCAAGATCATCCAGCAGCGCATCGGGCGAGGTAGATGATCGAGTCAGGGCAACGGACACAGGGACACCATAAGGGCCCGCACCGACGATCCCTTGTTCGACGACATTTCCGACCCGCTCCTTCGACGTCGCCAGGGTTCTCGAGACGTCACCATCGGCGAAGCGCTGAGCTTGGGGAAAGGTCCGCGCGGTGTCAGGCACCCGCCTTAGTGTTGACCGACCATGACGCTCTACCTCCATCGCGCCGAGCGGGCCGACCGCTTGATCATCGCGCTCGGCGAGCTGCTCAGCGTTCCGCTGCCTGATCCGTTCGAGACCGAGATCGTCAGCGTGCCAACCCGAGGCGTGGAACGCTGGCTCTCCCAGGGCCTTGCGCAGCGGCTCGGCACCGCACCCGGTCGCAGCGACGGTATCTGCGTCGGCGTCGCCTTTCCTTCGCCGCGGCGACTTGTGGCGCGTGCTTTGGCCGGCAGCGGCAACGAGGACGACACCGATCCGTGGCAGCCTCGCCGTGCCGTGTGGCCGCTGCTTCGCGTCATCGATGGTTGCCGCGGCGAGGCGTGGGCAGCGGTGCTGTGGCACTATCTGGGCGGCAACGGAAACTCCACCGATGTGGTCCGAGGCGGACGGCGTTGGTCGATCGCCCGACATCTCGCTGATCTTTTTGCCACTTATTCGGCGACTCGACCGACCATGATCGAGAGCTGGTCCGAGGGCCGAGATGTCGATGCAGCGGGATTTCCGCTGCCAGCTGATCGGGCTTGGCAGGCCAAGCTGTGGCGGCGGCTACGCGAGGAGCTCGATGCACCGAGTCCCGCAGAACGCGTGCAAGCCGCGGTCGCCAGGCTCCGCGTCGACCGGGAAAGTAGCGACCTTCCGCAACGGCTCTCCATCTTCGGCGCCACCCGGTTGAGCCCCGACCACCTGCCGGTACTCGCCGCGCTTGCCGAGCATCGCGACGTACATCTGTGGCTGACCCACCCCTCCCCCGCGCTGTGGGATCACGTCAAGACGGCCGCAGCGGCGAACCGACTCGAGCCGGGACAGCTCTCCCGCCGCTCCGACGACACGACTGAGGTCTTGGTCCACCATCGGCTGCTCAGCTACCTGGGCCGCGACGTACGCGAACTGCAACTCGCCCTCATCTCAACAGGCGCGAATGCGACCGATCTGCACCACGAGTCGCCGGAGCTTGCCGAGCCGGCAACGTTGCTCGGCTGGCTCCAAGCCGATATGGCGGCGAATCGCGCAGTACGACCGCAGCATGAACGTCCCGTCCTCGACCCGGCCGATCGAAGCGTGCAATTCCACGCATGCCATGGCCCTGATCGCCAGGTGGAAGTGTTACGAGAGGTATTGGTCGGCCTGCTCGCCGATGATGCCAGCCTCGAACCGCGGGACATCGTGGTGATGTGTCCCGACATCGAAAGGTTCGCACCGCTGGTCGCCGCGTCGTTCGGTCTCGACACGCCAGAAACTCAGGCCGAGCATCCTGGACATCGGCTGCGGGTACGGCTTGCCGACCGGTCACTGCGGCAGCTCAATCCGCTACTCGCCCTTGTCAGCCGGCTCGTTGCACTGGCCGATTCACGTGTCGAGGCGAGCTCAGTGCTGGATTTGTGCGCTGCGCCGCCAGTCGCTCGGAAATTCAGCTTCAGCACCGACGACCTGGAGCGACTGCACGATCTGGTGCCGCGTGCGGGTGTTCGTTGGGGTTTCGACGCCGCTCATCGCAGTCGGTTTCAGATGGGAGAATTTCGGCAGAACACCTGGGCAGCCGGAATGGAGCGGCTGCTGCTCGGGGTGACGATGGACGAAACTGATCAGCACTTCATCGGAACCACCTTGCCGTTGGACGATGTCGATGCCGGCGATGTCGATCTTGTCGGCCGTCTGGCCGAGCTGGTGGCTCGGGTCGAGATGTTGATCGACGCATGCCGGCCGACGCAGCCCCTTACTTCCTGGGTCGAGCTCTTCAAGCAAGCGATCGAGCTGCTGGCAGCTGTCCCACCCGGTGACACGTGGCAGCTGAGCCACGCCTACCGCGAGCTGAGTGATCTTGTTCTCAGTGCTGACGAGGCCGACGACGTCTTGTTGGGCCTGGCTGAAGTGTCCGAACTGCTGAGCGACGCCTTCCGCGGACGGCCCAGCCGGGCGAACTTTCGTACCGGGACTCTGACGATCTGCACCATGCTCCCGATGCGATCTGTGCCGCATCGGGTCGTTTGTCTACTCGGCGTTGACGATGGCGTCTTTCCGCGACGTCCCGAACCAGATGGCGACAACATCATCCGTGACGACGAACGGATCGGCGACCACGACGTACGAAGTGAAGATCGCCAACTGCTGCTGGACGCGATCATGTCAGCTCGCGAGCGGCTGGTGCTGATCTTCGCCGGCGCCGATCCCCGCTCGGGATCCGACATCCCGCCTGCCGTTCCGATCGGTGAAATGCTTGACGCGCTGGACGGCACCGCTCGCACCGAGGACGGCGAGGCGATCCGTACCAAGATCACCACGCGACACCCGTTGCAGCCCTTCGACGCATCGAACTTCACTCCTGATGGGTTGGGCTACCCCGGGCCGTTCAGTTTCGATCGCGCCAGCCTGCGGGCGGTACGAGCCGCCGCGCGCGAACGTCGCACCCCACCAGACACTCTGGGCGCAGAGCCGTTGCCCGCACGCGCCGACGATGAGCTGGTCACCCTGAGCGACCTCGTCCGGTTCTTCAACCATCCGATCCGTGCCTTGATGTACGACCGGGCCGGGCTATGGATCGGCCGGCCAGATGAGACGCCGGACGAGCAGATCCCGGTGAGCCTGACGGGGCTGGATCGCTGGAGCATCGGGGAGCGATTGTTGCGGCAACGCGTGGCCGGCCACGAACTCACCTCGCTGATCGACGCGGAATGGCGGCGCGGTTATCTGCCGCCACGTGGTCTGGGCCAAAGGGCCATCCAGGAGATCGCTGATCAGGTCGAGCAACTGGTGCAGACTGCCCAGCCGTTCCTCACCGATCAGCCCGTACCGCAGGAGGTGCTGGCAGAAGTGGGACAGGTGCGGCTGACCGGCACGGTGAGTGGAGTCGTCGGCGATTCAGTGGTTCATGTCAGCTACTCCAAGCTGGCGGCACGGCACCGGCTGCAGGCCTGGCTTGAGCTGCTGGCACTGACCGTGCATGATCCGGGCCGAGCCTGGCAGGTCGTCACGATCGGGCGGGGTGGCTGCTCGCAGCTACGAGCCATCCACGCAACCTGGGCCGCCACGGTATTGGCCGACCTGATCGACCTCCGAGCCACCGGATTGCGTGAGCCGATCCCGTTCGCCGCGAGAACGTCGGCCGAGTACGCGGCCCTGCGGTTGCGCGACCGGCAGCCCGCGTTGTACCGAAAACAGCTCGAGAAGGTGTGGGCCGAGGATCGTGATGAGGCGTACGAGCGGTTCTTCGGAGCCAAGGCGAGCCTGGAGGACTTGCTGGCCCAGCCGTCGGTCCCTACCGAGGTGCGGGGCAGCCTGACTGAGCCAACTCGGTTCGGCACGCTGGCGCGACGGGTGTTTCAGCCGCTGCTCTCGGTCGAGGATTTGCGATGAGCACCGATCCGCCACCCTTCGATATCTACGGTGAGCTGCCCAGCGGAACCACCGTCCTGGAGGCCAGCGCGGGCACCGGCAAGACTTACACCATCGCCGCGCTCACCGCTCGGGTGGTCGCCGAAGGTGCAGTGGAACTCAGCCAATTGCTACTGGTCACCTTTGGACGCATGGCGACCAACGAGCTGCGGCTTCGGGTGCGCGAGCGCTTGGTGTCAGTGGAGGCCAGCCTCGCTGAAGCGGTTGGACAGCGTGAGCCCAGCGAGCCGCTCGGCCAGCTAGAAGCAATGATGTGCACCGGCGAGTCGGAGGAACTAGCGCGTCGTTATGCCCGGGTGTCTCGCGCGCTGGCCGACTTCGACGCCGCGACCATTGCGACCACACACGAGTTCTGCCTGCAGATGCTCGACGGCCTCGGGGTGCTTGGCGATCGAGAGCGGCATGCCACCGTCGTTGAGCACCTGACTGACCTGACACGTGAGGTGACCACCGACCTCTACCTGCGCCGCTACGCCGCCAACGGTGTACCACCGATGAGCTACGACGAGGCACTGGATGTAGCGAATCAGGCGGTCGAAGCCGGGCACGCTCGGCTGGTGCCGTCCGGGCTCGCCTCGGACGATCCATCCGGAAGCGCAGAGCGGGTGAGATTTGCCTCAGCTGTACGTGAAGAGGTGGAGCGACGGAAACGAGCAGCCAATCTGTTGACCTACGACGACATGCTGACCCGGCTGCGCGACGCACTGGCCGACCGTGAGCATGGACAGGCTGCGGCCGACCGGCTCCGGCGGCGGTACCGCATCGTCATGGTCGATGAGTTCCAAGACACCGATCCGATCCAGTGGGAGATTTTGCACCGGGCGTTTCACCGTCACAACACGCTGATCCTGATCGGCGACCCCAAGCAGGCGATCTACGCCTTCCGCGGTGCCGACGTCTTCAGCTATCTCGATGCGGTGGACCAGGCAGACCAGGTGCGGAGCCTGGTCGTCAATCACCGCACCGACCAGGCCTTGGTTGACGCGCTGGATGTGCTGATGGGGAACGCGGCGTTGGGGGATGAGCGAATTTCCGTACGCCCGGTCACGGCCGAATACCAGGGCCGGCGACTGCGTACGCCCGGCGCTGATCAGCAGATCGCGGCACCGATCCGGTTGCGTTTCATGCCCCACCAGCCAGCTGACGACAAGGTGCCGAGTGTGGCACGCATCCGGCCTGAGATCGCCGCCGATCTGGTTGCCGACATAACTGCCCTGCTGGGTTCCGGCGTGGAATTGATCGAAGGCGACTACGCGCGCGCACTGGTGCCGTCCGACATTGCCATCCTGGTACGCAAGAACGAGCGCGGCGAAGCGATCCGGGATCGCCTGCTGAGCGCCGGAGTGCCTGCGGTGATGTATGGCGCCGGCTCGGTATTCACCTCTCCGATGGCGCAAGACTGGCTGACCTTGCTCTTGGCATTCGAGCAGACCCGGCAGCAAACGGTCCGGCGGGCTGCCTTGACCTGCTTCTTCGGCTGGACCTTCGCCGGCTTGGCTGCCGCCGGCGATGAGTCGTTGATCGAGCTCACCCAACGCGTCCGCTGGTGGGGAAAGGTGTTGGAGAGCCGCGGGGTCGCCGCTTTGCTGGAGACCGCGATCGCCGATGAGCGCGTTCCGGAACGGCTGTTGAGGCTACAGGGCGGAGCGCGGATGCTGACTGACCTTCGTCATCTCGGGCAGAGCCTGCATGCAGCGATGACCTCCGCTCAGCTCGGCGTCGGCGCCCTCGTCGAGTGGTTGCGTGCTCGGATCAGCGAGGCCCATCGCAATGGCATGTCAGAAGTCACGCGGCGGCTCGAGACCGATGCCAACGCAGTCACGATCTTGACCGTGCACCGCAGCAAGGGCCTGGAGTTTCCGATCGTCTATCTACCTGAGGCGTGGGATCGGCATGCTAATGGCTCCGATGAGGGTCGCATCCTCCGGCTGCACGAGCCGACAGCGGTGAGTAGCGGAGAGTGCGTACTGGACGTCGGTGGTCGCAACGGTCCCGGAAGACCAGAGCGCTTCTCGCGCTATCGCGAGGAGGAGGCCGGTGAGGATCTCAGGTTGCTCTACGTCGCGCTGACCAGGGCGCGGAGCCAGGTGGTGACTTGGTGGGCACCGTCGTACAACACGCCGGCTTCGGCGTTACAGCGCTTTGCCTCTCGGGAGTCCGGCGACCCGCCGACTCCGAAGGCGAGCTACCCGTTGCAGGGCGATCCGTTCAGCACCCGGCAGCATGGTCCGGACTTCAGCGTCGAGGAGATGACGCATCGCGAACTGACTGACTGGCAGTCGATCTTGGAGCCGCGTCCGGAGCTCGACGTACGCACCTTCGACCGCGAGCTCGATCTGGCCTGGCGCCGGACGTCCTACTCCGCGCTCACCGCGGCCGTACATGGTGCTGAGACCCCCATGGCGGCTGTCAGCAGTGAGCCTGATCTCAAGCGAGAAGACGACGAGTCAGTTCCGGACACGGCGACGACGACGACCGCGGCGGAGGCCGGAGCGGGCGTCGTCGCAACCGACCTTGATCAACTCTCACCGATGCACCAGCTGCCATCCGGCATTGACTTCGGAACGGCCGTGCACGCGGTGCTCGAGCTCGTCGAGCCGACGGCTGAGGATCTGGCGGTGGCCCTGCGTGACGCATGTACGGTGACGCTGGCACAGGGTCCAGCCGCGGCAATGACGGCAGATGATCTGGCGAGTGCGATGCTCCCCACGTTCCGTACGTCGCTGGGCCCGCTCGCGAACGAGCAGCGGCTCTGCGACATTCCCCGCAGTGACCGGTTGGCCGAGCTGGGCTTCGAGTACCCACTCGCCGGAGGTGACAGGACGAACGCTGAGGTCACGTTGAGCATGGTGGGTCCACTGCTTCGCTCGCACCTCGCTCCATCAGATCCACTGGCCAGCTACCCGGACTTGCTGGATGACCCGACGCTGGCCTCACAGGTGCTGCGCGGCTACCTGACGGGCAGCATCGACGCGGTGCTCCGAATCCGACACGATGATCAGCAGTCGCGCTACCTGGTGGTGGACTACAAGACGAACTGGCTGGGCAGTCTCGACCGCGAGACGCTGACCCTCGGTGACTACACACCGGCGCGAATGGCAGAGGCCATGATGAGTGCGCACTATCCGCTCCAGGCGCTGCTGTACGCGGTGGCCGTGCACCGGATGTTGCGCTGGCGGCAACCCGGTTACGATCCAGCCGTCCATCTCGGCGGTGTGCTCTACCTCTTCGTACGCGGCATGGCCGGCCCAGAGACACCGCGCGTCGCTGGCGTGCCGTGCGGAGTCTTCAGCTGGCGGCCGCCGCCGAGGCTGGTCGTTGAGTTGTCTGCGCTGCTCGATGGAGTTACACCATGAGCACCCAGGTACGCCCGACCCTGGTGGTGCAGAAGGCGCCCGGGCTACTCGCGATCTTCAACCAGGCCGGCGTGTTGAATCCAGCCGACGTACACACGGCCGAGACGGTGTGCCGCATCGGTGGCGAGACAGACGAGAAGGTTCGCCTCGCCCTGGCCCTGACCGTCCGTGCGCTCCGCAACGGATCGGTCTGCATCGACCTGCGTACGGTGCACGCCACGGCCTTCGATGAGGCGGAGTCCGTAATTGACATGGCCGAGCTGCCCTGGCCGGAGCCAGACGCCTGGGTTCAGGCGTGCCAGGCGAGCTCGTTGGTTGCCGATGGAGCCGACCGGCCCAGCGGGCGGCCGCTGCGGCTGGCCAACGGGCTGCTCTATCTGGAGCGGTACTGGCAGCAAGAAGAGCTGGTTCGGGTACAGCTGCAGCGCCGTTTCGCTGCGTCGGCACCGGAGATCGACCAATTCCGGCTGTCGGCCGCGTTGCTCAGAATGTTCGACCACGAAGGCTTGGCACCCGGTGAGTCCGACCGCCAACAGCTGGCGGCTGCGGTCAGCGCCCTGGGCCGGGTAACCGTTCTGGCAGGCGGTCCGGGCACAGGCAAAACGACGACAGTCGCCAGGCTGCTTGCCCTGTTGCGCGATCAACCTGGACCTGCGCTGCGCATTGCGCTCGCTGCGCCGACGGGTAAGGCCGCGGCCCGCTTGGAGGAAGCGGTGCGAGGCGCCACAGCTCAGCTCCAGCCAGATGATCAGCAGCGACTGGGCGACCTCACCGCGTCAACGCTGCATCGGCTGCTGGGCTGGCTGCCCTCCAACCGCAGCCGGTTCCGCCATGACGCCAGCAATCAGCTGCCACATGACGTCGTGATCGTTGATGAGATGTCGATGGTCTCGCTGACGATGATGGCGCGGCTGCTCGAGGCAGTGCGCGCGACTGCCCGTCTGGTGCTGGTTGGTGATCCGGATCAGCTGTCCTCGGTCGAGGCCGGCGCGGTGCTGGCCGACATTGCGCGAGCCCCAGGACACCCAGATGCTGATCTTGGCCGGCGGTTGGTCCAGCTCGGTCTGATCAAGGACGGAGAGGCTCCACCGGTTCACGGCGTCGTGCAGCTGACACACACCTGGCGGTTTGGCGGTGCAATCGATGCACTCGCCCGGGCGATCCGGGCCGCCGACGACGACGCGGCGATCGCCGTGCTCAGGTCCGGTGCGAGCGACGTACAGTTTCGTGAAGTTGACCTCGAATCCGCATCGACGGAGTCTTCCGCTGCTGCCCTGAGTGGCATGGCGGCACACGTACGCCAGGCTGGTGTTGCCATGCTGGAAGCCGCCCGTGCTGGAGACATTCCCGGCGCGCTCGCGGCTCTCGACCGCCATCGTCTGCTCTGCGCCCACCGGCAAGGACCGTACGGTGTGCTGCGCTGGGGGCTCGAGGTGGAGCGCTGGCTGGCCGGGTCGATCCCCGGGTATGGCGAGGATGGCGAGTGGTACGTGGGACGGCCGCTCCTGGTCACAGCCAACGATTACGAGATGTCGCTCTATAACGGCGATACCGGGGTCATTGTGGAGACGCCTGCCGGCGTACGCGCCGCCTTTGCCCGGGGTGCCGCCGCGAGGCTCTACCCGCCGGTTCGGCTCGATGCCATCCAAACGGTGCATGCGATGACCGTGCACCGCGCGCAGGGCAGTCAGTTCGACGCCGTGTCCTTCGTGCTGCCGCCCCCGGACTCACCATTGCTCACCCGCGAGCTGCTCTATACCGCTGTCAGCCGGGCACGCCGGCAAGTCAATCTGATTGGTTCCGAGCAAGCGGTCAGACGCGCGATCCAGCGTCCGGCCAACCGGGCAAGCGGTCTCCGGAATCGACTGGCGGCATACAGCTGACAAACACTCTCTGCGAGAGTCGCGAGCCATCACACACAGCGAGCGGAGCAATCAAACCCGGATCGCGCGCCGCCGTGCTGAGGAGGAGTGAGGGGACACGCTTTTCGTCCCCGAACGACGACGAAGTAGGCGGCTACCAAGCGCGATCCGCGCGGAGCGAGCGCAAGCGAGCGGAGCAATCAAAGAGGTGCCTCGCCGTCCCGCCAGGCCTGAATCATCCGAGCCGCGATCGAGCTTTTCCCGGGCAGGGCGAGCTCGCCGGCAGCCAACTTCCCGCTGAGCTGGTCGCGGGTGTACCACTCGGCGTGCCCGATCTCGTGGACATCAACATTGATGTCGGTCCCGATCGCTCGACCGAAGAACGCCACCATGAGCGAACGCGGGAACGGCCAGGGTTGGCTGCCGAAGTAGCACAGGTCGGACAGACTGATGTCGACCTCTTCGCCGATCTCGCGGTGAATGCACTGCTCGAGCGATTCGCCGGTCTCGACGAACCCGGCAAGCACTGACACCCGGTTTCCCCACTCCGACTTGCCACCGAGCAGCAACCGATCTTCGGCATCCAGCACCGCAACGATCACCGCAGGATCGGTACGCGGAAAGTGATCAAGGCCGCATCGCGCGCAGCGTCGGGCCGTGCCCCCGTTGATCACGATCGTCGACCGGCCACAGCGCCCGCACCGCGGCTCTAGGCGATGCCAGTGCATCAGAGCGGCGGCAGTCGCCGCGATGTCACGCTCGCTGTCGGTGAGCTGGAAGCCCACCTCGCGGAGATCGTGCATTTCATGGATGCCATCGGCCAGTTCTTCTACTGCAAAGATCGGCGAGCCGTTGAGCAGCCCGAGCAGCCGGTGCCGCTGGTTGTCGAACTCCATGAAGGGCTTCGTCATCCGGAGCTTGCTGCCGCCGGCATTGGTCGAAAACCGGGATTCGGCATCCAGGGTGAGCAGCTTGGCGTCCTCGGCGTGCCACAGGCCGGCTACCCACTCAGCAGATGCGCGGTGATGGTCGACACGGTCGAGGTCGCTCTGAATGGCCCAATTGATCATGTCGTCAGGGTAATGGCTCAACCTGGGCATCCAGGATCGCAGCAATAGCCGGACGGTCCGGTAGCGCCTCGGGTCTGAGGACCGCATCGGTCCGCACGTGATAGAAAATCGCGTCGATTTCGCTTAGCTCGAGCCCGTACGACTCGGCCCAGGCCAGCCGGTAGATCGCCAGCTGAAGCGGATCGGCGCTCTCGGTCCGGCCGGTTTTCCAGTCCACCACTTGGAACCGCCCATCTCCTGATTCAGAAGATCGCTGATAGACGGCATCTATCCGGCCCCGGATCAGCCGGCCACCGATCCAGATGCTGAACGGCGCCTCGATCGCGTACGGCACCGTGCTGCCGAACCGTCCGGCCGCGAAGGCGTCGCAGAGCTCCCGCAATTCCTGCTCGTCGTGGGTGCCGGAGTCGGCACGGTCGGGTAGATCATCGACATCAAGCAGCTGCTGCTGGCCGAGGCCACCATGCGGTAGCCGGGCCCCGAAATAGCGCTCCACCCAAGAATGGAAGCGGGTACCGAAGCGCGCGGAACGCGAAGGCTGGCGGGGCATCGGTCGCGCCAACTCTGCGGCAAACGCGTCCGGATCGGTGTGCAACCGCAGCACCGCCGTCGTGGTCAGCGAGTTGGGCAGCTCGACCAGCTGATCCCCGAACCGCGTCTGGACCGCCTCCGCTAGCAATCGGTTGATATCGGCATCCCAGCCGGCGACGATCTCATGAGCATCAAGCAACAACGGCTCACTCGCCGGATCGTCGTAGCTGCCAACCTCGACGAATCGTCGCCGCGCTCGGTCCACATCCTGCGCGGCATCATGGCGCCGCGCCTCGGTTCCCGCGTCGAGAGGCGCAGGCCACGGCTGCGGCGCGATCGCGGTCACTAGGGGGTTGTCGGGGCCGGGCGGAGCGGCTTCGGCGAGCAGCTCGCCCTGCCGCACCGCCTCTTCGATGATCGCCCGAAGGTAACTCGAGGCGGCCCGGGCATTGCTGAGATCCGCCCGCCATGAGTGGCCCGTGCCCACCAGCAGCCGCTTCGCACGGGTGACGGCGACGTAGCCGAGCCGGTCTTCGGCGAGCAGCTGCTGGTGGCTGAGCCGTTGCTTGTAGTCAGCAATTGCGGCATAGCTGGTCTCAGCGATCTGTGGAATCGATCCCGCATCCCCGCGCAGGTCCGCCGGCAGCACGGACGGGTTGAGGACCCAGTTGTCGGTAACCCGGTCACTGGGAAAGACGCCCTTCATCAGAGCTGGCAGGAAGACGGCCTGCCACTCCAGACCCTTCGCCTTGTGAACGGTGAGCAGCTTGACCGCCTCACGGTCCGACGGAACGGCCTGCTCGAGGCCGGCGCCCTGCTCGCTCTCGGCCTGCAGATAGCCGAGCAGGCCGGGCAGTGAGGCATTCCCATCGACATCGACGTACGCCGCGACCGCGTCCAGAAATGCACCGAGCTGATCACGCCGAGACGTTCGAGCGAACTCAGGCGTGGCCATCACTTCGACGTCCAGGCCGATCGTGGTGATCACCCGCCGTGTCAGGTCGAGCACCGGCTCGTCACTGTGCCGCCGCAACCATGCCAGCTCAGCCGAAAGCCGGGCGAACCGATCCCGGGCCTCAGCCGAGTACGCCGCATCGCCCGGGCTGTCCAAGGCATCGAGCAGACTGACGACCTCCGTCGGGTCGACCTCGGCAACAGCTTGCTCCAAGGAGGTGAGCACCGCCGTACGGCTAGGTTCCTCGCCGAAGTCGGAGTCCCGTCCACGGGCGACGCGGGCAAGCTCGCGGGCCCGCCGGCCCAGCAGGCCGAGGTCACGCGGCCCCACCCTCCAGCGCGGGCCGGTGATCAGCCTGATCAGATCCGGGTTTGCCGTGACATCGTCGATCAACCGCAACGTCGCCGTGACGTCCATGATCTCGGGCAGATGCAGCAGGCCGCCGAGACCGACGATTTCTACCGGTACGTCTCGGGCGGTCAGCTCCGCGTACAGCGGCGCGATATCGGCATTGCGTCGGGTCAGCACGGCCACGTCCGCCCAGCGCGAAACCACACCCCCCTCTCGCAGCCCGGCGATCTGGTCCCCGATCCAGCTGATCTCCTCCGGCCAGGTGTCGAAGGTTGCCGCGCGTACGACGCCAGGCGGAGTTCCCTCCGGGGCCTGCAGCAGCCCGAGACCGTCAAGTCGCTTCTCAACTGGCGCCGCCCGAGCGGCGAAGGTTGAGTCGGTTTCGGCTCGCAGCGGCAGGCTGAGCGCGTTCGCGACATCCAGAATCGTTCGCCCGCTGCGTCGATTGACGGTGAGTGCGTAGCGACGCGCCGGTCTGCCGTCGATGCGCGGGAAGTCCTCGGCGAAGGTCATGATGTTGCTCGCGGCAGCGCCCCGCCAGCCGTAGATCGCCTGGAAAGGATCCCCGACGGCGGTCACCGGGTGGCCCCGACCCTCGCCGGCGAAGTGACCGGAGAACAGTCCGCGCAACATGATCGCCTGCCCCGCCGAGGTGTCTTGGTACTCATCGAGCAGCACGACCCGGAACGCGGTCCGCATCGCGCTGGAGACCTGCGGCACTTCCGTCGCCAGACGAGCCGCGATAGCCATCTGGTCAGCGAATTCGACCAGCCCTAGCCTGCGCTTCAAGTCTTGATAATCCCGCACCAGACTGGCCAGTTCCAGACGCTCCTGACAGGCGATGATCGCCTTCTTGACGTCGGCGTAGGGATTGCCCCTGTTGTTGAGGGGTGCGGAGGCCAGGCCCAGCAGCAGGTCACGAGCGTGGCCATCCAGCTCGCTCACGTCCACCAGATGCTGCTGCAGATCAGCGTCGAGCCGGAGCACGCGATCCGTCACGGTCGCGGGGCGGAGTCGTGAGATGAACTCGAACGGTCCAGCCGCCGCGCGTACCACGCGCGAAGCGAGCCGATACCGAGTGGCACCGCTGATCAAGGTCGGATCCGCTTCGAAACCCAACCGGAGCCCGTGCTCGGCTACCAGCCGCGCCGCGAAGGCGTCGTAGGTCATGATCAGCTGTTCGCCGGATTCATCGATGCCGCGGTCGGAGATGACACCGGCCCGCAGCAGCGCGTTGCGTACCCGCTGGGAGAGCTCAGCAGCCGCCTTGCGGGTGAAGGTCAGGCCTAGTACCTCCTCAGGCCGCACGGCGCCGGTGCCGACGAGCCACGCCACGCGGGCCGCCATCACCGTGGTCTTGCCCGATCCGGCGCCCGCAATGATCACGCCAGGCTCGAGCGGTGCGGTGATGGCATCGAGCTGCTGGGCAGAGAAAGAGATGCCCAGCGCCTCTTTGAGGGCGGCGGTGCTGTCAAGGCGAGTCCGAGGTGCCGGTGGCACCAGGGTGTGAACTGTCACGTGACCACCTGTCGACCAATCGGCTGCGCTGGACAGCTAGCGCGGAAGGGACAATAACGACAGCCAGTCCCGATCCGGGCGTCGTAGTGTTCGTTCCGAATGATCTGCGCCGCCTCGGCCAGCCGGCGATGCACCCAGGTCGGCTGGCCGGCAAATCCGGTCGGCTGAGCGCCGTCCAGTGGCTTGACCGGAAACGGAACGTCGTCGAGTGACGCCTGCTGAAAGGTCTTCGGATAGCCGCTCTCCCCGTCCGGAAGCCGCAGATACACCAGTTCCGCACCGGCCGGCCGAGCGCCCTCCCCTGTCACCGCTGCAAAGGCACCCCGTTGGACGGCCAGCTGATAGACCCCGAGTTGATCATGCAACGCGATGTCTGCCGCAGTCGGCGCCATCTTGGAGGTCTTGAAGTCCACGATCCGGATGCGACCGTCAGGATCCCGCTCGACCCGATCAGCACTGCCGGTGAGGTGGACCCGGTCGCTGCCGAGATCGATCTCACAGGCGAACTCGACCTCGGTACCCAACAGCGTGAGGTGCGACCTGGCTTCTTGCCACGTCACGAAGCGCTCGAGTGCCGACTCCGCCTCCACCCGCTCCACCGCCGACAGCCAGTGAGCGTCGAAATCAAGCTGACTCCACACCGACTCGAGGTGCAGGGACAGTTCGTCAGGATCAGCATGACTGTGGGCGCCGTACTCTGCGAGCACGTGCACGACCGAGCCAAAGCTGGCGGCAGCCGAACGCGCTGACTCACCCTGAGCCTTGCGCGCCAAGAACCAGTTCCGCGGGCAAGCCAAGACACTGGCCAGCTGACTGCCAGAGAGGTGTACGGGCTGCTGCGGAGACACCAGCGGCAGTTCCGAGCGAGTGAGCGGACGCGTTCCCCACCATTGCTCAGGTCGGGCAGCCGGGGCCAGCGGCTGGCTGTCGCGATCGGTTGCGTCGGCCAGCCGCGCCAGCCTGATGGCGGCCTCCTCGCGGAGCCGGGGCGAGGTTTCTGGATCGACGGTCGTGCTGCGCAGCTCAGACACCAAGGCCGCTAAGGTCAACGGCCTTCTCGGCCGGCCGGCTAGCTCGCGGACCGGTACGCCGAGCTCGGCCAGGAACCGGGACGGCTGATCCGCCTCACCTTCGGTACCCGCAACTGCTGTCACCACCAGTCGGAACCGCGCTCGGGTGCACGCGACGTAGAAGAGCCTCCGCTCCTCCGCAATTCGGGTCGCGGTGGGAACTGGTGCCAGCACCTCGTGCCGACCCAGCCGATCGGGCTCCAGCAGGGATCCGCGCCGCCGTAGGTCTGGCCAGCGGCCCTCCTGGACACCCGCGACGACGACGAGATTCCACTCAAGGCCCTTGGCGCGGTGGGCGGTGAGCACCCGGACCGCCGAGCCTCGCAGCTCCGACTCCCGCAGTGGATCGGCGGGAATCTGCTGACCTTCGACCTCTGCCAGGAAACCGGTCACTCCGCGGAGCCCCGACACCTCTTCCGAGCGAGCGGCGATCTCGAACAGCGCGCAGATAGCGTCCAGGTCACGGTTGGCCCGACGACCTGCCTCGCCGCCACGGCTGGATTGTTGTCGAAGCTTCTCCGGCCAGGCGGTCTGCGACCACAGCACCCACAAGACCTCCTCCGCCGTACCACCCGACCGGATAGCGCGCTCGCAGCGTCGCAGCAGCTGAGCCATGCCGCGAGCGGCGTTCACATCATCACTAGGTGCGCAGTCGTCGAGCAGGTCTTGATGGCGCAATGCAAGGCTCGTCAACGCGGACGAGGGGCGCGGGAGTGCAGCACCGGCCAGCTCGACACGCTCTGCCTCACGCAGGGCCCGGCCCAGGCGACGGGTCGCCATGCTGTCCATGCCGCCGAGCGGAGACGTGAGCAATAACTGCGCCTCGTCAGCGGTCGGCGCGCAGCCGTGAGCGGCAACCTGCAGCGCCAACAGGAGTGGACGTACGGCTGGGTCGGCAGCCAGCGGGATCTCATCGCCAGCCACCTCTACCGGGACTCCGGCTGCGACGAGTGCGCGCGTCAGCGCGGGAATCATCGTTCGTCCGGCCCGTACCAGCACGGCCATATCCGTCCAGGCGAGATTGTCGCGCAGGTGCGCACTGCGCAGGATGTCGGCAATGTGCTCCGCCTCGGCGCCGGCGCTGCCGCAGGTGAAGATCTCTACCTTCCCCCTGGGCAGCTCGGGATCCGGTGTTGGATGCCGAAAGGCATCGAAGACCTCGGCAGGTAGCGAGCGCGGCAGGCCTAGCCGGGTCACGACATTGCGGCTCGCGGCGAGCAGCGCGCTACCGAAGCGGCGCGTCCGGTTCAGAGCGGCTACAGGGGCCGGCGCGCCACCCGGGGTCCGGAACAGTTCTGGGAAATCCAAGATCCCGCGTGCCTGCGCCCCGCGGAAGGCATAGATGGATTGGTCCGGATCTCCGACGACGATCACATCGCGGCCGTCGCCGGCGACCACCTGCAGCAGCCGCACCTGCGAGGGATCGGTGTCTTGGTACTCGTCCACGAAGACGCAGCCAATTTCGCTGCGCAATGTTGCCACGACGTCGGGCCTGGTCAGCAAGATGCGGCAGCGGTGCACCAGCTCGGCATAGTCGAGGACACCTTCGGCATCGAGCACGTCGAGATATTCATCGAAGAAGGCTCCGACACTCGCCCACTCTTCTCGGCTTGCGGCGTGACCAGCCGCAACAACGTCATCAGGGTCCATCCCGAGCTGCCGCGCCTTGGCCAGCACGGCCCGGACCTCGGCGGCGAACGCCCGTGTGGGAAACGCGCGGGCGAGTGATTCGGGCCATTGAGCGCGCTGAGTCTCCAGACTGCCTTGCAGCGTCTCCCGCACCCGGAACTCCTGCTCAGGTCCGGTGAGCAGCCGCTGCGGCGTGCCGAAACCAGCGGATTCAACACCTACCTCGTCGGCAAAGCGGCGCACCAGGGCGTAACAGAAGGCATGAAACGTCATGGCCATCGGGGTCACGGTGGTGCGGCCCAGCCGCGCCGCGATCCGCGCCCGCAGGTCGGCGGCAGCCTTCCGCGAGAAGGTCAACACGAGGATGCTGTCGGGGGTCGCGCCGCGGCGTTCGATCCGGTCCACCACGCATTCGACCAGGGTCGTGGTCTTGCCGGTGCCGGGTCCGGCGAGCACCAGTAGCGGTCCGCCGGCATGGTCCACGACGGCGCGCTGGGCTGGATCCAGCACTGGGGGTGTGGGCAGCTTGTCCGCCCCCCGAGTCAAGCGGTACATCGCGGCAAGTCCTGTGTCTAGAGACGATCAGCCG
>DATLQP010000157.1:0-6521 GCA_035535155.1 Propionibacteriaceae bacterium
CAACACAGCACGATAGGGTTCAGCCGGTGACCAGATTGCGCAATGTTGCGGTGATCCTGGCGGGAGGTACCGGTACCCGCATCGGCCTGAACATTCCAAAACAGCTGATCAAGATCGCCGGTAAGCCGATCATCGAGCACACTATTGCCGCCATGCACCAATCCCCGCTAGTGGACGAAATCGTGGTGATGATGGCGCCGGGCCACCTGGACGAGGTTCGGGCGATCGTGAAGAAGGGTGATTACGTCAAGGTCACCCAGATCCTGGAGGGCGCTGAGACCCGCAATGACACCACGGCTGCCGCGCTAGCAGCCCTCGGCGATGAAGAATGCAATGTCTTGCTGCATGACGCCGTACGTCCACTCGTGTCGCAAACGATCATTGCGGCTAATGTCCATGCGCTGCAGACCCACGAAGCTGTCGACACTGCGATCCCGTCGGCGGACACGGTCATCCAAGTCGAGCCCGGCAAGGAAAGCATGGTCGACGTGCTGCCTCGGCACCTGCTCCGTCGGGGTCAGACGCCACAATCGTTCCGCCTCTCTACGATCAAGGCCGCGTACGCGAATGCCGCGAAAGATCCGAATTTCACCGCGACCGATGACTGCACTGTGGTCCTCCGCTACCTTCCCGAGGTCTCGATAGCCGTCGTTTCCGGGCATGAACGCAACATGAAGGTCACCGAGCCCATCGATGTCTACATCGCCGACAAGCTGTTCCAGCTGACCTCTGCGGACCGACCTACGCCGCTGACAAATGATCAGTACCACGCCAGGCTGGACGGCCGAACAGTGGTGGTTTTCGGCGGATCGTACGGGATCGGTGGTGACATCGCGGAGCTGGCCCGCGCGTACGGGGCAAACGTGAAGACCTTCTCGCGATCGACCACCGGCACCTATGTCGAGAAGCGGGCCGATGTCGCCAAGGTCGCCCAGCAGGCGCTCGACGAGACGGGCCGGATCGACTTCGTGGTCAACACTGCCGGTGTGCTGGTCCGCGGCGAACTGGCGGAGACGTCGGAGGAGACGATCTACTCCTCGACTGACGTCAACTACCTGGCGCCTATTTTCATCGCTCAGGAGTTCTTCCCGCATCTAGTCAAATCTGGCGGATCGCTGCTGCTGTATACCTCCTCGTCGTACACCCGCGGGCGCTCAGGCTATTCGCTCTACTCCTCGGCGAAGGCGGCGATCGTGAACCTGACGCAGGCGCTCGCCGACGAATGGGCCTCCTCAGGCGTACGAGTCAACTGTGTCAATCCGGAGCGCACTGGGACCCCGATGCGCACCAAGGCTTTCGGTGAGGAGCCTCCGGGCACGTTGCTGTCGTCGGAAGAGGTTGCTCGTCAGTCCCTCGACGTATTGCTCTCCCACCTAACGGGCCACATCATCGACATCCGCCGGGAGGATGGCCCTGCCGCACTGGGCAACGGCTAATGTGCCCTGAGCTTGTCGAAGGGGCGCTTCGACAAGCTCAGCACGCATTAGAAGACCACGTCGCTGACGACCAGGTTGTGATCGGATGGACGGCTGGAATCCACCCGCTTCATGACGTTCTCGTACCGGAGGACTCGCTTGCTGCCCTTGACCATCACATAGTCCAGTCGGACGCCTTTGGCCGGCAGCGTGGTCTTGTAGTGGTTGATCGTCGGGTACTTGCTGTTGATTCGGGACTTCGCGGCGAAGGTGTCGGAGAACCCTTGATGCAGTAGATATTCGCGCGGCGCGTCTCCGGCACGATTGGTCTGCCAGGAGTTGAAGTCGCCCGCATAGATGATCTTCTCGCCGGCCTTGGCAAGGCCGTTGACCCTCAGATAGACCGCCCTGGCCTGCCTCCCGCGCAGCGCGTTATAGCTCTTTTCCGTGCTCAGCGAACCACTATGGCGGTCGTCCAGATGTACCGAGACGATCCAGAAGCGCTTTCCACTCTTGCGGTCCGCGAACTTCGCGTACGCCGCGCTGCGCCGCAGCGACTCGCTGTCAGAGCCCCGAAGCGGCAGGTTCATGCTGCAGGAGGGGTTGTAGTTCTTGCTGCCCGTCTTCTCCGGACAGTTGCTCAATAGCTTGAACTTCCTGGTGTCGTACAAGATGCGAGTGCCCTGGGTGCCATGGTTGGTGCCCGGCTTGACGTACGGCGTGGTCCGGACCAGCTGATAGCGGCCGTCGCCGACGACGCTCTTCAACGAGCGCTCCAAACTGGTGGTCTGCCGCAGATGTCCCGTTGTGGTCCCCTTGGAACCGTCAGCGCGTCCCGGACCGAGTTCCTGAACTGCCAGGACACCAGGGTTACGGCTGGCGATCTCACGCGCCACATCACCCGCGCGGCTCAGCCAACTCCGGCCGTCATGAGCGCGCGAAGTGCGGACATTGAAGGTGCCCACGCGCAAGGCGAGGGAGTTCTGCGTCTCGGTCAGGTTGAACACCTCGCGTACGCGAAGTTTGGACGATTGGGCTTCCACGGCCTTCGTGACGCGGGCCTGCCCGGTCTCGGCCTTATGGCTCGTGCTCGACACATGCTTTTTCGGGCTCGTGGTTGTTTGGCTTACGCCGGGATCAGACACCGCCTTGGCGTTGATCGAGCCCGACATCGGCGCGGAGCCGGCCGAAATGCCCACCGCGCAGCAGACCGCCACAATGCCGATAGCCGCGGTTGCAGCGGCCACGCGCTGAGCACGCACAAATGCTCCTTACCAATGCTCCTTAAGGAACAACGTGAGATCGGCGGTGGCCCCCGAGCGGCACCCGACGAGACTTCCCCAGAGGCGGTCAGATGCCGCAATCTGGGCCGGATAGACCGAACACTAAGAGCCAGCACCTGCTCGGCGCCACCGTTACCGACCCGTTATGGATGTGACAAGCATCACATTTTGAAGATTACGCCGCTATCTCGTACTGAATGGCCCTTCGACAGGCTCAGGGGACATCGCATTCAGACCGGAGCTCAGGGCGCAGCCCGTTCAGACCGGGACTCAGGGCGCATCCTCAGAACGGGATCAGCGACGGAGCGGTCGGGTTCCATACGGCGCGAGCACCGAGGTCTCCGACCCGAACGACCCAGACCAAAGCCACCACTGCCACCGCGACCAACAGGATTGGCAACCCGACGCGAAGGATCGCGGACTGGCCTGTTCCACCTGGCGCGGTGTCTGGCGTGCCCCGCGACACCACGAAAACATTGACCAGGGCGATGATGGAGAAAGCGATCATGATGTAGAGGAGTTGGTTGCCGAGCTGGTAATGCTTCGCGATCAAGGCGCCGACCGGATTCCCGGACGTGATCCCCAAGGCAGCCTCGAGCGCCAGCCCGCTCTGCCGCGCAACGAACGCCACCGCGGTCGCACCAACGACGACAATGGCCAGCGGCCAGCGCGCCCACGCACGTGTCTTCGGAAATGCGAAGAGGAACGCCAGCAAGGCGGCCAACGGGATGCCGACGACAGCGGCATGAACCACCAGCGCATGGAGCGGAAGACCGCCGATCTTGTCGAACATGGGCACTCCTGAGGTCGTAATTGGCGCAGGCGTGACTGGCCGGAAGGGCACCTACCCGGTTAGACGACGGGCTCTGCTGAATAGTTCGATGGGCTGAATAGTTCGATGGGCTGAATAGTTCGAGGCGGTCAGCGACTCTACCGCTCGTGCGAGATCGCAGCTTCTCGCGCGGTCCGCAAGTCCGACACCAATCCGGCGAACGCCTCGCTCCGCTCCTCAGCGGTCGCCCGCAGTACGGCGGACGGATGGACGGTTGCCAGCACCGGCCGAACCCCCACCGGCGTGGCAAGTTCCAGCACCTGACCGCGCTGCTTCGTGACCCGAAACGTACTCCCCAGCAACGCCCTAACCGCCGTGGCACCCAAACAAACGATCAAGGTCGGGTCAACCAGCGTCAGCTCCGCTTCGAGCCACGGCAGGCAAGCTTTGATGTGGGTGACCTGAGGCGTGGCGTGGATTCGCCGCTTTCCTCGGTCGGTGAAACGAAAGTGCTTGACGGCATTGGTGACATAGACATCCTCCCGAGCTACACCGGCTTCATCCAGGGCCTCCTGAAGCAGCCGGCCAGCCGGACCGACAAAGGGAAGGCCCTGGCGATCTTCGACGTCGCCGGGTTGCTCTCCGACGAGGGCTAGGGGTGCCTTCGGGTTCCCAGCAGAGAAGACCACCTGGGTCGCGGGCTGCCACAACTCGCAACCCTTACAGTTCACCGCCGCTGACTTGAGGGCCTCTATGTCGGCGTGCTCGGGCACCCACGGTGCCGCTGTCTGCGTCAACCCTTATTGCCCATCGCCTTGCCCGTCCCCTATCGACCCTGCCCAGGAGCCGGGTTCGTGGTCGTGCTGCCGCCCTTCGAGCTTGATCACGTGCAGCACGGCATTGATCAACGCCAGATGTGTGAAGGCCTGCGGGAAGTTGCCGAGTTGTTGACTGGTGTGCGGGTCGATCTCCTCACCGTACAGATCGAGCGCACCGGCGAAGGACAGCAGCTTGGCGCACAGCTTTCGCGCTCGCTCGTACTCACCGATCTCGCACAGCGCGGACACCAGCCAGAAGGAGCAGATCGTGAAGCTGCCCTCCTCGCCGATGAAACCGTCATCGGTTTCCTCGACCTTGTAGCGCAGCACCAGCTCGTGCACAGTGAGCTCGTCGGCAATCGCGAGCACTGTGGCCTTGATGATCGGGTGATCGGCCGGCAGGAACCGCACCAGCGGCGCCAGCAGCAATGATGCGTCGAGGGCCTTGCTGCCGTAGTACTGGGTCAGCACGCCGCGATCGTCCACGCCGTTGGTCAATATGTCGTCTCTGATCTCTTGTGCCGCGAGTTCCCATTCGGCGGCCTTGCCATCCTCTCCGGTCATCCGGGCGATCTTTGCGCCTCGGTCGACGGCGACCCAGCACATGATCTTGGATGAGGTGAAGTGCTGCAGCTGGCCGCGTACCTCCCAAATGCCGGCGTCAGGCTCACGCCAGTACTTCAACGCCTCGCCAACCTGCTTGTCCAAGATCGTCCAGATGCGGTTGTCAAGGCGATTGGCTGCCTTGAAGTGAAGGTAGACCGAGTCGAGTAGAGCGCCCCAAACATCGTGCTGCTTCTGCGCGTACGCGGCGTTGCCTATCCGCACCGGACGTGAGTTGGCATAGCCCGGCAGGTGATCGAGCTCCCGCTCGATGAGTTCCTTCTCACCGCCGATGCCGTACATGATCTGGATATCGTCCTCGCCCTCCACCAAGTCGGCGATGAAGGCGAAAAAGTCCACTGCCTCCCAGTCAAACCCCAACGAGTACAGGCCCCAGAGGGCGAATGTGGCGTCCCGGATCCAGGTGAATCGGTAGTCGTAGTTGCGGTTTCCTCCCGGAGTCTCGGGAAGCGACGTCGAGCCGGCGGCAGCAATGGCCCCAGTTGGGGCGTAGGTGAGCCCTTTGAGAGTAAGCGCGCTTCGCTGCAGGTAGCCGCGCCACGGGTGATCGGGGAATTGCCCGCGGGCCAGCCAGTGCTGCCAGTGGTGAGCAGTCCATACCTGGCGCTTGTATGCGTCGGCGAAGTCCGCCGGTGGTATCGCCCCACCCCAAGACAGCGCGACATAGCGGACGTCGCCCTCTCGGAGCAGCGTCCGGGCGTTGGCTTGGCCGCCCTCGAACCCCAGCCGTAGGTCGCTGGTCAGGGTCAGTTTGAGATCCTGGCCATCGGCCGAGCAGACACCCTGGTAGTAGCTGTTGTTCGTGTACTCCCAGCGAACGTGGCCTTCGCCGTAGTTGAGTACCGGCTCACAATCCACGGTGGTCTGCACCTCACCGGAGGCACAGCGAATCGTACGCAGGAAGATGTGCTCGGCCTCGTAGTCATTGGGGGTCCGACGGTAGGTCTTGGACCGGTCTGCCGGATGGTGCCAAGGTCCGATCAAGAGGCAGTCTCGGACGATGATCCATCCGGTTGGCGTCCCCCAGCTGGTCTCCAAGATCACGGTGCCAGGCAGGTAACGGACGTCCGCAGGTACGGCGATGTCGACTGGGGAGATTCGGAAGGTCCCCGCCTGCCGACCAAGGATGCGGCCGAACACACTGGGAGAGTCGAAGCGAGGAACGCACATCCATTCCACTGCGCCGTTCGGCGACACGAGGGCGGACACCTCTCCGTCGCTCAGAAACCCATAGTCGCCGATCGGGGTCGACCGGATACGCGGCGCCGGCGCACCGACCCGAGCCTGCGGCTTGCTCTTCCTATTCGCCATGGGCAAAGCATTGCCCGGTCAGCACGTCCTGGCAAGCATTGGCCGCCAGCGGCAGGTCCGATGATCATCGACTGCGTTAATGGCCCGGTCCGGTCACGATCTTCTGGCGTTCGGATTCGTGAACTCCGCCCTTCTTTTCGAGGGTGGTACAGGCGTCCTCGATATCGCGGGCCAACGTGTCGACATGCTCACGACTCAAGGTTTCCTTGACCAGCGCACGCATGATCGTTATGTCTTGAGCGTTCGGCGGAAGCGTGTACGCCGGCACCATCCAGCCTCGTTCCGCCGACAGCTGCCA
>DATLQP010000158.1:0-7454 GCA_035535155.1 Propionibacteriaceae bacterium
CTTGTCGCCTCGGTCGCGAGCCGGCACGGCATCCCGTTCGTCGTTGTTCCTGCCGGGACCCGCAACCATTTCGCGCTGGATCTGGGCCTCGACCGCGGCGATGTTCCTGGCGCGCTCGAAGCGTACGAGGACGGTGTCGACATGGCGGTCGACCTCGCCGAAGTCAACGGACGTCTCTTCGTCAACAATGCGTCGATGGGTGTGTACGCAGAGATCGTCCAGTCGGCGGACTACCGAAACGCCAAGGTGCAGACAGCGGCCGCCATGCTGCCGGACCTGCTCGGCCCGAAAGCGACTCCGGCCGACCTGCGCTTCACGCTGCCGTCCGGCCAGGAGGCGGTCACCGCGCAGCTCCTGCTTGTGTCCAACAATCCATACCAGCTCGCGCGTCTGGGTGGCGGGGGGATACGCGAGCGCATCGACGGCGGCGTACTAGGGATCGCCTTCGTACGCGTTGAGACAAGGGCCGATGTCGAGACACTCGCCGCGCTGGAGGCCGCGAGCCAGGTCCAGCGGTTCGCAAGGTGGAGCGAGTGGACGGCCCCGGAGTTCGAAGTACTGTCCTCCGGACCCGTGGAGATCGGCGTCGACGGGGAAGCGCTGACCCTCCAGCCACCACTCCACTTCGTCATCCGGCCTGGCGCGCTCAAGGTCCGCCTGCCGCGCACAGCACTGAGCCGATCGCCGGCCATCCGGGTCATGGGCAAGTCCACAGTTATTGCACTCTGGCAGACGGTTCTCGGCCTCCCGGCGGGGATCAGATGACCGGCCCGATCCGTCCGGAACCAATCGAGGAACGGCTTGCCAAGCGCCTCAGCACCCGGGACGCAAGCGTCGGAGATTCCACCGTGGTGTGGGTTCTCGGCAAGCTCGGCGGGCTCGACAGCGCCATGTACCGCGCTGTGGCGGGGATGTCCACACCGCAGCTGGACGGTCCGCTGCGTCGGCTGTCGGATTTCGCGAACCTTTCCAAACCATGGTTCTTGATCGCGGGACTGCTCGGGCTCTTTGGCGGAGCTAATGGGCGCCGCGCCGCCTTAACCGGGGTGACCGCGATCGGCCTCGCCTCATTCGTGGTCAACCAACCGATGAAGTTGGTTGGCGAGCGTCACCGGCCGGACCGTACCCAACTGGGTGTCCCCGAGAGCCGTTGGGTGTCAATGCCGTCGTCCACTTCGTTCCCCTCGGGCCACTCGGCATCGGCCGCGGCGTTCGCCACCTCGGTCGGAGATATGCTCCCCGGACTCAGGCTGCCGCTGCGCATGGCGGCCGCCGCCGTAATGTTCTCTCGGGTCTACGCCGGCGTCCACTACCCAGGTGATGTGATCGCCGGTGCCGCGGCGGGTGTCCTCGCCGGACGCATGACGTCGACGATTGTTCAACGATTGCTTCGTCGCCCCGGCTAGGCGCCGTTCAGTGCTGCCGCCGACGACCATTTAGAACACAACCCGACGCAATTAATGCGGAATCCAAGTCCAGCCGGCTTGATCACTGCATACTGACTCCTCAGACGTGTCGATGGTGACACTCGGGGGGTGTAGAGATGCGGCGCAGGTATTCGCGCGTAACGGCGTTGGCTGGACTGTTCGGCCTGATGATGAGCATTAGCACGGGGGTCGGTATAGCGGTCGCCCATCCGGGCGACGGTGATGAGGCTGATGCCGAGCACGCCAAGGAGGATCTAGCCAGCACCTCGATCGAAAAGATCGAGAAGCAGACCGCAGCTAACGCGGCCAAGATCAAGAAGGCCACCGGTACCACGCCGGGCCGACTTAGCGAAGATCAGAATGTAGCGAACGCCAAGGTCTCGGCTGCCGCGGCCCAGGATCCCGGCCAGGGCGGATCCTGGAGCTCGGTGGTGCCCACCGACCAAGGAAGCAAAGTGGGAGTCGTGCCGATCTTCCAGGCAGTCTTGCCGAACGGCAAGGTGCTGATGTGGGATTCGGTGGGACAGGGCGCGCCGGAGCAGATGCCAACCAATAACTTCACCCGCGCGCTGGTATGGGATCCCAGTAACAACACTTATAACCGTCGGGACGTCCCGAACTACAACATCTTCTGCGCTGGATACACCCAGCTCGCCGATGGCAATGTGCTGGTTGCTGGTGGGAACAAGAATGCGGCGCTGGATGGCATCGTGCAGACCCACCTTTTCAACTGGCAGAGCGAGACCTGGAGCCGTGGGCCGGACATGGCAGCCGCCCGCTGGTATCCCGCCGTTCAGGCGCTCGGCAATAACGAAGCGGTCATTGTTGGCGGCGGCCCGACGGTTCCTGAGGTGTACCAGACCGATAAGACACTTCGCCGGCTGAGCAACGCGAGCGGGTACAGCGACCGGCTCTACGCATTCCTCACTACCCGCCCCAATGGGCAGGTCGAGTTGATGGGTCCTCCCGGCCAGATGAGCACCATCGACACGAGCGGCACCGGAGCGATCGCCGCGACAAAGACACGGGACAACATCGCCCGCACATACGGCGGCTTCGCCACCTACGACATCGGCAAGGTGCTGGTCGCCGGAGGTGGCGACATAACCGAGGGCGGGCAGAGCCACGTTCCGACCAAGACCGCGTACATCGTTGATGTCAATGGCACCAGCACCAAGCCACCCAGCACCACAGTGACTCAAACCACCTCTATGTCTGTTGGCCGGCGGCAACACAACCTCACGATTTTGGCTGATGGCAGCGTGCTCGCCACCGGCGGAATGAGCAAGGCGACCAACGCGAACGCCGACCTCAATAACCCCGTGTTCGCCGCGGAGCGATGGGATCCGGAGACGAAGACCTGGACGGTCTTATCCAGCGCCAAACGCGTCCGCCAATACCACTCCAGTGCCACGCTGCTGCCTGACGGTCGCGTACTGACTGGCGGCGGCGGCGTCTGCGCTTCCTGCGTCAGCCTGGGATATCTGGAGAAGAACATCGAGTACTTCGAGCCGCCCTACCTGTACAAGAAGGACGGCAGCGGGGCCAAGGCGACCCGGCCAGTGATCAACTCCGTGCCCAGCACCGCTACCTACGGTCGAGATTTCGACATCGACTCCGGGCAGGCCGGATCCGTCAACAAGGTTGGCCTGGTGCGACTGGGCGCAGCGACTCACAGCCAAGATCAGGGGCAGCGCTACATCCCCTTGTCCTTCACCACCTCGGGCAACACCATCACAGCGACGGCACCCGCGACCTCCAACATCGCGCCAGCCGGCTACTACATGCTCTTCGTCACCGACAGCGCCGGTGTCCCGTCGGTGGCCAAGATGATCAAGCTGCAGCCGAAGCCGCCGGTCAAAGGCGCACCGTCGGACTTCAACGGCGACGGCTTCTCCGATGCGGTGGTTGCCGATCCGTACGCCGACCCCGGAGGCGTCAGCGACGCGGGGCAGGTGACCGTGCAGTACGGCAACAGTGGCACGATCGGCGGCGGGTCCGTTGACACCCTTGTCCAGGGCTCGGGCTCGGTGGACGATGACCCCTCGACCGGTGATCGATTCGGAACCAATCTGGCGGCTGCTGATCTTGATAACGATGGCTTCACCGATCTTTTGGTCGGTACGCCGTTTGAGGACGTGAGCGGTCTGGCCGATTCCGGGATGGCGCAGGTCATTTGGGGTTCGTCAAGTGGGCTCGGCAAGGGCAGAGCCTCCACTGAGCTAACTCAGAGCGACTTTGGGCGGACTGCCACTGCCGGTGATCAACTGGGCTTCGCCGTGGATGCGAGCAACGAGCTGGGCTCCGACTTGCCCATGGTTGCCGTCGGGGTTCCGGGCGGCAACGTGTCCGGTCAAAATGACGCCGGATGGGTTGGCTTCTTCACCGCCGGTCTCAACGACCCGAGGGCCGTTGATCAAGAGTCTGCTGGGATCCCGGGCGCGGCTGAAGCGGGTGATCGATTCGGCGAAGCGATCACGCTTGGCATGCTCGCCGGGACGTCCAACCGGGTCGATGCGGCCGTCGGAACTCCGGGTGAGGATCTGGGCTCCGGCTCGACTGCGATCACCAACGGCGGCGCGTTCACCATCATCAACGATCTCTACACCGGAGTCGTTGCTGGGCAGGCCTACGACCAGAACAGCACAGGAGTCCCCGGCACGCCGGAGAACAATGACTCCTTCGGCCAGGTCCTGGACAGCCTACGGGCCGGCAGCACCACCCAGCTGGCGGTCGGAATCCCGTCAGAGGACATCGGAACCGCGGCCGATGCCGGCAGCGTGCAGCTCTTTTCTTCCACTGGCACCACCGTGACGCCGGGCGTTGGCCTGACACAGGACACCACGAATGTGACCGACACGTCCGAGGCGGGTGATCAATTCGGACGCCGCATAGTCCTGGCCCCCCCGGGTTTGGGTGACACCAAGACTCGGTTGGCCGTGTCCGCTCCGTTCGAGGACGGTACAGCCGGCGCCGACCAGGGGCTCGTCCAGATCTTCCCGCTTGATGATCTTGGCGCCGAGACAACTTACGACCAAAACTCCACCGGCATCGATGGCACCGCCGCGGCAGGAGATCATTTCGGCGAGGGACTCGGCTTTGTGGCGGGCACGGCGGAGCGGTCCGTTCTGGTAGGAGTGCCGGACGACGTGGAGTTCTCGGACGGCATGGTGAACGTCATCCCATTGACCGGTGGCTCCACGCGCTCCTGGCGTCCCGGCGCGGGCGGCGTGCCCTCCACCGGTGCTGATCGGTTTGGCGGCGCCGCGGGCGGCGAGGTGCAGCAATAGCGCAATGACCAGATCGGCGCACTGCCGCGTTAGATTCCCTTCATGGCCGATGTGGACATGTTCAGCGATGACATTGCGGTCCGCCGTGAGGTAGCGGCCAGGATGGCCGAGGCCGCGCGCACGTGGCTGGATACCCTCGACGTGGAGCAGCGCAGGATCGGCAAGGGAGTCGTTCCCGCCGACGACGTTGATGACAATGAGCGCCGCCGCTGGTTCTACACCCCGACGGACCATGGCGGCGTCACCGTTCATCAGCAGAGACCCGCGCAGCAGCGGGCCGCGATGCGGCTCATATCGACCGGGCTCTCCCCTGCCGCGTACGTCACGGTCGCGACGATCATGGGCTTGGAGAACGTGCTCGACTACACCGAGGGGTTCAAGGCCAGCTTCGATCGGGAACGCGGCCGCGACCCCGGGATGTACTACCTGCGGGTGTTCGGCGAGCCGAGTGACGAAGGCTTGTGGGGTTGGCGGTTCGGTGGGCATCACATCTCGTTGAACAACCTCGTGGTCGACGGTGTGCTCGTCGCGACGACGCCGTGCTTCCTGGGCGCGAATCCCGCGACGTCGCCGCTGCTCGGAGGAGCGGTGAACCGTCCGCTCGCCCGGGTAGAGGACCTCGGCCGGGACCTCGTGCGGTCGCTCCGGCCAGAGCTCGCCGCCCGCGCAATCCTGCTGCCCAATGCCCCCTCCGACTTCGTCACCATCAACCTCACCTACGTCACCGACGGCAACCGGGTCATTCCATTCGCTGGCATGTACCGCGACGAACGGTTCCCTGACCCCGTAGAGGAGGCGAAGGCGCAGTCGCTTAGTGAGGCCATCAGCAAGGAGACCGAGCTGAGCGACGCCGACCAGGAGGCAGTCGCGTACTCGACCGAGCCGAAGGGCATACCTGCTGCGGAACTCGATGCCGAGCAGCGAGAGATACTGCGGGCCCTCCTCGCCACCTACCTCAACCGGGCACCGGCCGGGGTGTCCCCGCTGCACCGCTACGACGAGGCGTCCCTCGACGCTGTGCACTTCGCGTGGGCCGGACCGACTGCCCCAGGCCAGCCGCACTACTACCGGCTGCAGGGACCCCGGCTGCTGATCGAGTGGGACAACACCCAACGCGACGCCAACCATGCTCATTCGGTGTGGCGTGATCCCACATCCGACTTCGGTCTCGACGTGCTCGCCCGTCACCGCTCGGCGCACCATGGAGTGGCGGCCGCCGCTGCAGGCCGTAGGAGGCAGACCTCATGACAACTTTGTTGGAGCATGCCGGAGGGGAGGCCGCACTACATCGCTTGGAGCAAGCCTTCTACGACAGCGTGTTGCGCGATCCGCTGCTGAAGCCGTTGTTCGGGGCTGGACGGCCGACACATGTGGACCACCTCACCGCGTTTACCGCTGAATCGTTCGGCGGCCCGGACCGCTTCTCCAGAGAGATCGGATTCGCCCACCTGATCGCGGTGCACCGCGGCCTGAAGATCACCGAGGAGCAACGCCAGCGGTTCGTCGACTTGTACGTCGCCGCGCTCGACACGGCCGAACTGCCGTCCGACCCCGTATTCCGCGATGCAGTGAGGGAACACATCGAATTCGGCTCCAAAGTGGCCCTCCAGAACTCACATGCCGAACGAGATGAGGACCTCCATCCATTGCGAGAAGTACCGCGCTGGACTTGGGCGGGCGATCAAGATCAACGGTGAACGTGGGTCGATCGGCGTACGGCGTCCGGCGGGACCCCTCACGGCGTGACAGCGAGCAGCCTGCGCGGGCAGGACCAGATCGAGCGGGTCTCGACCCTGGAACTGTTCTTCGATCTCGTCTTCGTCTTTACGATCACCCAGCTCACCGGGCTGCTCGTCCATGATCCAGACCTCCTACACCTTCTGCGAGTGGCCGTACTGCTCGCGATCATCTTCTGGATGTACGGCGGCTACGCGTGGCTCACCAATGCCGTCGCTGCCGACACCACGGCGCGGCGGCTGGTCCTGCTCGGCGGGATGGCGGGGTTCCTGCTCGTCTCACTCACCGTGCCCGAGGCATTCGAGGGCAGCGGGTTGGCATTCGGCCTGGCGTACGCCGTCGTGGTGCTGGTCCATATCGGACTGTTCAGCCGAACCCAGCGGGTGCGCTCGGCGAGCGATCTTGTTCGGGTTGGGCTGCTCAATGTTGCGGGCGCCGCGTTGATCTTGGTCGGCGGAGCAGTCGGCGGTGTTACTCAGCTCGCACTTTGGATTCTCGTTCCGCTGGTCTGGTGGCTGGTGTCGCCGTACCGAGTTGTCTCCGGCGGCTTCGATATCGGTGCCGTCCACTTCGTCGAACGGCACGGGCTGGTGTTGATCATCGCGATCGGCGAGTCGCTGGTTGAGCTGGCTCTCGGGCTCAGCGAGCTCGAGCTCGGGCCCTCAGTGGCCGCGGCCGCGGTGCTCGGGTTGGCCCTCTCGGCTTGCCTGTGGTGGACCTACTTCGGCGGCGACGACGCGCTCGCTGAGCAGGCGCTCACCGCGGCACCGCGCGAGCGTCGGGGCCGGCTGGCAATTGAGGCCTTCGGTCACGCCACCCTGGGCCTACTGCTTGGCGTCATTGCGATCGCCGCCGGGCTCGAAGCCGGTGCGCACGATCCCTTCCATCCACTAGACATCGGGCACGCCGTCGCGATCGGCGGCGGCGCCGCCCTCTACCTCGTCAGCGATGCCTGGTTTCGGCGGCGATTGGGGATTGGGCGTGCCGGGCCTCGGGCCGT
>DATLQP010000159.1:0-3306 GCA_035535155.1 Propionibacteriaceae bacterium
GCGGTGATGTTCGCGGTCGCCGGTTTGCTGTTCATGCGCAAGAGTCCGTTCGTTGCCGGTCTCGGCATTGGGCTCGCCGGGTGCGCGAAGGTGAGCATCGGGCTCTGGGGGCTCGCCATGCTGTGGGCGTACCGGCGGGAACCGAAGAAGGCACTACTGCTCTGCCTCGGCACCGCCGTCCCGATGGGCTTGGCGTACGTGGTGTGGCAGCCGACGGCCTTTTTCCAGTCGTTGCGCAACGGTGGTTACGTCTCGGTCGGCTCGTGGGCCAACCCGCTCTATCGCCTCCTCGATGTCTTCATGACCGGGTTCCACGCCAAGGTGATTGTCGGCGTCATCTCCTACATCGGCTTGGTCGTGATCGGCTGGATGCTGTCTCGGGTCGTGCCCTGGACCCCGGCGCCCGGGCTGGACAAGGGCGCAGACCTTCGTCGGGACCCCCTCACCATCGCGCTCCGTACGGCGCTGGTGCTGTCGGTCGCGTGGTTGATCACCTCGATGTACACGCTGTCGTGGTACGACCTGCTGGCGTGGATGCCCCTCGCCGTGCTGGCGGCTACCAAACTTGACCAGATCATGGTGATCCGGGGCGCGACATTGTCGGTGGCCTATGTACCAGGACGGGCGATCGACATGGGTTCGGCCCTCGACTTCACCGCAACTCGAATCAGGGACACGGTGTCGCCGATCATTCAGATGGTGATGGTGCTGGCCGTGATCTTGTGGTGGCGCCAGCCGGATCGCCCCGAGCTCTTCCCCTTCAAGAAGTCGAAAGCCCCGCCCGCCGCCTCGGCGCCGCGGCTTTCCGAGTCGCAGCCGGCGACATCGGATGCACCACCACCTCGAAGCTCTCCGCCACAGGCGGCGCGTTCGCGCGGACCGCTCAGGGAGCTGGCGTCACGGCGTAAGAGCTGATCTCCTCGCTCAGCGCAGACTTCGTTTCCCGGCTGGCAAACGAGGCGCCGACGGCTGCGAGGGCCAACTCGGTCACACCATGCTCATCGAGGTCGAGCAGCCGAGCCGCGACGGCGTACTCGGCGTTGAGATCGGTGCCAAACATCGGCGGATCATCTGTATTGATCGTCACCGGCACGCCGGCCGAGACCAGCTCCCGGACGGGATGATGATCAAGGTCAGGCACTACACCTAGCGCGACGTTGGAGGTCAGAGCGAGGTCCAAGGTGATGTTGTGATCCGCTAGATGCTCGACCAAGCGCTGATCACCGACCGCGGCAATGCCGTGCTCGATCCGCTCCGCACCCAGGCTGGTCAGTGCCTCCCAAACGCTCTCCGGTCCGGCGGTCTCACCGGCGTGCGGGACGCTGCGTAGCCCGGCCGCCCGAGCCCGATCGAATTGATCACGAAACATCGAACGCGGAAAGCCGAGATCCGAGCCGCCGAGGCCGAAGCCGACCAGTCCCGGCACGTCATGATCAAGAGCAACGGACGCGGTCAGTTCGGCCGCCGGGATACCGAAGTCGGCTGGAATGTCGAAGATCCAGCGCAGCTCCAGACCGTGATCACGGCTGGCGGCCTGGCGGGCGTCCTCGATGGCTTCCAAGAACGCTTCGGTCGGCAGCTCCTCGCTGATCGAGATATAGGGCGTCACCGTCAGCTCGGCGTAGCGGATGTGCTGACCTGCCATGTCGGCCGCGACTTCGTAGGTGATCAAGCGGACGTCCTCGGCAGTCTTGATCAGGGCGACGACGGCCAGATAATTCCGGATGAAATGGCCGAGATCGGTGAAGATGAAGAACTCTGCAAGCTCATCGGGATCGCTCGGCACTGTGCCCGGATGTCGGCTGGCCAGTTCGGCGACCACGCGCAGCGACACTGAGCCAACGTGGTGGACGTGCAACTCGGCCTTTGGAAGGCCCGCGATGAAACTCTCGGAGATCGCCACGCTCGCCAGTCTGTCAACATCCCCCGCTGCGTGGGATGGTGTCGCCGTAGCGGTCATCCGAAGCGGCGAGCTGACGCCTCCTGTTCGGCCAGTCGACGAAGCGCAAGGAGCAGGGGCTCGATGAGAACCGTGCCCAGCACTACGTAACGCACTGCTGCGGTGGCCGAGTCGGTCGGCACGTTGTCGATCTCAAACTGCGCGATCTGGCGCATCTGGTCGAGGTAGAACTCGAGCGCGCCGGCAGGCAATTCAAAGCCCGCCTCGTCGAGCGCTCGGAGCGCGTCGTCCGCAGCAGCACAGCTCGAATAGCCCTTCTCGTCAATCTCTAAGCCCAGGCGCGATATCAGCTCTCGCACTCGGGGTCGCTCGTCGGCGTCTTTGGCTGGCGGGGCCACGGCGCTTGCTGCCACCCCGAGCAACTCATGCACCGACTCCGGCGGTTCCTCGATAGTCTGAATGACTCGCTGCGCGGCCGCAACCGAGAGTCCCCCAGGACCCAGCAGCGCTCTTATCAGCCGCAGCCGCGCTACATGAGTCTCGTCGTACTGTGCCTGAGTGGCCGCCGTGCGTACGCCCTCGTGCAGCAGGTTCTCCCGCAAATAGAACTTGATGGTCGCGACTGGGATCTCGGTCTGCGCCGCCAGTGCGGAGATTCGCAAGCGACACCTCCTTGACATTGGATAGTTGTACTCTCTAATATTGGAGAGTAGCACTATCCAATAGGAGAATCTCATGGCTACGGTAACTGCCGGTCGGATGACGCACGAGTATGACGGTGATCTTGTCGTATTCCTGATCGGGATGCGGATCAACAAGCCGTGGCGCCCAGATCTCTGGCTGCCGGTGTTCAACGCGATGCCGAGAATGTTGGCTGAGCTGTCGAAGGACAAGGACTCCGGCCTGCTCGGCTACCGGCTCACCATCGGCGCCGGCGGACCGCTGCTCGTGCAGTACTGGAGCTCGTCGGAGAAGCTGTACGGCTACGCGAGCGAGCGGAATGCCGCTCACCGTCCGGCTTGGGCCGAGTTCAACCGCCGGGCACGCAAGGCGCCGGGCGCTGTCGGAATCTGGCACGAGACTTATGTCGTCGAGCGCGCTGAGTCGATCTACGCCGGGATGCCCGTTTCGGGGCTGGCGGCGGCCACCTCCTCGGTCCCGGTGGCGCGGCGTGGCGAGTCTGCCAGGGAGCGGCTCGGGGCGCGAACGGCGGCGTGAAGTCAGCGCGCCCTCGACAGGCTACGGGCGACGCCCAGTTGAACAGGCGCAGGTGCGATTCGCGTGAGAAATGGTCAGATGCCCGCGTCACGCAGAGATAACCTGAGCCGGTGCTCGCAGTCCCGCCGAACCACTACGGCTACTTCGGACCGGTCGGAACCTTCACCCACCAGGCGCTGCTCACGCTT
>DATLQP010000160.1:0-15328 GCA_035535155.1 Propionibacteriaceae bacterium
TGCCCGTAGATCACCACCAGCGTGACGCTGAAGATCGAGATCACCGCACCGGCAGCCAGCAGTGTCCCTGGCCAGGTCGACCCGGTGACGTTCTCCAGGATCGCGGCCAGGCCGGCCTCCTGCCCCTCGAACTGGGTGTACGGCTGCGCGGCAACAGCGACGAGCGACACCAAGAAGTACAACGTGGTCACAATGAGCAGCGCGAAGATGATCGCCAGCGGCATCGTCCGGTGTGGGTTCTTGACTTCTTCACCTGCCGTCGAGACGGCATCTATTCCGATGAAGGAGAAGAAGATTATTCCTGCCGCGGCTGTGATTCCCTGGACTCCAAAGGGCGCAAAGTCCGCGAGATTGTTGGAGTTCCAGCCAAACAAGCCGATTATGATGAACATGATCAGGATGGCGATCTTGATCAGCACCATGACCGTGTTCACTTTTGCAGATTCGCTGGCACCCCGGATCAGCAGTAACGTGCAGAGCGCTATCAAGATCACCGCTGGAAGGTTGAAGATCCCTCCCTGCTCGGGCGCTTGCGACAGCGCTTCCGGGATCTTGAAGCCAAAGAGGTTGTTCAGCAATTCGTTGAGATACTCCGACCAACCAACCGCGACCGCGGCGGCCGACACGCCGTACTCGAGCAGCAGGCAACCGGCGATCACCATTGCCGGCAGTTCACCGATCGTCGCGTAGGCATACGAGTAGGAGGAACCGGAAACCGGCACTGCACCAGCGAGCTCGGCGTAGCAGACCGCGGTCAGTCCAGCTACAACGGCAGCGATCAAGAAGGAGAAGACGACTGCCGGACCAGCGGTCGGCACTGCCTGCGATAGCACGAAGAAGATACCGGTGCCGATCGTTGCGCCGACGCCGAACATGGTCAGCTGGAAGAGACCGATTGAGCGACTGAGTTCGCTCTGCTCTGTCTCACTTCCCGACTCGGCTTCCATCTCGACAATGGGCTTGCGCCGGAAGAGTTCTGCACTCAGCGTGGCCACGATTTGCCTCCCACCTTCACTGATGAGCCGACCCCAGATGGGCGCCACATCCGACAGAAACTATGGCGCTCATGAGACATCACGTGCGGCAAGATCATCCCACGTCTCCCGACGCACGACAAGACTTGGCGTTCCGTTCGCAACGAACACAACAGGGATGCGTCGATTTCCGTTGTAATTGTTGGACATTGTGTAGCAATATGCCCCCGTGGCGGGCACCGCAAGGAGATCATCGACTCGGGGCGCGTTCAACGACACGCCATCAACCAGGATGTCCCCACTCTCGCAATGCCGCCCGACGACCGTCACGACCTCACCGTCTGACGCGTCCAGCCGATTGGCGATTCCGGCCTCAAACCGCTGATCAAAGAGCGCGACCTCGAGGTTGTCACCCATGCCACCGTCAACGGCAACGAATGTCGTGTGGCCGCGCTTGATGGTGATCACTCGGTAGATGGTCGCGGCGGAGGTGGCGACCATACTGCGTCCCGGTTCGATGATGATCTCCGCATCGGTCGGTAGGTGCTCCCGTGCTGCCGCGATGAGCACATCGAGGTAGTCCGCAACCGTTGGAGGTTGGTCCGCCCAGGTGTAGCGGGCGCCGAGCCCACCGCCGAGATCGTAGATGTCGAACGTCCCGAGCGCGGCGAGAGGAGCAACCGCGGCTGCCAACGGTTCGGCTTGAAGGATCTGCGAGCCGACATGGGCGTGTACACCGCGCATCCCGAGTCGCGGACTGTGATCAATCCTCCTGATCAACGCACTTGCATCGGCTGGCGCCAACCCGAACTTCGACCCTTCGTGCCCGGTCAGCACGTGAGCGTGGGTGTCGGCGGTCACGCCGGGAATGACGCGTACCAAGACATCCTGAGCACCTCCATCCGGCACGATCCGTTCGAGCCGATCGACGTCGTCCGGACCATCGACCACCACCAGACCGACGCCATTCTCGACTGCCATCGTGATCTCTTCGGTGGTCTTGGCGTTGCCGTGTAGCACGATCAACGCGGGATCAACGCCGGCCTTGAGAGCGGCGAGGATTTCACCGCCACCGGCGACATCGAGTCCAAGCCCTTGCTGCACCATGACCCGTTGCACGGCGGTGCACGGGAACGCCTTCGAGGCAAAGACCACTCGCGAGTTCGGCCATCGACTGGTCAGCTCAGCGGCATATTCCCGGGCGCGATCACGAAGGGCTTCCTCGGCGACCAGCATCACCGGAGTTCCGAACTTGGCAGCAAGATCGTCTACCCGGCAGCCACCGATGATCAACATGCCGTCGGCATCGGTGGCACTGCCCGGCGGAAGGAGATCGAGTAACTCACTCATGTGGGCACTATGCGCGCTGAGCCCGTCGAAGCGCCAGTACCCTCCGGCCACTATGCGCGCTGAGCCCACCATGCGCGCTGAGCCCGTCGAAGCGCCAGTACCCCTGCGCCACTATGCGCGCTGAGCCCACTATGCGCGCTGAGCCCGTCGAAGCGCCACTAATGCCCTTCGACAGGCTCAGGGCACATCAGGCTCAGGGCACATCAGGCTCAGTGCGTCCAGCGCTGCGCCCGAACCACGTCCTCGGGCGAAGCATCGGTGAACCGTTCAATCTCTGACTCACGTACGGTGACCAGGGAATCGACCAGCGCTGAACCCAGTGCATCGCACAACACCGGATCGGCAGCCAGTGCATCGGTGGACTGCCGCAAGCTCGTTGGCAGCCGCCGGGCGCCTCGCCTGTCCAGCTCTTCCGGTGCCAGCGCTGCCGGGTCCACATCAATCGTCTCAGGCAGCTGAGCCGTACGGGCAATCCCATCGAGGCCGGCGACCAGCAAGCCCGCCAGGAGCAGGTAGGGGTTGGCTGTCAGGTCCAGGCATTTCACCTCGAGGTTGGCCGCCCAGCTACTGCTCCCCGCCGACCCGGTGATCATGCGCAGCGCCGCCTCGCGGTTCTCCAAACCCCAGCAGGCGTACACACCTGCCCACTGTGATGGCACCAACCGCAGATATGACGCAACCGATGGTGCACCGATCGCCAGCAGCGCCGGGAGCCGGTCGAGAATCCCAGCGGCGAAGGCAGCACCGACGCCCGTCAGCCCGTAACGCTCGTCCCCGCCGGCCATCAGATTCTGTCCGTCGCGCCACACGCTGAGATGCACATGACCGCCGTTACCGACGCCCTCCGCCTCGACCTTGGGAGAGAAGGACGTGCGGTAGTGGTAATGCTGGCCCACGGCACGGATGGTGCTGCGTACGAGCACCGAGGTGTCAGCGGCGTCGACCGGAGATTCGGCCGCGACGGACAGTTCGAGCTGGCCGGCCGCGTACTCGGGATGAAATTGCTCGACCGTGATCCCCTCCGCGCTCAGCGCATCGACAAGATCGCGGACATAGTCCGACACCGCAATCAGCCGCGACATGCCGTACGCGGGACCAACCGCCGCTGACACAAAGTCCTCGCCGTCGCCTGCGGAAACCACCCATTCGATCTCGAAGGCCGCCTTGATCTCCAGACCGTCGCCAGCAGCATGATCAACTAGTCGCTGCAGCAACAGCCTGCTGCAGCGCTCATGTGGCTCGCCGTCCTGGCGGTAACGATCACCTGGCGTCCAAGCCCAACCAGGCTGCGCCGCCAGCGCAACCAATCGCCGCAGGTCAGGAATGACGCGAAGATCACCCACCGGCGCCATGCCGCCTGGTGGTGCGGCCAGCCAGTCATCGAATCGGAAATAGTCGAAACTGGTGGACGCCCCTACGCCCCACGCGGCCAGTTCCGGCAACCGGTTGAGCGGGACACTCTTGAGCCGGGTAATGCCAGAGTTGTCGACGAACGTGGTCGCCACCATGCTGACGGCCTGCTCAGCAAGACTGAACAGTAGCTGCTCGGCGCGTGCGCGGCGGGCCTGCCGCTCGGGGGCGTCCACGGGATCCCAGGATAGGGCCGAAGTGGAAGGTTTGTATCGGCACGGCGAGCCCCGATGCGCGAGCAGCGCCCAACAGGTGGGACCGGAGGGACCATGTCTACTGCGCCAATTGAACTCGGGCCGCTGATTGATCACCACTGTCACGGGCTGCGACTCGATGATCTTGACCGCTTCTCCTTCGAAGCTTTGATGAACGAGGCGGCGGCCCCTTCGCGGCTGGGCACTACCTTCTTCGATTCGATGCTGGGGCTGGCGATCCGCAGGTGGTGCGCTCCAGTTCTCGGGTTGGCGGCCCACGCCACAGCCGAGGACTACCTAGCCCGCCGTCGGGAGCTGGGCGTGGAGGCGAGCCGGCTCCTGGTCACGGCTGCCGGCATCGAAACCTTTGTGGTTGATACCGGCATTGCCGCTGATCGGCTGTGCTCGCCGACGGACCTGGCCGCGATGAGCGGTGGCACGGCGTACGAGGTGGTCCGGCTCGAGACGCTGGCCGAAGAGTTGATCAACAACGGTATCGCTGCAACTGACTTCGCTGGCGCAGTAGAAACAGCACTGCGCGAGTCGTCGGCCGTTGCTGCGAAGAGCATCGCTGCGTACCGGATCGGCCTGGAGCTACCGACCGAGCGACCGAGTGCTCGCGCACTCGAGAGAGCACTGATCAACCTGAGCCCCACGGCCGATGATCGCTATCGGATCGCGGACCTAGTGATCAACTCCTGGCTGGCCTGGACCGCAATCGAGCTCGGGATGCCGCTGCAGATGCACGCCGGGTATGGCGACGCCGACATCGACCTGCTTCGCGCCGATCCGCTTCTCCTGACCCCCTTCCTGCGTGCGACCGAGCAGCGCGGAGTGCCGGTGCTCCTGCTGCACACCTATCCGTTCCATCGCCACGCCGCGTACCTGGCGCAGGTGTTCAGCCACGTCTTCTTCGACATCGGCCTGGCGGTCCACAACACCGGTGCACTCAGCCGGACACTGATCCGGGAGTCGTTGGAGCTGGCTCCGTTTGCGAAGCTGCTGTTCTCCACCGACGCGTACGGGCTGGCGGAGCTGTTCCACCTCGGTGCCGGTCTGTTCCGCAGCGGCCTGTCAACGGTCCTCGATGATCTTGTCGATGCGGAAGAAATGACAAGCCATGACGCTGATCACATCGCCTCGCTGATCACCCGCGACAACGCCCGCCGCATCTACCGCCTCTGAGATCGGCAACACTTACCACCACAGCGAACACAGCGGACAGAAAGAGCACGACATGACGATCAAGGACATTGGCCCTAAGCCTCAGTCGTTCGATCTCGAACAGGAGACGGTGCAGAACACCAACTACCGCACCGTCGCCTGGAGCGGCAAATACTTGCAGCTGACCTTGATGTCCATCCCTGAAGGGAAAGACGTCGGGCTCGAGATGCATCCCGAGACTGATCAGTTTCTCCGGCTCGACGCCGGCCGGGGCCGCGTCCAAATGGGACCCGCCCAGGAGAACCTCGAGTTCAATCAGGAGGTGTCCGACGGGTGGTGCATCTTCGTGCCGGCAGGGACCTGGCACAACGTCACCAACATCGGCAGCGAACCGATGCAGCTCTACGCGATCTATGCACCTGCCCACCACAAACCCGGCAAGGTGCACCGCACTGCGGCCGACGCAGCCACCGACACCGACGACGAGCCTGCTAGCTGGTCGGTACAACCGGCATCGGCAAGCGATCAGCGCGCTTGAGGGTTGCGGGATCGGCACTTGCTCCGCACCATGATCACGTCTTCACGAGCGTCAAGATCGTTACGATTCATCCGAACTGGGTGATTCCCAAACGGTGCGAGACAAGAGCATGATGGAAACCCAGTCCATCGCCCGCCGCGATGCGTTCGACGAGGAGGACCATCCATGAGTAGCTCCACTCGACCGATGTTAGAAATCAACAAGAGCCTGATGAGCCCAGGCGTGGTATTGCTCTTCGTTGGCTTCTTCTTGTGGTGGGTCGGGGCGGCGTTGTCTGCTACTGCGTTGGCTAAAGCCGCCATGAAGTGGATCGACCAGCTAGAGGAATCCCCGAGCGAGATGGCTCGCAGGCGGGCTCAGCAGTTCAAGCAAGCCGTCTCCGCGGGCTCGAAGGCCTGGCGGGATCAGACCGGCTAATTGCACTCAACAGCTAGTCGTTGCAGCGGCAGGACGCATTAGTGACGCCGGGGCCGCCGCCACCCGATCTCGAGTACTTCGACTGTGGATGGTTGCTGCGAGTGGGCCGTGCCAGGGAGCCTGAAGGGTCCGGAATCAACTGTGGTTGCGTCCCACGGATCGAAGGAATGCGGTTCGTACACGTCAGGGGTACGGCGAAGGTCCTCGAGAAGCTGGGCGTAGGCGAGTCGGTTGCCGCGTTGCCGCGTCGCGGACATCCAGCTGTCGGTGGCGATCAGGTGCTCAACGCGGGCAAGATCGACACAGAGCTGGCGCCGCCGGTGCACCAGCCATAGCTGCTCTTCGTCACCGTCGCGTACCTCGGTCGCCGCAGCACGAGCTGTGGCCCAGTCGTTGAGGCGGCTGGCTAGCCGGGCGAGCGCGCGAAGAGTTTCGGACCGGGCCAACACTAGGAGAACGACGAACAGCGCAACTATCGCGACCCAATGGTTGACGTCAGGCATCCAGATCAGTCCTGATTCCTGTGAAGAGGCTGCGGCTGGACGTACCCGCCAAAACCTCACATCGGACAAACCTAGATTGACTCGTGGATCGGTTCTTTGCAAGCCGTAGGCCTGAGCAGAAGGCGGCGGAGGCGGCGGGATTTGAACCCGCGAGAGGGTTGAGCCCTCAACCCGCTTAGCAGGCGGGCGCCATAGACCGGACTAGGCGACGCCTCCCCATAACCCAGCACTCGGCCGTGGCAGAGCGCTGGGCAAGACTACCGACCTGACAGTACGTGAGCAAAGCCAATGGTTCTGAATACCGAATGCGCGCCGTGCTCGCTGAATCGCCAACCCTGGCCGGGTGCCGACCTTGCGTCTGCCCGTATTCCTGCCGAGAATCGCATATTGATCCGGCTTCGCACGTATTGTGGAGCGGGTTTTCACTTCCAAGGGCATGCGTAAGGGATGTTGATGCCTAACCAACTGGAGCAGGGACCGTGGAGTTGGCAGCTCCCCGATGAACCACCTGCGCCTGCCCGCGCGATGCAGGATGCACCGCCGCCACGGGAATCCAGCTTCCGCCGCGCGGTCGTCTTCACCATCGCTGGAACAGCCATCCCGGGGCTCGGCCTGATCGCAGGCCGGCGTCGCCTCATCGGAAGCGTCATCTTGGGCCTGTTTGCCGCAGCCGTTCTCGCCCTTGGCATCTATGCCGCCGTTGATCGCCAGGATTTCCTTGCACACGCAGTCGACCCCAAGACCCTGCGACGCGCGGCCCTCGCATTGGCGATCATCGCTTTCCTATGGGTCGCCATCATCGTTGCCAGCCATCTGAGTCTTCGCGGTCGACCTACCCGAGGTCAGCGCGTGGCCGGCGGCATTCTTGTCGGCTTGCTCTCTTTTACTGTGGCCGCTCCCATGGCGGTTGCTGCGCACTACTCCTATGTCACAGCAAGCTCGGTCGGTGCAGTCTTCAAGAGTGAAGACGAGACAAAGAGCGCGACCCGGCCGACTCTGGAGGCGACACAAACGACGCCTGGTAGGCCCAGACCGCAGGACCCCTGGGCTGGAAAGCCACGGCTGAACGTGCTGCTGCTGGGCGGCGACGACGGGCCTGGCCGGGTCGGCACTCGCACCGACACCGTGATCTTGGCAAGCATCAACACCAGGACCGGCGATACTGCGCTGATCAGCCTTCCGCGCAACGCAGCCCGGATGCCTTTCCCGTCGCGTTCGCCACTGCACAAGTACTACCCCTACGGCTTCACCAACGGTAACGGCCAGAACGCCGAGTACTTCCTCAACGCGATGTACCGCAACGTGCCGCGTGCCGTACCCAAGGACGTCCTCGGCCCGACGGACAATCTCGGCGCCGACGTCCTGAAACTTTCAGTAGGCGAGGCAACTGGCCTGCAGGTGGACTACTACGTGTTGATCAACTTGGAGGGGTTCAGCAAGATGATCAACGCGCTGGGTGGCGTCCGCCTCAACATCAACACCTACATTCCCATCGGCGGGGACACTGATCGGCACATTCCGCCCAAGGATTACCTCAAGCCAGGGCCGAATCAGAAGCTCAACGGGCGAAGCGCACTCTGGTATGCCCGGGGCCGCTACGGCTCGGACGACTTCGCCCGGATGGACCGCCAGCGCTGCGTGATCAATGCGATCATCAAGCAGGCCAACCCCACCAACATGCTGGCCCGCTATGAGGACGTCGTGAAGGCCGGCAAGCAGCTCGTCTACACCGACATGCCGCGGGAAGTCTTGCCGCTGATGGTTGAGCTGAGCCTGAGGGTGAAGGACGGCAATGTCCGCAGCGTCGTCTTCAAGTCTGGGGTCGCCGGTTTCAGCTCCTCCAATCCCGACTTTGCACGGATGCGGAAGCGGGTCAAAGCCGCAATCGGTGAGAGCAAGCACCCCAAGGCGGCGAAGAAGTCCGGCGGCACAACCCAGAGCGAAAGCGTCAACGACGCGTGCGCGTACGACCCCAAGATCGCTGCGACAGCCAGACCGTACCGCTGACGTCAGTCTGATCTCGCAGGCGCCGTGAGCGCTGCTAAGTAATCCGCCGGTAGCCGCGGTCGGCGTCGAGACGCTGCTGGATTTGGCTGATCAAGGCCGAAAACGTGGCGTCGGTGGTGGCTCGCGGGTTGACTACGGTAACGTTTGGCCCGCCCTCCGGTTTGGTGATCAACAACAGCCGGGCCCGCTGCATCGTGACACTGTCGATCATGGACCAGGCAACGGCACGGCGATGTCGCCCTTTCACGACTGTGATCGACTCGGCGTCCAAGATCAGCGTGGTGCGTAAACGTACAGTCAGCGCGAGCGCGACCACGGCGAGCATGACCGCCAAAATCATGACAACGATGCCGGCAACCATCACAGCCGCCGGCAGCTCGAATGCGCCGCGGGCCACGATCATTGCGGCCGCTGTCACGGCGGCCACGGAGCTGATCGCCAGTGAGCGGACCGGCGGCGGAGGCGCGAACGTGAACCGCGCGTCCTGAGGGCGCTGATCGCCCGAATCGCTCACCGCTGCACCCTACCTTCGCTGCGCGCAGCCCACGTTCACGTAGTAGCTAGCGCTCCGCACACGTTGCAACCTGTGCAAACCGTGCGATACCGCCGTGCGCGTAGGTTTCCGACGGCGGCGAGGGTGGGATTCGAACCCACGGAACGGTCTCCCGCTCGGGCGCTTTCAAGGCGCCTGCACTAGTCCACTATGCGACCTCGCCCGGCACGGTTTCGTGCGCTCGCACGTGCGGCGAGCATCCAGATCCTAGCCGACCCGTACGCCGAGCTATGGCACGCTATGGCGAGTGAAAGCGATAGTTGCCCGTGAACCTGGGCCTCCGGAGGTGCTCGAGCTCACCGACGTCGAGACCCCCACCCCTGGACCGAACGAGGTGTTGATCAAGGTTGCAGCGGCCGGAGTCAACCGCGCCGATCTGCTGCAGCGTCAGGGGCACTATCAGCCGCCGCCCGGCGTCAGCCCGATACTTGGTCTCGAGGTTTCCGGCACGATTGCCGCCGCGGGGGCCGCGGTAAGCAATTGGGCGATCGAGGACACCTGCGTCGCACTCCTAGCGGGTGGGGGCTACGCGGAACACGTCGTGGCGCCTGCGGGTCAAGTAGTGCCACCGCCGTTAGGGGTTGAGCTTGTCGCTGCCGCGGCTGTCATCGAGGTCGCGGCAACCGTCTACTCCAACATCGAACTCGTTGGACTGACCGACGGCGACACGTTTCTGGTGCATGGCGGCGCAGGTGGCATCGGCTCGTTCGCCGTTCAGTACGCCAAGAGTCTCGGAGCGACAGTGATCGCCACCGCAGGCAGTGAGGACAAGCTCGACTACTGCCGTTCGATCGGTGCAGATCATGCGATCTCCTACCGCGGTGACTGGCCCGCCGCGGTACGCGGGATCGCCGGCGAGGGTCTACACATGATCTTGGACAATATGGGCGCCAAATACCTCAATGATCATATTCAGCTGCTGGCTGCCGACGGAGCACTGGTGATCATCGGCTTGCAAGGGGGTCGGAACGGGACGCTGGACCTGGGGACCTTGATGAGGACACGTGGCCTGGTCATTGCGAACTCGCTGCGCGCCCGATCGGTTGAGCAGAAAGCAGCGATCTGCCGCGGCCTGGTACAGGACGTCTGGCCACTGATCGCTGATGGCACGATCAAGCAGCCACCACTGACCGTGTTTCCGCTCGCCGAAGCCGCCGCCGCCCACGCTCGACTGGAATCCGGCGACAACCTGGGCAAAATCATCCTCTCGGTTGGCCGTTAGGCCCTCATCAAAGCGTTTCTCCGCAGTGAGGCTGCTGCCAAAGGCTAGAACCGTTACGAGGTCCAGGCCCGCCACAGCCGCGCGTACTCACCATCGGCCGCGACCAGCTCATGATGACTCCCGAGCTCGGCAATCCGGCCGTCGATCACCACCGCAATCCGATCGGCATCGTGCGCGGTGTGCAGCCGGTGGGCAATCGCCACGACAGTGCGGCCTTGCAGCAACGCCGCCATCGAACCTTCCAAGTGCCGTGCCGTATGCGGGTCGATCAACGAGGTGGCCTCATCCAGCACCAGAGTGTGCGGGTCGGCAACCACCAGCCGCGCCAACGCGATCTGCTGCGCCTGCGCAGGCGTCAGCTTCTGATGGCCAGAGCCGAGCGTGGTGCCGAGCTGCTGCGGCAAACGTTGCACCCAATCCCACGCATCGACGGTCTGCAGCGCCTCGATCACCACATCATCATCAGCTGAGGATTCCCGAGCCAAGATGATGTTGTCGCGTACCGTGCCGACGAAGACGTGGTGTTCCTGGGTAACCAGGGCAACCTCAGTGCGCAGCACCGGGAGCGGTAGCTCGGTAAGCTCCACGCCACCCACCGTCACCGATCCTGTGCGCGGCTTGTTGATGCCGGCGAGCAGCCGGCCAAGCGTGGACTTGCCCGAGCCGCTCGGCCCGACAATGGCGAGCCGTTCCCCAGGACGCAGTGCAAGATCAATCCCGTGCAGCACGTCGTCCTCGTGGTAGTAGGCAAAGCGCAGGTCACGGCCGACCAGCCGGTTGCCGGCCGGCAACTTCTCGCCCGGCTTGCGATCTTGCGGGACGGAAGCGATGCCCAGGAGCCGGGAGGTCGAGGCGATGCCAACTTGCAGCCGGTCCACATTGCGGATCAGCCGATCAAGAGGCTCAACCAGAGCCTGCACGTATAGGGTCGCCGCGGTCACCTGCCCCAAGGTCACCCAGCCTTGCGCATAGCCGATACCACCCAAGATCAACACCATGACCAGCGGTGTGTCGTACGCAACGCCGATCACCAGAAACAGCAGGTTGCGCAGTGCCATGGTGTAGCGCTCGGCTTGCCCAGAGACCGCGATATCCACGTCGCCGAGGTCGATCCGACTCCGCTGTAGCCCGAGCGCCTCCACCGTACGCGTCCCCTCGACCGTCTCGGTGAACGTCGAGTTGATCTGGGAGTATGTACCGCCCTCGGTGATGTAGCCCTTCGGTGCCCGCTTCAGGTAACGCCGCGCGGCAATGATCAACAGCGGCGCCGTTACGAGCAACGGCAGAGTCAGCAGCGCAGAGTTCAGCAGCATCGCGACGACAGTCAGTAGCGTCGTCACGCTGGCGATCACCGACTCGGGCAGGCCGAAGCGGACGCTCATGCTCATGGTGCTCACGTCGCGGGTCACTCGGGTAACCAGATCGCCGGTGCTGGCGCTCTCGACCTTGCCTAGCGGCAACCCGAGCACAGTCCGCACCACGTACTCGCGAGCCTCCGCCAGCAGATCCTGACCGAAGAGTGTCGACATCCAGAGCGCGAAAAACGTCAGGATCGCCTGCAGGACGACAACACCAGCGACTGCCAACGCGAGCCCGTTCAGCGTGGCTGCCAAAGTGCCGCCCGCACTGGCCTGGTCCACCAGCGAACCAAGAATGCGCGGCACCACCAGGCCTGCCATGGCCGCCAGCGCATGCAAGACCAGCAGCGCGGTGATCATGGCCCGCCGAGTACGAAGGAGTCGAGAGGCGAAGGCGCCTACCTCGCGCCGATCAGCCACCGGAAGTCCGCGATCTGGGTTGCGGGAGGCGGCGAAGAATTCCTCCGCCCGGCGCTCGCGGAGCAGGTGGCGCTGCCGCCAGGCTCGAAGCCTTCCTCTGGCACCGCTCGCACGAGCGACGCTCGCAGCGCGACGGGAGCCGACAGATCCACTCTTGGGCGGCAACAACTCCTCAGGCAACTCGGGTGCCGGAGGGCTCGACCGCCAGGTCTCCGCCGACCCCCGCAGACCCGTCTGCAGATCAGCCATCGAATTCCTCCGCAGGCTCGTCGAGCGCGCGGGCCACCGTACGCCGATAGTCCGGGTTGGTCTGCAGCAGTTCCTCGTGGGTTCCGTACGCGGTGATCTTCTTGTTGAACAGAAACGCCACTCGGTCGGCGTAATGAAGCAAGAGTGGCGAGACGGTGGTCACGATCGTCGTTCTGCCGCGCCGATGGGTCACCAGCCGCTCGGCGATCAGGGCCTCGGTGTGCGCATCTACCGCGGAGGTGGGCTCAATCAAGATCAAGATCTCCGGATCCAGTCCCAACACTCGGGCCAGCACGACGCGCTGCCGCTGCCCCCCGGACAGCCCGCGGCCGCGTTCGTCGATGCGACCTTGCCAACCTCCATACATTCCGGCGAACACGTCCTCGGCGGCGGCGACCCGCAGCGCCGTCTCGGCCTCTTCCAAGCTGAGCCGTCCATGCGGATCAACGACCGACTGCAAGGTGCCGGCAAACACCTGACTCGAGGTGTCGCTCACCACAATCCGCGCCCGGACCTGATCAATGGGAACGTCGGCCAGATCGACGGTGCCGAGATTCACTCCCCACTTCTGCCCAGCGAGCTCTTGATCTCGCTGGACCAGCCGAGCCTGCTCGATGCGCTGCCGCTTCAGTGCTCGCCGCGCCGCGCGACCCTTGAGACCGTCCGCGACCTCGAGGCTCACCGGTTCGTGATCACTCGGCAGGTAGCGGCCCAGCCGATCGGCCAGGGCAGCAGAATCGTCAGGCACCGCACTGACGACGATGGTGAACTCGCCAGGCTGCGCGGCAAACCCAGACTCTTGATCATGCAGGACGCCTTGGTCAGGCAGCGTCAACGGCGGTTGTGGAGTCCGCCACGGCGGCTGCTGCTCCAGCACAGCAATCGTCTTGCGCGCCGAGACCACAGCGCGGATCCACTTCTGCGCCAGCTCGAAGAACGTCTGAATAGGCCACACCATGAAGATCGCGTAGCCGAAGAAGCTGATCAACTGGCCGACACTGAGTTCTGCGGCAACCACCTCACGGGCACCCAGCCACGTCAAGGCGAGGAGGAACAGGCCCGAGAACAGCACGCTGGTGGCATCCACGGCGCCCTGCCAGACACCGGCCGAGACGGCGGCTTGCTTGGTCTGCTGGGACTGCTCGGTGTAGTTGCCAGAAAAGGTTTCTTCGCCACCGATTCCACGCAGGATCCGTAACCCAGCAACGATATCGGTTGCCATCGAGGTTAGCTCTGAGGTCTTGGTCCGCTCGATCTCCTCACGTCGCTGCAGCGGTCTGAGCAGTGGCATCGCAAACAACACGATCAACGGCGCCGTGACCAGCACGACGAGGCCGAGCTTGGGCGACGTCGAGAGCACCAAGCCGGCGATCACCAAGTACGCGATCAATGCGCCGGCGAAGCGAGACACGATCTCGGTCAATGCGCCGAACTCGTCGGAGTCACCAGCCGAAACGCTGAGCACCTCGCCGGTCGGCGTACGCTGCGGCAGCACGTGCCCCATCTGGGTCACCTTTCGAGTGACCAGCTTCATGGTGCCGTACATGGCGACCAGCCAGGTCCGCACCACAAACGTGTGACCCAGCACGCCCGCGATGATCCCGGCGATCACCAGGCCGAGCATGATCAAGCTGAGCCGGGCGACAGTCGCCATGTCGTGCGGCACAATCCCCTCGTCTACGATCTTGCCGACGATGTAGGGACCCACAGAGCCAGGCAGCCATTCGACCACGGCGATCAGCGAACTCACCACGAGCACCGGCAACTGCTGCCACATCAACCAGCCGAGGAAACGCGAGGCGCTACGGGTGTCCACATCAGAGAAGTCGCGTTTGGGCAGCCGCCTGCGCACCACGGCCTGCCCGCTACGAGCGGACGTGGTGTACGTGTGAACGTCTGGCCCCGCCATATCCGGGACCAGCGGCGGGAAGTCATGCATGACCACGTCAGCGTAGGACGTGGCCGCTGATCACCTCCACCGGTTTTCGCGCCCCCGCCGATGGGTACACGCGCACTGGAACACATCGCTCTCTAGGATCTAGAAACATGACTACTGACTCGACCACCGGCAACGAAGGGCTCGAGATGCCCGGAGTCGCAGGCGCGACTGATGACGGACGGGTCTATGTGGTAACGCCGCAGGCGATGGCCGTCGAGGGTCCGCCGCGTGAGGAGGCGGAGGGGGATGAGGAGTCGAAATCGGTGACCGATCTGGTCGAGCAGCCCGCAAAGGTCATGCGAATCGGAAACATGCTTCGGCAGCTCCTTGCCGAGGTGAAGTCGGCTCCGCTCGACGACGCCAGCCGGCAGCGGCTGCGAGCGATCCATGAAACCTCGATCACCGAGCTCAAAGACGGTCTGGCCCCCGAACTGGCCGAGGAGCTGGAGCGCATCACCCTGCCTTTCAGCGATGATGCGACCCCCAGCGATGCAGAGCTGCGGATCGCTCAGGCTCAGTTGGTCGGCTGGCTAGAGGGTCTCTTCCACGGCATTCAGACGGCCCTGTTCGCCCAGCAGATGGCTGCTCGGGCCCAGCTGGAGCAGATGCGACGAGCGCTACCGCCAGGTCCGCTGCCCCAGTCACCCGAAGGTCGGCCACGTGACGGTGCCAGCGGAATGTACCTCTGAAAGGCACTGCTGACACCAACCCGAGCCTTCGCGATCCCACCACGCAGCCGCCCGTGCCAACCCCCGAGCCAATGCCCACTGTCGCCGGTCCTCGCAGCCGCAGGCGTCGTCAGCAGCTCGCCACTCATCCGGCGACGTTCGGAGGCGGCTCAGCGACCGGCTGCACCAGTTTCGGATGAACGCAGCGCGGGTATCCCTACCAAGCGGATACTTGCGCAGTAGGCCCCGCGCAACGGGACAGAGCCCCTAGTCCGCCAGGTAGAAGGGAACTCGCATGGGTGTCACCGGATGGATCGTTCTCGCGATAGTCGTTGTGGTGATCCTCGCCGTACTGGCGTTCG